>NZ_JBHXDQ010000027.1:0-98404 GCF_042725875.1 Streptomyces sp. NPDC127038 | reverse complement strand
GACCGCGGCCGCGGCCACAGCGGTGGTTGCCGCGCCCTTGCGCAGCCTCCTGCCGAATTGCGCCGCCATTGAGTGAACCCCTCCCACCGACGACCGGCCGCGGCCTGTCGTCCCCTCGGAACTGTGCGATTCCGCTGTTTCCGGCCGTGCGCCCCCGCACGGCAACCCAGGTGACCCTACGACAACTTCCGTCGCCCAGGGACCTGTTCGCGCCCGATATTCACCAGTTGGCCATGTCCCGTCGTCCCTCATACTGACCTCTGGCGATCAACTGACCGAACACAGTCGGTCAACAGGTGACACAGGGGGACGTTTTGCCCTTCACTCTCAGTCACGCGGCCGCTGTGCTGCCCGCAATACGCGGGAACGGAAACGGCCGCGGCCGATTGGTTCCCGCCGTTCTCGTGGCAGGTTCCTTCGCCCCCGACCTGACCTACTTCGCGGCCAGTGTCGTACCGGGGGCCATGGAGTTCGGCACGTTCACCCACTCGTTCACCGGCGTGTTCACCGTCGATGTGCTCATCGCATGGACCGTCGTGGGCGCCTGGCTGGTGCTGCGGGAACCTCTGGTCGCCCTGATGCCCGCGGCGCGACAGGGGCGTACGGCACAGCTCGTGCGCTGTGGAGCGGCACGCGAGCCGGTGCGCGCGCCGACCGTTCTGTGGTGGTACGTCTCCGCGACGCTGGGCGCGCTGACCCATGTGGTGTGGGACGCGTTCACCCATCACGACCGCTGGGGAGTGCGGTTCCTGCCGTTCCTCGGACGGACCCTCGCGGGACAGCCGCTGTACTGGTACGTCCAGTACGGCAGTTCGGCCCTCGCGGCCGTGGTGATCGTGGTCTTCGTCGTACGGGCGCTGCGCCTCGCGCCGGACGGCCCCGTCGTCGGGGTGCCCGTGCTGTCCGCCGCCGACCGCGGGCTGGCCGCGGCGGTGATCGGCGGCCTCGCGCTGGCCGCCGCCGTACAGCGGGCGGTGCGGTGGTGGGCGTACTGGAAGTCCGTCGCGAAGCCGTGGGAGCTCATTCCGCCGCTGTGCTTCGGCGGGGGCGCCGGGCTGGTACTCGGCCTGTGCCTGTACGTCGTGGCGGTCAGGATCTGGCGTCGCGCTCCGGCTCGTCCCGGCCCCGCGGCGGAGCGTACGGAGCCGAGCCGGCCCGCCGCTCGCTGACCTGGGTCCCGGCGGCCAGGGCGCGGAGCAGGCCGCGGCCCTGGCCGAGGCCGCGGTGCACTGCCCGGGCGAGCCGCTCGACGAACCGGGCGCCGTACGACGGCGACTGACGGTCGTAGGACAGGACGATGATCCGGTAGCTGCGGGCCGGGCCGTCGAAGGAACCGATGCCGTGGACGCGTCCGCCGTTCGCGGCGCGGGGCAGCCTGCCGGCCGAGATGTGCGCCCCCCGTGCGCGCGGCAGCCCGAGGAAGACCCTGCGGCGCCGGCCTTCGAGGAGCCGGGCGAACCTCAGGAGGCGGTGCGCGCCGGCGGCCAGGATCGCGCGGGCGCCGGTGGCCACCGCCGGCCACCGCGACCGCTCCCGGGCCGTGGTGCGGGCCCCGGTGCCTCGCCTGTACTCGGGTACGGAGACCAGGACCGTCCCCGGGCTCGCGGACAGGGCCGCCTGAAGATCACGGGACAGCCGGGCGCCGAAATCCTCCTCGCGATCCTCGTCGCGATCCTCTTCGTGGCCCTCGTCGCGGGAAGTGAGGCCCGGTCCCGGCAGCTGGGCCGTGCCCGCGCCGGCCGCGATCGCGGGCACCGGAGCGAGCAGCACCGGGACGACGGCCGCGGCCACCGTCGCGGTCGCGACCACCACGGTCGTGGCCATGGCCGTACGGCGGTGCAGCGTGCGTATACCCATGCCCGCATCCTTACGTCACCCCCCGGCCCGGGGCGCCCGCTGCGAGCCACGCGGGTGACGGCCGGGACACGGGTCCCTTGGAGGGGAAGAACCCCCGGCTTCCGGCTCGGAAGCGAGGATCCCGGCGCGGAAATGAGGGCCAGGAACGGCGGGAGGGTGGGGCCGGCATCGGCGGGGGCCGGTCGGGAGCGGCGGAGGGCCAGGGCCAGGGCTGGTGCCGGTTCTGTGTCCGGCAGGGAACGGCCGAGGACCGGGACCCGCAGCGGTGGGAGCCCGGCAGGGAGTGGCCGAGGACCGGGGACGGTAGCGGCGGGGGCCGGCCAGGAGCGGCGGAGGGCCAGGGCCAGGGCTGGTGCCGGTTCTGTGTCCGGCAGGGAACGGCCGAAGGCCGGGGCCGGTGGGAGCCCGGTCGGGAACGGCGGAGGGCCGGGGTCGGCACCTGGTGGTGTCCGGCCTCCGGCCCTCCCCCGCGTGACAGCGGCGCCCTGGCTCAGTGCGCCGCAGACTCCCAGTCGCGGCCCGCGCCGACCGAGACGTCCAGCGGGACGTCGAGCCGGACCGCGGACGCCATCTCGCGGCGCAGCAGCTCCTCGGTCCGCTCCCGCTCGCCGGGCGCGATCTCCAGGACGATTTCGTCATGGACCTGGAGCAGCATGCGCGAGTCGAGCTTCGCCTCGCGCAGCGCCCGGTCCACGTTCAGCATCGCGATCTTCACGATGTCGGCCGCGGTGCCCTGGATCGGCGCGTTCAGAGCCATCCGCTCGGCCGCCTCACGGCGCTGCCGGTTGTCGCTGTTCAGGTCGGGCAGATAACGGCGGCGCCCGAAGAGCGTCGCGGTGTAGCCCGTGGCCCGCGCCTCGTCGACCGCCCGGCGCAGATAGTCCCGTACACCGCCGAAGCGCTCGAAGTACGTGTCCATCAAGGCACGGGCCTCGCCCGCCTCGATGTTCAGCTGCTGGGACAGACCGAACGCCGACAGCCCGTACGCGAGGCCGTAGGACATGGCCTTGATCTTGCGCCGCATCTCGGCGTCGACGGCGGACCGCTCCACCGAGAACACCTGGGAGGCGACGGTGGTGTGCAGGTCCTCGCCGGAGGTGAACGCCTCCAGCAGCCCCTCGTCCTCGGACAGATGGGCCATCACCCGCAGCTCGATCTGGCTGTAGTCCGCGGTCATGAGGCACTCGAAGCCCTCACCGACGACGAAGCCGCGGCGGATCGCACGGCCCTCGTCCGTGCGGACCGGGATGTTCTGGAGGTTCGGATCCGTCGACGACAGCCGGCCGGTCGCCGCGACCGTCTGGTTGAACGTCGTGTGGATGCGCCCGTCCGCCGCGATCGTCTTGATCAGACCCTCGACCGTGGACCGCAGCTTGGCCTGCTCACGATGACGGAGCATGATCACGGGCAGTTCGTTCTCGGTCTGCGTCGCCAGCCAGGCCAACGCGTCCGCGTCCGTCGTGTAACCCGTCTTCGTCTTCTTCGTCTTCGGCAGGGCCAGTTCACCGAAGAGGACTTCCTGGAGCTGCTTGGGCGAACCGAGGTTGAACTCGTGCCCGGCCGCCGCGTGCGCCTCCTTCACGGCCTGCTGCACCGCGCCGGCGAACATCTGCTCCATGGCCTCCAGATGCGCCCGGTCCGCCGCGATGCCGTGCCGCTCCAGGCGCGCCAGCAGGCTGGACGTGGGCAGCTCCATGTCGCGCAAAAGATCCGCCGCGCCGACCTCCTGGAGCTTCTCCCCGAACGCCTCCCCCAGATCGAGGACCGTACGGGCCTGCGCCATCAGCGCGTCGGCCTCGGCCTGCTCGTCCGTACCGAACGCCAGCTGCCCGTCGGCCGCCGCGGCGGGCCCGAGCTCCCGGCCCAGGTACTCCAGGGACAGCGCGTCCAGCGCGAACGAACGACGCCCGGGCTTGACGAGGTAGGCGGCCAGCGCCGTGTCCATCGTCACTCCCTCGATGGTCCAGCCGTGCTCGGCGAAGACCCGCATCGCGCCCTTGGCGTTGTGCATCACCTTGTGCCGGCCGGAGTCGGCGAGCCACGCGGCGAACGCGTTCTCGTCCGGCTCGTCCAGCCGGGACGGGTCGAACCACACCGCGGGACCCGCGCCCGTCGCCAGCGCCACCTCGGCGACCGACCCCGAACCCAGCGCCCACGCATCGACCGTGGAAACACCCAGCACCCCGGCGCCGTGCTCCGCGAGCCACGGCGCCAGCTCGCCCGAACCCAGCACCGCCCCGTCGATGTCGACACCCTCGGCGACGGGCCCGGCCTCCTCGGCCTCGGCCGCCCCGGGGTCCACCGCGAGCAGCCGCTCACGCAGCGAGGGGTTACGGATCTCCAGCGTGTCCAGGACCATCGCCAGCGCCGTACGGTCGTACGCCGCCCGCTCCAGGTCCGTCACCGTCCGGGGCAGCTCGACATCCTTGACCATCTCCGTGAGACGGCGGTTGAGCTTCACCGCCTCCAGATGGTCACGCAGGTTCTGGCCCGCCTTGCCCTTGACCTCGTCGACCCGCTCGACCAGCTCCGCGAACGAACCGAACTGGTTGATCCACTTCGCGGCCGTCTTCTCGCCCACACCGGGAATGCCCGGCAGGTTGTCCGACGGGTCACCGCGCAGCGCCGCGAAGTCCGGATACTGCGCCGGCGTCAGCCCGTACTTCTCGAAGACCTTCTCCGGGGTGAACCGCGTCAGCTCCGAGACGCCCTTCGTCGGATACAGCACCGTCGTGTGCTCCGAGACGAGCTGGAACGAGTCACGGTCACCCGTGACGATCAGCACCTCGAAACCCTCGGCCTCCGCCTGCGTGGCGAGCGTCGCGATGATGTCGTCGGCCTCGAAGCCGTCCACCGCGAACCGCTGCGCGTGCATCGCGTCCAGCAGCTCGCCGATCAGCTCGACCTGCCCCTTGAACTCGTCCGGGGTCTTCGACCGGTTCGCCTTGTACTCGGTGAACTCCTCGGACCGCCACGTCTTGCGCGACACGTCGAACGCCACCGCGAAATGCGTGGGCGCCTCGTCGCGCAGCGTGTTCGCCAGCATCGACGCGAAACCATAGATGGCGTTCGTCGGCTGACCCGTCGCGGTGGTGAAGTTCTCCGCGGGCAGCGCGAAGAACGCGCGGTAGGCCAGCGAGTGCCCGTCCATGAGCATCAGGCGCGGGCGGCCCGTACCTGCGGTCTTCTCGGTCTGCTTCGATGCTGTTTCTGCCACACCCCCGATCCTGCCACGGCCCACTGACAACGCGGACCGTCCCGGCCCGGCGCACCCTTTCCCGCCCCGGATTCCCACAACCCACGGGCAGCACTGTCGGCCGCGCGTGCGAGGATCCAAGCGGTACGAACACACGCACACCGCCGTGCGCACGCGAAGGGGTTCAGGATGGCCAGCAAGCCGCCGAAAAGCGATCCGGTCCAGGACGCTCCACAGGTCTCCGAGCCCAAGCACGCCGCCGCCGGGCTCCCCGCCATCGCCCACACCCTGCGCATCGCCCAGCAGCAGATGGGCGTCCGCCGCACCGCGCTCACGCTCCTGCGCCTGAACCAGAAGGACGGCTTCGACTGTCCCGGCTGCGCCTGGCCCGAACCCGAGCACCGGCACGCCGCGGAGTTCTGCGAGAACGGCGCCAAGGCCGTCGCCGAGGAAGCGACCCTGCGCCGGGTCACCCCTGACTTCTTCGCCGCGCACCCTGTGTCCGACCTCGCGGACCGCAGCGGCTACTGGCTCGGCCAGCAGGGCCGCCTCACCCACCCCATGTACCTGCCCGAGGGCGCCGACCACTACCAGCCGATCGGCTGGGACCGCGCCTTCGACATCGTCGCCGAGGAGATCGCCGCGCTCGGCTCCCCCGACGAGGCCCTCTTCTACACCTCGGGCCGCACCAGCAACGAAGCGGCGTTCCTGTACCAGCTCTTCGCCCGCGAACTCGGCACGAACAACCTGCCCGACTGCTCGAACATGTGCCACGAGTCGTCCGGCTCCGCGCTCAACGAGACCATAGGCATCGGCAAGGGCAGCGTCCTCCTGGAGGACCTGTACAAGGCGGACCTGATCATCGTCGCCGGACAGAACCCCGGCACGAACCACCCGCGCATGCTCTCCGCCCTGGAGAAGGCCAAGAGCAACGGCGCGAAGATCATCACCGTCAACCCGCTTCCCGAAGCGGGCATGGAACGCTTCAAGAACCCGCAGACCCCCCAGGGCATGGTCAAGGGCGCCGCCCTCACCGACCTCTTCCTCCAGATCCGCATCGGCGGCGACCAGGCCCTCTTCCGTCTGCTGAACAAGCTGATCCTCGACACCGAGGGCGCCGTCGACGAGACGTTCGTCGCCGAACACACCCACGGATTCGAGGACTTCGCCAAGGCCGCCCGCGCGGCCGACTGGGACGAGACCCTCACCGCCACCGGTCTCAGCCGCGACAGCATCGACGAAGCCCTGGGCATGGTCCTCGCCTCACAGCGCACCATCGTGTGCTGGGCGATGGGTCTCACCCAGCACAAGCACTCCGTCCCCACCATCCGCGAGGTCGTCAACTTCCTGCTGCTGCGCGGCAACATCGGCCGCCCCGGAGCAGGCGTCTGTCCCGTCCGCGGACACTCCAACGTCCAGGGCGACCGCACCATGGGCATCTTCGAACGCCCCGCCCCCGCCTTCCTCGACGCCCTGGAGAAGGAGTTCGGCTTCAAGCCGCCCCGCGAACACGGCTACGACGTCGTCCGGGCCATCGGCGCCCTGCGCGACGGCGACGCCAAGGTCTTCTTCGCCATGGGCGGCAACTTCGTCTCCGCCTCCCCCGACACCCACGTCACCGAGGCGGCCATGCGGCGCGCCCGGCTGACCGTCCACGTCTCCACCAAGCTCAACCGCTCGCACGTCGTCACCGGCGCGCGCGCCCTCATCCTGCCGACCCTCGGACGCACCGAACGCGACCTCCAGGACAGCGGCGAGCAGTTCGTGACCGTCGAGGACTCCATGGGCCTGGTCCACGCCTCACGCGGCCGCCTGGAGCCCGCGAGCCCCCATCTGCTGTCCGAGACCGCCATCGTCGCCCGTCTCGCCCGCAGGGTCCTCGGCACGGCCAGCAGCACCCCCTGGGAAGAGTTCGAGAAGGACTACGCGGCCATCCGCGATCGCATCGCCCGCGTGATCCCCGGCTTCCACGACTTCAACGCGCGCGTGGCGGACCCGGCCGGCTTCGCCCTCCCCCACGCCCCCCGCGACGAACGCCGCTTCCCGACGGCCACCGGCAAGGCCAACTTCACCGCCGCGCCCGTCGAGCACCCCGAACTCCCCGCGGGCCGCCTGCTCCTGCAGACCCTCCGCTCCCACGACCAGTACAACACCACCATCTACGGACTCGACGACCGCTACCGGGGCATAAAGAACGGCCGCCGGGTCGTCCTCGTCAACCCGGAGGACGCCCGCGAACTCGGCGTCGCCGACGGCACCTACGTCGACCTCGTCGGCGAGTGGAAGGACGGCGTCGAGCGACGCGCGCCCGGCTTCCGCGTCGTGCACTACCCCACCGCCCGGGGCTGCGCCGCCGCCTACTACCCCGAGACCAACGTCCTGGTCCCCCTCGACTCCACCGCCGACACCAGCAACACCCCCGCCAGCAAATCCGTGGTCGTCCGTCTGGAACAATCGACAGCCGACTGAGCGTTCGCTCAGCAGAAGACATCCGCGACGAAGCGGTCAACGACGAACGGAGCCGGACCCCATGGGCGAACAGCACACCCCGAAGTTCCCGCAAGGGGTCATCGACGAGTACGCGGCACTCGGCGTCGACCTGCCGGCCCTGTTCTCCGCGGGACACCTCGGCAACCGCATGGGCGTACAGATCATCGAGGCCTCCGCGGACCGTGTCGTGGGCACCATGCCCGTCGAGGGCAACACCCAGCCCTACGGCCTGCTCCACGGCGGAGCCTCCGCCGTCCTCGCCGAGACCATCGGCTCCGTCGGCGCGATGCTCCACGGCGGGATCACCAAGATCGCCGTCGGCGTCGACCTGAACTGCACCCACCACCGCGGCGTCCGCTCCGGCCTCGTCACCGGCGTGGCCACCCCCGTCCACCGCGGCCGCACCTCGGCGACGTACGAGATCGTCATCACCGGCGAGGACGGCAAGCGGGTGTGCAGCGCGCGCCTCACCTGCATCCTGAAGGACGCGCCGCAGAGCTGACACCGGGCGGAATCCCGGGGGCTCCACGGCCTCCGGGGTTCACGGCCTCGGAGATTCACGGCCTCCGGGGTTCACGGCCTCCCGGGTTCACGACCTCGAGGATGCACGCCCTCCGAGGTTCACGGCCCGCATGGCAGCTCACAACCCGAGGGCCCGGCGGGGTTCACAACCGCCGGGCCGCAGGCCTGCCAGACCCTCCTCTTCGGACAGCCGGACCAACGGCCTCCCCAGGGCCACCTATGGGCCGCTCATGGCTCTCCCGTACCGGGCCAATGGCCTTTCACGAGCCCCGTCAGGCTCCCCATGCTGGACCAATGGTCTTCGCGGATCGACCGCTCCGACGCCCTCCCGGGACCCGTCGGGCCACCCGTAGGCCGCCGCCTCTCCGGGTCCCTCCAGGGCTGCTCGTCCGCCGGGATCCGCCGGCCGGCCCGGAGGTTCTCGGGGCCGGCCCGGACTCCCCCGGGCTCAGCGGGGACCCACCCGAGCAGATCCGCCCATGCATCGAACCTCACCCGCGTCAAGCCCCTGAGCGACCGAACTCCCGCCCCGTACCGCACTCTTGACAGCCGCCCCCGTGCCCGGCACGCGCCCCCGTCGCGATCGCAACCGGCGCCCCTCGCCCCGCGACCGCGCCGGTCCCGGCCACCGACGGTGATCGCCGGGCGCCGCGGACCCCCGCCACGACGGCCCCCGCCACCCACCGGACAGCTTCCGCTTGTGCGGCGCGGACGGTCTTCACGGCCCGTCAAACAGGCCCCGCAGTGCCCGAGTTGAACGCGCCACCGACCCTCCGCTGCCACTGACAGTGAAGGCCGGAAATCCCCGGCCCATCGCCTTGCGCGGCGCCGTATACAACCGCGCCCGCCCCACGCCCGCCTCCGGGACCCCCCGTCCCGACCTGCCCACCGGCGACGACAACGCACAGCGACAGCAAAGCCTCACCTCGGCGGCGTCCGGCCAACGGAAGCACGGGCCGGTCCGCGCGCCCCCCGCTTCCCCAACACGCCCTCCCCCACACCCACTTCACCCGGCCAGGACACGGGCGACCGCCTCACACGGCGGTAACAGTCGGTTACCTCTGCCGCAATAAATCATTCCCCGTGCCGCGAGCCGCCCCGCACCACGCTCCCGACGGCATATCGAACGGCCGCCACACGTACAGCTTCCGGTAACCGCCATCAACCCGGAACAGCGCGTTCTCACCATGCGAACACACAACCGCCTCCGGCCAACACGCCGAAATGCTCCGATCGTCCGCCCCACGCCCCGCGAGGCACCCCCCGGATAACAAGAGCGTCACAGCCTTCCCCACGCTCCTCCACACCTCCCCAACCTGCGCTTATAGTCACGGCCAGTCACCGCGCCGCCGGGCGCGTCACTGCACGGCCCTGCTTCACCCAGTACGGCCCGGCGAGAATCACGGCCCCCACCTTGGGGTGCCGCGCCAGGGAGAGGATTCAACGTGCGACAGCGTTCCATGGTCATACTCACCGCCGTGCTCACGACAGGGGCACTCACGCTGACCGCCTGCGGCTCGCGCGACAACAGCGGCGACAGCAAGAGCGGCAAGAAGACCGAGATCATCATCGGCGTGGACGCGCCGCTGACCGGTCAGAACTCCGCCACCGGCCTCGGCATCCAGGGCGGCGTCCAGATCGCCGTCGACGACGCCAACAAGAACAACACCGTTCCCGGCGTGACCTTCAAGGTCCAGGCGCTCGACGACAAGGCGATCCCGGCCTCCGGCCAGGCCAACGCCACCCAGCTCGTGCAGAACGACAAGGTCCTCGGCGTCGTCGGCCCGCTGAACTCCGGCGTCGCCACCCAGATGCAGCAGGTCTTCGACACCGCCAACCTCGTCGAGATCTCGCCCTCCAACACGGCGCCCGAGCTCACCCAGGGCAAGAACTGGCAGACCTCCAAGACCCGCCCGTTCAAGACCTACTTCCGCACCGCCACCACCGACGCCCTCCAGGGCGGCTTCGCGGCCGACTACGCCTACAACACGCTGAAGAAGCGCAAGGTGTACGTCGTCGACGACAAGCAGACCTACGGTGCCGGCCTCGCCAAGCTCTTCAAGGCGGGCTTCACCAAGGCCGGCGGCAAGCTCGCGGGCGAGGACCACGTCAACACCGGCGACACGGACTTCTCCGCCCTGGTCACCAAGATCAAGAACGCCAAGGCCGACCTCGTCTACTACGGCGGCCAGTACGACGAGTCCGAGAAGCTCACCAAGCAGCTCAAGGACGGCGGCGTCAAGATCCCGCTGTTCGGTGGCGACGGCATGTTCAGCGACACCTACATCCAGACCGCCGGCAAGACCTCCGAAGGTGACCTGGCCACCTCGGTCGGCCAGCCCGTCGACTCCCTGGCCTCCGCCGCCGACTTCATCAAGAAGTACAAGGCCTCCGGCCTCAAGGGCGACTACGGCACGTACGGCGGTTACTCCTACGACGCCGCCACGGCCATCATCAAGGCCATCGGCGCGGTCGTGAAGGACGGCAAGATCCCGGACGGCGCCCGCGCCAAGATCGTCTCCGAGGTCCAGAAGACCAAGTTCGACGGCATCGCCGGCCCCGTCTCCTTCGACGAGTACGGCGACACCACCAACAAGCAGCTCACCGTCTACCAGGTCGTCGGTGGCAAGTGGAAGGCCGTCAAGAGCGGTACGTTCAACGGCTGATCAGCACCACCCTGGGCCACCCCGGTGGATCGGTCCGACACCAGGCCACGGAGCCCCAAGAGCACCGTGAGCCCGGTCCGGTCCACCGGACAGGCCCTCCGCACAACCCCAGGGCCGCGCGGCCACGACCACACGTCACCGCGCGGCCCGCTCCATACGCCCTGCTCAACTCTCCCCACCACATGGAGGCCACGCGGTGAACACCCTGCCGCAGCAGCTGGCCAACGGGCTGTTCCTCGGCTCGATGTACGGGCTGATCGCCATCGGCTACACGATGGTGTACGGCATCGTCCAGCTCATCAACTTCGCCCACGGCGAGATCTTCATGACCGGCGGCTTCGGCGCACTCTCGGTCTACCTCTACGTTCTGCCAAACGGCACATCCATGTGGATAGCCCTCCCAGCGATGCTGATAGGCGGCGGAATCGTCTCCGTCCTCATCGCCGTCGGGGCCGAACGCTTCGCCTACCGCCCCCTGCGCGGAGCGCCACGCCTCGCCCCCCTCATCACCGCCATCGGCCTGTCCCTGGCACTCCAGCAGGTCGTCTTCAACGCCTACCCGAACGCCAAGACCGACCTGACGTTCCCCCAGCTCCCCTTCGGTCCCTGGCACATCGGCTCGGTCAGCATCCAGAGCGGCAGCGTCTTCGTCATCGTCGCCGCCCCCCTGTGCATGGCCGCCCTCGCGCTCTTCGTCAGCATGTCCCGCACCGGCCGCGCGATGCAGGCCACCGCCCAGGACCCTGACACCGCTCAGCTCATGGGCATCGACACCAACCGCATCATCGTGATCGCCTTCGCCATCGGCGGCTTCTTCGCCGCCGTCGCGGCGGTCGCCTACGGCCTGCGCTACGGCACCGTCAAGTACGACATGGGCTTCCAGATGGGCCTCAAGGCCTTCACCGCGGCCGTCCTCGGCGGCATCGGCAACATCTACGGCGCCATGATCGGCGGCCTCGTCCTCGGCCTCGCCGAGACCATGGCCACCAGCTACATCGACGGCATCCCCGGCATGCAGCAGCTCGGCGGCGGCGGCTGGTCCTCCGTCTGGGCCTTCGTACTCCTCATCCTCGTACTGCTGTTCAGGCCACAGGGCCTCGTCGGCGAACGCGTCGCGGACAGGGCGTGAGCACCATGGCAACCACCGAGACCACCACTCCCGAGCGCGGCCTGATCGCACTCCCCGAGAGCGTCGCCCGCATCCTCGTCGCGATCGGCGCCGTCGCCACCATCGCCAGCGCCTTCATGTCCTGGACCTACACGTCCGACTTCCCCGGGGACCTCACCTACTACGGCTCCCCGGCCGGACTCCAGGTCCTCGACATCGTCGCCGGCGCCCTCACGCTCCTCTTCGGCCTGACGCTCTTCAACGTCCGGGGCCTCGGCTGGCTCAACCCGGCGGGCGCCACCCAGCCCGTCGTCCTCGCCGCCGCCTCCGCGTTCGCCGTCAGCTGGTTCAGCGCCATCGCCATCGCCGTCGACCTCAAGGGCCTCGTCGCGCTCGACCCCGGCGCCTACGTCGCCGCCGTCGGCTCCCTCGTCGCCCTCCTCGGCACCCTGGCACTCCCCAAGCCCGGGGACACGCTCAAGGACTACGTCACCAAGCCCGACCTCATCCCGCCGGCCGCCAAGCTGCCGGCCTGGGGCGAGCGCCTGGTCGTCACCGCCGCCACCGCCGTGGCCCTGATCGTCTTCAACTACGGCATCGGCGTCGACCCCGATGCTAGCGAAACGTTCCTGGGATACCTGCTCCTCGTCGTCTTCGGCGCCTGGGCCCTGCTCACCGCCGGACTCTTCGACCGCTTCGCGCAGCTGAACGCCCGCCACAAGGGATTCGCCACCACCATGGCCTTCCTCGCCGCGGCGGCCTTCCCGTTCCTCGCGAACAACGAGCACAACTCCAACCTCGGCGTCAACATCCTCGTCGTCGCCACCGTCGCCCTCGGCCTCAACATCGTCGTCGGCCTCACCGGACTCCTCGACCTCGGATACGTCGCCTTCCTCGGCGTCGGCGCCTACGCGGCGGCCCTCGTCTCCGGCTCCGAGTTCTCCCGCTTCTCCGGCGTCCAGTTCCCCTTCTGGGCCGCCATGCTCACCGGTATGGCCGCGTCGCTCGTCTTCGGCGTCCTCATCGGCGCCCCCACCCTGCGCCTGCGCGGCGACTACCTCGCCATCGTGACCCTGGGCTTCGGAGAGATCTTCCGCATCGCCGTCAACAACATGGACGGCACCTCCGGCCCCAACCTCACCAACGGCCCCAACGGCATCTCCATGATCCCGGACCTCACCATCTTCGGGTTCAACTTCGGTGCCGAGCACAACATCCTCGGCTTCCCCCTCGGCCGCTTCGCGAACTACTTCCTGCTGATGCTCGTCATCACAGCGATCGTCGTCGTGGTCTTCAACCGCGCCGCCGACTCCCGCATCGGCCGCTCCTGGATCGCCATCCGCGAGGACGAGACCGCCGCGACCGCCATGGGCATCAACGGCTTCCGCGTCAAGCTCATCGCCTTCGCCCTCGGCGCCTCCCTCGCCGGCCTCGCCGGCACCGTCAGCGCCCACGTCGGCTACAGCGTCAACCCGGCGCCGTACCAGTTCGCCGGCTCCGTGCCCCCGAACTCCGCCTTCCTCCTCGCGGCGGTCGTTCTCGGCGGCATGGGAACCGTCAACGGCCCGATCCTCGGCGCCACCCTGCTCTACCTGCTCCCCGAGAAGCTCAGCTTCCTCAAGGAGTACGAGCTCCTCGCGTTCGGCATCGCCCTCGTCGTCCTCATGCGCTTCCGGCCCGAAGGCATCATCGCCAACCGCCGCCGCCAGCTCGAGTTCCACGAGAGCGACGAAACACCCGTCCACATCCCCGAACAGGGCCTGCCCGACTCCACCGTCGGCGTCACCAAGGCAGGGGCGTAACCAACATGACCACCACCACGGCCCCCAGCCCCGTCCTCGAAGCCACCGGCGTCACCATGCGCTTCGGCGGCCTCACCGCCGTCCGGAACGTCGACCTCACCGTCAACGCCGGAGAGATCGTCGGCCTCATCGGCCCCAACGGCGCGGGCAAGACCACCTTCTTCAACTGCCTCACCGGCCTCTACGTCCCCACCGAGGGCAAAGTCGCCTACAAGGGCACCGTGCTGCCCCCCAAGCCGCACCTCGTCACCAGCGCAGGCATCGCCCGCACCTTCCAGAACATCCGGCTCTTCGCCAACATGACCGTCCTGGAGAACGTGCTCGTCGGACGCCACACCCGCACCAAGGAAGGCCTCTGGTCGGCCATCCTCCGCGGCCCCGGCTTCCGCAAGGCGGAGGCCGCCTCCCGCGAACGCGCCATGGAACTGCTGGAGTTCATCGGCCTCGCCCACAAGGCCGACCACCTCTCCCGCAACCTCCCCTACGGCGAGCAGCGCAAGCTGGAGATCGCGCGCGCCATGGCCAGCGAGCCGGGCCTGCTCCTCCTGGACGAGCCCACCGCCGGCATGAACCCCCAGGAAACCCGCGCGACCGAAGAACTCGTCTTCGCCATCCGCGACCGCGGCATCGCCGTCCTCGTCATCGAGCACGACATGCGCTTCATCTTCAACCTGTCCGACCGCGTGGCCTGCCTCGTGCAGGGCGAGAAGCTCGTCGAAGGCACCTCCGACGTCGTCCAGGGCGACGAGCGCGTCATCGCCGCCTACCTGGGCACCCCCTTCGAGGGCGCCCCCGGCGAGGAGGAACTCGCCGAGGTCGAGGCCGCCGAGGCCGCCGGAACGGCAGCAGCGGCCGCTCCGGCCGACACCGAGGAAACCGCCCCGGCCGACGACACGGCGGAAGCCGCCGCGTCCGAGGACACGGACGAGGCCCCGGCGGCCGAGGCCGGCCCGGACACCGACGACGCCCCCGAGGCGGCCGAGGAGCCCGCGGAGCCCGCCTCCGAGGAGCCCGAGGCCGCCACCGGGTCGGACGACTCCGACGCGCAGGGCAGCACCACCAAGGAAGGAACCGCCCAGTGACCGCACTGCTCGAGGTCGAAGACCTCAAGGTCGCCTACGGCAAGATCGAAGCCGTCAAGGGCATCTCCTTCACCGTCGAGGCCGGCCAGATCGTCACCCTCATCGGCACCAACGGCGCCGGCAAGACGACGACCCTGCGCACCCTCTCCGGGCTCCTCAAGCCCAGCGGAGGCCGCATCCTCTTCGACGGCCAGCCCCTCGCCAACATCCCCGCCCACAAGATCGTCGCCCTCGGACTCGCACACTCCCCCGAAGGCCGGCACATCTTCCCCCGCCTGACCATCGCGGAGAACCTCCAGCTCGGAGCCTTCCTCCGCAGCGACAAGGCGGGCATCGAGAAGGACATCCAGCGCGCCTACGACCTCTTCCCCATCCTGGGAGAGCGCCGCAAGCAGGCCGCCGGCACCCTCTCGGGCGGCGAGCAGCAGATGCTCGCCATGGGACGCGCCCTCATGTCCCAGCCCAAGCTGCTCATGCTCGACGAACCCTCCATGGGCCTCTCGCCGATCATGATGCAGAAGATCCTCGCCACCATCGCCGAACTCAAGGCGTCCGGCACCACCATCCTGCTCGTCGAGCAGAACGCCCAGGCCGCGCTCTCGCTGGCCGACCAGGCCCACGTCATGGAGGTCGGCAGCATCGTCCTCTCCGGCACCGGCCAGGACCTGCTCCACGACGAGTCCGTCCGCAAGGCGTACCTCGGCGAGGACTGACACACCCCGCGACCCCGGTCGCACGAAAAGGCCCGCACCTCCGTCAGGGGTGCGGGCCTTCTCCGTTCGCGGGGGCTGCCGGTCGGGGCTAGCCCTTCGCCGCCTTCTTCTCCTCGGCGTCCTCGATGACCGCCTCGGCGACCTGCTGCATCGACATACGGCGGTCCATCGACGTCTTCTGGATCCACCGGAACGCCGCCGGCTCCGTCAGGCCGTACTCCGTCTGGAGAACCGACTTCGCACGGTCCACCAGCTTCCGCGTCTCCAGACGCTGCGTGAGATCCGCGATCTCACCCTCCAGCGCCTTCAGCTCCGCGAACCGGGACACCGCCATCTCGATCGCCGGCACGACGTCGCTCTTGCTGAACGGCTTGACCAGGTACGCCATCGCGCCCGCGTCACGCGCGCGCTCGACGAGGTCGCGCTGCGAGAACGCGGTCAGCATCAGCACCGGGGCGATCGACTCCTCGGCGATCTTCTCCGCCGCCGAGATGCCGTCCAGCTTGGGCATCTTCACGTCGAGGATCACGAGGTCGGGCTTGTGCTCCCGGGCCAGTTCGACGGCCTGCTCACCGTCACCGGCCTCGCCCACTACGGTGTAGCCCTCTTCTTCGAGCATCTCTTTGAGGTCGAGACGGATCAGCGCCTCGTCCTCGGCGATGACGACACGGGTCGTCAGCGGAGGCACGTGCGACTTGTCGTCGTCGGGCGCGTCTACGGGCTGGGGCGACTCGGGGGCGGTCACGGGGGCTCCTCGTTGCGGGCCGGGCAGGTTGTGCTGCTTAAGAAGACTACCTAGCGGCGGCGGGCTGCGATGACCCGGTATGCTTCCGCAGAGCCGTAAGGCCGGGTTGGTGGAACGGTATACACGGAGGTCTCAAACACCTCTGCCTGAGAGGGCTTGCGGGTTCGAATCCCGCACCCGGCACAATCAGCCGCAAAGCGGAGGTCCACGTTCGCGTGGACCTCCGCTTTTTGCTGCACACGGTAGCGATCGGTGACGCACGGTGTTCACATGAACTCTCATGGAACTGAAGTGCGAGAGACGGTCCTCGCCCTGCTCCGCGACGGAACCAGGAACACCGAAGTGGCACGACGGTTCGGCGTTCCGCCGGGAACGGTCAGCTACTGGAAGCATGCGGACCGCGCGAAGCGTGGCGAGCCGCTCACCGTCCGCCCGACGCCTCTCTGCCCACGGTGCGACGGCCGCGACCTCGACCAGGCCTCGTACGGCTATCTCCTCGGCCTGTATCTGGGCGACGGGCACATCAGTCAGTACGCGAAGCACAAAGTGCCGAGCCTCATGATCACCCTCGACGACGCCTGGCCGGGCATTCAGGACAGCGCCGAGCGAGCCCTGCGGGCCGTGTTCCCCGGCAACGCCACGTGCCGCGTGCGAAGCAAGGGCGCGCACAACATCAAGGTGTACTTCAAGCACCTCGCCTGCCTGTTCCCCCAGCACGGCCCCGGCAAGAAGCACGAGCGCCGGATCGTCCTCGAAGACTGGCAGCAGGGGATCGTCGACGCCCACCCCTGGGAGTTCGTCCGGGGGCTCATCCATTCCGACGGCTGTCGCATCACCAACTGGACGACTCGCGTCGTCGCCGGGGAGCGCAAGCGCTACGAGTACCCCCGGTACTTCTTCACCAATGTCTCCGACGACATCAGACAGCTGTTCACCGACACCCTGGACAGGCTCGGCGTCGGCTGGACCCACTGCACCCGCCACGGGAGCCCGTACAACATCTCGGTCGCCAAGAAGGCCTCGGTCGCCCTCATGGACGCCCATGTGGGCCCCAAGTACTGACCGGCGGAAGGGCGGAGCCTTCGCCGGCCCGGCAGGGGCCCGTCGGGCGTGGTGCGGCTACTTCGGGCTGTCGTCCTCGCCCACGTGGTGGACGCGGACCAGGTTCGTGGACCCGGAGACCCCGGGCGGCGAACCCGCGGTGATCACGACGATGTCGCCCTTGGCGCAGCGGCCGTACTTGAGGAGGAGTTCGTCGACCTGGTCGACCATGGCGTCGGTGGAGTCGACGTGGGGTCCGAGGAAGGTCTCGACGCCCCAGGTGAGGTTGAGCTGGGAGCGGGTGGCGGGTACGGGGGTGAAGGCGAGCAGGGGGATGGGTGAGCGGTAGCGGGACAGGCGGCGGACGGTGTCGCCTGACTGGGTGAAGGCGACGAGGAACTTGGCGCCGAGGAAGTCGCCCATCTCGGCGGCGGCCCGGGCGACGGCTCCGCCCTGGGTGCGGGGTTTGTTGCGTTCGGTGAGAGGCGGGAGGCCCTTGGCGAGCATGTCCTCCTCGGCCGCCTCGACGATCCGGGACATGGTCCTGACCGTCTCGACGGGGTATTTGCCGACGCTGGTCTCGCCGGAGAGCATCACGGCGTCGGTGCCGTCGATGACGGCGTTGGCGACGTCGGAGGCCTCGGCGCGGGTGGGACGGGAGTTGTCGATCATCGAGTCGAGCATCTGCGTGGCGACGATGACCGGCTTGGCATTGCGCTTGGCGAGTTTCACGGCGCGCTTCTGAACGATGGGGACTTGTTCGAGCGGCATTTCGACGCCGAGGTCGCCGCGGGCGACCATGATGCCGTCGAAGGCGGCGACGATGCCGTCGATGTTGTCGACGGCCTGGGGCTTTTCGACCTTGGCGATGACGGGGAGGCGGCGGCCTTCCTCGTCCATGATGCGGTGGACGTCGAGGATGTCCTTGCCGCTGCGGACGAAGGAGAGGGCGATGACGTCGAAGCCGGTGCGCAGGGCCCAGCGGAGGTCGTCCTCGTCCTTGTCGGAGAGGGCGGGGACGGAGACGGCGACGCCGGGGAGGTTGAGGCCCTTGTGGTCGGAGACCATGCCGCCCTCGATGACGGTGGTGTGGACGCGGGGGCCGTCGACGCGGGTGACTTCGAGGCAGACCTTGCCGTCGTCGACGAGGATGCGTTCACCGGGTGTGACGTCGGCGGCGAGTCCGTCGTAGGTGGTTCCGCAGGATTCGCGGTCTCCCTCGGCGCCTTCTTCGACGGTGATGGTGAAGCTGTCTCCGCGTTCAAGGAGTACGGGGCCTTCGGTGAAGCGGCCGAGGCGGATCTTCGGGCCTTGAAGGTCGCCGAGGATTCCGACGCTGCGGCCGGTTTCGTCGGAGGCTTTCCGGACGTGCCGGTAGCGCTCTTCGTGGTCGGCGTGGGTGCCGTGGCTGAGGTTGAAGCGGGCCACGTCCATTCCGGCTTCGACCAGGGCTTTGATCTGGTCGTATGAGTCGGTGGCGGGGCCCAGTGTGCAGACGATTTTTGCTCGGCGCATGATTCGAGCCTAGGCCTTACCGGTCGGTAGAGAATTGGTCGCGCATGACTACTCAACAACCTTTGCGTGAAGGGTTATTGACAACTGTTGAATTGTGCGCCGTGCCGCTCCGATGAGCAGAGGATCGCTCCCGGTGGGCTCGGCGCTTTTTCGTACCCGTGTGCGTCCAGTGTGCGCCGGGGCGCGGGGTGGGTGCGCGGAAGAGTCTTGCGGTGACGTTCCGTGATGCTGTCAGGTGGCGCTGGAGCCGTGGTGGATCCCGGGTGTCGTCCCGCCATCGGATGGAAACCTCCAGGGTCTTTTGCGGGGGCGGGTGTTGGGCCAGAATCTACGCGCGTCGTTGACCTTTTCCCGAGGAGTTCGAGAGATGCCGTTGAATCGCCGGAAGTTTCTGAAAGAGTCCGCCGTGACAGGTGCTGGGGTGGCGCTCGCGGGTGTGGGCGTGGCTCCGGTGGCGCAGGCCGCGGAGGGGGCGAAGGGGGGCCGGCCGGTGAAGCGGTACGAGCTGACGGTGATGGGGACGACCGATCTTCACGGTCATGTCTTCAACTGGGACTACTTCAAGGACGCGGAGTACGCGGACAAGGCGGGCAACGCCCAGGGGCTGGCGCGGATCTCGACGCTGGTGAACGAGATCCGAGCGGAGAAGGGGCGTTGCAACACGCTGCTGCTGGACGCCGGTGACACGATCCAGGGCACTCCGCTGACGTACTACTACGCGAAGGTGGATCCGATCACCGCCAAGGGTGGTCCGGTGCATCCGATGGCGCGGGCGATGAACGCGATCGGGTACGACGCGGTGGCTCTCGGGAATCACGAGTTCAACTACGGGATCGAGACGCTGCGGAAGTTCGAGTCGCAGTGCCGTTTCCCGTTGCTGGGCGCGAACGCGCTGGACGCGAAGACGCTGAAGCCGGCGTTCCCGCCGTATTTCATGAAGGATTTCCGTGTTCAGGGTGCGCCGCCGGTGCGGGTGGCGGTGCTGGGGCTGACGAATCCCGGCATCGCGATCTGGGACAAGGCGTATGTGCAGGGGAAGCTGACGTTCCCCGGTCTTGAGGAGCAGGCGGCGAAGTGGGTGCCGAAGCTGCGGTCGATGGGTGCGGACGTGGTGGTGGTGTCGGCGCATTCGGGTGCGTCGGGTACGTCTTCGTACGGTGATCAGGTGCCGTACGTGGAGAATTCCGCGGCGCTGGTGGCTCAGCAGGTGCCGGGGATCGACGCGATCCTGGTGGGTCACGCGCATCTGGAGATCCCGGAGCTCAAGGTCACCAACACCGCGACGGGGAGGACGGTGGTGCTGTCGGAGCCGCTGGCGTACGCGGAGCGGCTGTCGGTGTTCGACTTCGGGCTCGTCCTGGAGAAGGGGCGCTGGCGCGTGGAGTCGGTGTCGGCTGCGGTGCGGAACGCGAACGCGGTGGCGGACGATCCGAGGATCACCCGGTTGCTGAAGGACGAGCACGAGGTCGTGGTGGCGTACGTCAACCAGGTGGTGGGCCGGGCGACGGAGACGTTGACGACGGTGGAGGCGCGTTACAAGGACGCTCCGATCATCGATCTGATCACGCGGGTGCAGGAGGACGTGGTGCGGGCGGCGCTGGTGGGGACGCCGTACGCGTCGTTGCCGGTGATCGCTCAGGCGTCGCCGTTCTCGCGGACGTCGGAGATACCGGCGGGCGATGTGACGATCCGGGATCTGTCGAGTCTGTACGTGTACGACAACACGCTGGTGGCGAAGGTGCTGACGGGTGCGCAGCTGCGTGCGTACCTGGAGTACTCGGCGAACTATTTCGTGCGGACGCCGGTGGGTGTGGTGGTCGACACGGAGAAGCTGACGAACGCGGGCAACCGGCCTGACTACAACTACGACTATGTGTCCGGGCTTCGGTACGACATCGACATCGCGCAGGCCGAGGGTTCGCGGATCAGGAACCTGTCGTACGACGGTGTGCCGTTGGACGACGGCTGGCAGTTCGTGCTGGCGGTGAACAACTACCGTGCCAATGGTGGCGGCGCGTTCCCGTATGTCGCTTCGGCGACCGAGGTGTGGTCGGAGTCGACGGAGATCCGGACGCGGATCGCGGAGTGGGTCACGGCGAAGGGTGTGCTGGACCCGAAGGAGTTCGCGTCGGTGGACTGGAGGCTGACGCGCGAGGGTGTGCCCGTGTTCTAGGGCGTGGGTGGTTCAGGTGGGCGGCGTCGGCGCGGTTTTCGCGTCGGCGCCGTTCGTCTTGGGCGGGTGTGCGGGGCGGTCGGAGATTCCTGGCCGTTGTGTGAACCGATCGGCGGGGCTCGTCCGATGAAGGGATGTGGGGGTGGGTGTGGCGGTGGCCGTCATCGTCCTTCGACGAGCGGGATGAGGGGAACGAGGGGGGTGAGGGTTCTGGGTTCTTTGCGGGCGGCGGGGACGCGGGGGGTGTGTTCGAGGCCGAAGGTGGTGAAGGCGGTGCGTCCGGGGAGGGGGTAGGGGTCCTTTCCGGTGAGGGAGTTGAGGATGGTGGCGCTGCGCCAGGCGGCGAGGCCGAGGTCGGGGGTGCCGACGCCGTGGGTGTGGAGTTCGGCGTTCTGGACGTAGACGCGGCCGGTGACGGTGGGGTCGAGGACGAGGCGGAACTGGTCGTCGATGTCGGGGCGTTCGGCGTTGTCGCGGCGGAGGTAGGGGTCGAGTCCGGCGAGGAGGGGTGCGATGGGGCGTTCGCGGTAGCCGGTGGCGAGGACGACGGCGTTGGTGGTGAGGCGGGAGCGGGTGCCTTGCTGGACGTGTTCGAGGTGGAGTTCGATCTTGGTGGTGGCGATGCGTCCGGCGGTGCGGACGGTGACGGCGGGGGTGAGGACGGCGTCGGGCCAGCCTCCGTGGAGGGTGCGGCGGTAGAGCTCGTCGTGGATGGCGGCGATGGTGTCGGCGTCGATGCCTTTGTGGAGTTGCCATTGGGCGGCGAGGAGGCGGTCGCGGACGGGTTCGTTCAGGGCGTGGAAGTAGCGGGTGTAGTCGGGGGTGAAGTGTTCGAGGCCGAGTTTGGAGTACTCCATCGGGGCGAAGGCCTCGGTGCGGGCGAGCCAGTGGATCCGTTCTTTTCCGGTGGGGCGGTTGCGGAGGAGGTCGAGGAAGACTTCGGCTCCTGACTGGCCGGCGCCGATGACGGTGATGTGGTCGGCGGTGAGGAACCGGTCGCGGTGTTTGAGGTAGTCGGCGGCGTGGATGACGGGGGCGTCGGGGGCGTCGACGAGTGGTTTGAGGGGTTCGGGGATGTGGGGGGCGGTGCCGACGCCGAGGACGATGTTGCGGGTGTGGGTGCGGCCGAGGGCCTGGGCCTGGCCGTGGGCGTCGAGGCGGGTGAAGTCGACTTCGAAGAGGTCGTGTTCGGGGTTCCAGCGGACGGCGTCGACCTGGTGGGCGAAGCGGAGTCCGGGGAGGTTGTCGGCGACCCAGCGGCAGTAGGCGTCGTATTCGGCGCGCTGGATGTGGAAGCGCTCGGCGAAGTAGAAGGGGAAGAGGCGGTCGCGGTCCTTGAGGTAGTTGAGGAAGGACCAGGGGCTGGTGGGGTGGGCGAGGGTGACCAGGTCGGCGAGGAAGGGGACCTGGAGGGTGGCGCCGTCGATGAGGAGTCCGGGGTGCCAGTCGAAGCCGGGGCGTTGTTCGTAGAAGACGGTGTCGAGTTCGGTGAGGGGGTGGGCTAGGGCGGCGAGGGAGAGGTTGAAGGGGCCGATGCCGATGCCGACGAGGTCGCGGGGGGTGTCGGCGGTGGGGGGCTGGGAGTGGGGTGTCGGTCTCATCGGGGGGTGTGTCCTTCCACCAGTTTCAGGAGCGTGGCCAGGTCGCCGGGCCGGGTGTGGGGGTTGAGGAGGGTGGCTTTGAGCCAGCGGCGGCCGTCGAGGGTGGCGCGGCCGAGGACGGCGCGGCCTTGGTCGAGGAGGGTGCGGCGTACGGCGGCGACGGTGTCGTCGGTGGCGTCGTGGGGCCGGAAGAGGACGGTGCTGATGACGGGGTGGTCGTAGAGCTCGAAGCCGGGGTGGGCGGCGGTGAGGTCGGCGAGTTCGTGTGCGTGGGCGCAGACCTGGTCGACGAGGTGGCCGATGCCGTGGCGTCCGAGGGTCTTGAGGGTGACGGCGATCTTGAGGATGTCGGGGCGGCGGGTGGTGCGCAGGGAGCGGCCGAGGAGGTCGGGGTGGCCTGCTTCGGTGTCGTCGTCGGCGTTGAGGTAGTCGGCTCGGTGGGTGAGGGGGGTGAGGTCGGTGGGGTCGCGGACGGCGAGGAGTCCGGCGGCGACGGGCTGCCAGCCGAGTTTGTGGAGGTCGAGGGTGACGGTGTCGGCGTGGGCGAGGCCGTCGAGTTTGGTGCGGTGCCGGTCGCTGAAGAGGAGGCCTCCGCCGTAGGCGGCGTCGATGTGGAGGCGGGCGCCGTGGGTGGCGCAGAGGCCGGCGATGTCGGGGAGCGGGTCGATGAGTCCGGCGTCGGTGGTTCCGGCGGTGGCGGCGACGAGGAGGGGGCCGCGCAGCTCGGTGAGGGCGCTGTCGAGGGCGGCGGGGTCGAGGGTGCCGGCGGGTGCGGGGACGACGACGGGCTCGGGGAGGCCGAGGAGCCAGGTGGCGCGGTGGAGGGAGTGGTGGGCGTTGGCTCCGCAGACGAGTTGGATGCCGTGGTGTTTCTCGCGGGCGAGGAGGAGGGCGAGTTGGTTGGATTCGGTGCCGCCGGTGGTGATGAGGGCGTCGCCCCGGGGGTGTGAGGGGCCGGGCGCGGCCGTGGGGTCCGGGCCGCCGTAGACCAGGTCGGCGAGGGCCTGGGCGACGAGTGCTTCGAGTTCGGAGGCGGCGGGGGCCTGGTCCCAGGAGTCGAGGGAGGGGTTGAGGGCGGAGGCGGCGAGGTCGGCCGCGGTGGCGACGGCCAGGGGCGGGCAGTGCAGATGGGCCGCGCACAGGGGGTCGGCGGGGTCGGCGGCGCCTTCGGCGAGTGCGCGGACGAGGGTGTGCAGGGCGTCGGGGCTGCCGTGGTCGGGCAGCGGGTCGCCGAGGGCCGCTCGCAGGCGTTGGGCGACGTCGCGGGGTCCACCGGCGGGGAGGGGGCCGCCTCGGGCGGCGGCGCCTTCGGCGAGGGCGTTCAGGACGGTTTCGAGCAACGGCCGCAGTGCGTCGGGGCCTTGGGGGCCTGAGGCGAGGGGCGGCGTGCTCATGGTGTCCTCCGGTGGTGGTGCGGCGGGTCCTTCCCGGCGTGTGCGTGTTTTTGGGCAGGTGCGCCCGCCAAGGACAACGATTCGGTCCCGGCGGGGGTACTGCCGTACGGACGATTTGTGTGAGTGGAGCCGCCGGGCACGCCGAACGCGACGGACGCCGGACGGCTGCTGGGGCAGCTGTCCGGCGTCCGGGTTCGCTTCTGGTGTCTGGTGCCTGGTGTCTGGGTGTCTGGTGTGGTGTCCGGAGCTGGTGTCCGGGTGGTGGTTAGGCCTGCCTCACCCGCAGGGCCCGGGCGAGGTCGTCGAGCTGGTCGGTGAGCTTGCGGCGCAGCGCCGGGATGGGGTCGGCGTCGCGCAGACAGCTCTCGCCGAGGGCGAGGGTCTCGGGGGTGACGAGGCAGGCGGGGAAGGCCCAGCGGCCGGCGGCCTCGGCGATGGCGGGGCCGCGCCGTTCGGCGACGGCCACGGCGTCGGCCCAGTAGCGCTCGGCGTACTCGTGGACGAGGTGGGTCTGCTCGGGCTGCCAGAAGCCCTGGGCGGTGGCGGTGAACAGGTAGTTGGAGAGGTCGTCGCGGGCGAACATGGCGTCCCAGGCGGCGGCCTTGGCCTGGGGGTCGGGCAGGGCGGCGCGGCAGCGGGCGGCGCCCTCCTGGCCGGTGGCGCTGGGGTCCTGGACGAGTTCGGCCTCGATCACGGCGTCGTCGACGGCACCGAGGACGCTGAGCCGGCCGAGGATGCGCCAGCGCAGCTCGGGGTCGAGCTCGGGGCCGCCGGGGACGGTGCCCTCGGAGAACCAGGCGCTGATGGTGTCGGGGTGGACGGCGACGTCGATGAGGTGGCGTACGGCGGTGAGGCGCAGGCCGGGGTGGGAGCCGTCCTCGGTGCGGCGGAGGAGGTCGCGGCACAGGTCGGTGAGGGTGGCGAGGGCGGTGGGCCGGTGTTCGGGGGCCAGGAAGCGGTCGGCGACGTGGACGGTGGCGAAGGTGAGGACGCCTTGGACGACGGCGAGGTCGGTCTCGTGCGGCAGGTGGGTGCGGGCTGCCTCGATGTAGTCCATGGGAGGCAGTTCGCCGTCGCGTACCGCGTCGCGCAGGGCGTTCCAGACGACGGCCCGGGTGAGGGGGTCGGGGAGGCCGGAGAGCGCGGCGCGCACGGTCTGGAAGGACTTGGCGTCGAAGCGGACCTTGGCGTAGGTGAGGTCGCCGTCGTTGAGGAGGAGCAGGTCGGGGCGCCGGCCCGACCGTGTGACGGCGGAGTCGCCCTGGGGGACGTCGAGTTCGAAGCGCTCGCGCAGGGTGAGCCGGGTCTCCTCGCCGGGGACTGTGTCGTAGGCGCCGGCGGCGATGCGGTGGGGGCGGCTGCCGCGGTGGGCGACGGTGAGCTGCCACTGGCCGTCGGCCTCGGTGATCCCGGGCTCGACGGTGTCGACGCCGGTGGTGCGCAGCCAGGCCTCGGCCCAGGCGTGGACGTCGCGTTCGGTGGCGGAGGCGAGGTTGTCGATGAAGTCGGCGAGGGTGGCGTTGCCGAACCTGTGGCGGGCGAAGTGGGTGTTGATGCCCGCGAGGAAGTCCTTCTCGCCGAGCCAGGTGACGAGCTGGCGGAGGGCGGAGGCGCCCTTGGCGTAGGAGATGCCGTCGAAGTTGAGCATGGCGGACGCGGTGTCGGGGACGGCGTCCGGGTCGGGGGCCACGGGGTGGGTGGAGGGGCGCTGGTCGGCGTCGTAGCCCCAGGACTTGCGGGCGACGGCGAAGTCGACCCAGGTGTCGGTGAAGCGGGTGGCTTCGGTGAGGGTCTGGTAGCCCATGTACTCGGCGAAGGACTCGTTGAGCCAGATGTCGTCCCACCAGCGCAGGGTGACGAGGTCGCCGAACCACATGTGGGCCATCTCGTGGGCGATGACCATGGCGCGGGTCTGGCGCTCGGTGTCGGTGACGGCGGAGCGGTAGATGAACTCGTCGCGGAAGGTGACGAGTCCGGGGTTCTCCATGGCGCCGGCGTTGAACTCGGGGACGAACGCCTGGTCGTAGGAGTCGAAGGGGTAGGGCTCGTCGAACTTCTCGTGGTACCGGTCGTAGCAGGCGCGGGTGATGTCGAGGATCTCGTCGGCGTCGGCGTCGAGGTACGGGGCGAGGGAGCGGCGGCAGTGCAGGCCGAAGGGCAGGCCGGCGTGCTCGGTGCGTACGGAGTGCCAGGGGCCGGCGGCGACGGCGACGAGGTAGGTCGAGATCAGGGGGGTGGGGGCGGCCTTCCAGTGGCCGTCTCCGAGGTGTTCGGTGACGCCGTTGGCGAGGACGGTCCAGCCTTCGGGGGCGGTGACGGAGAGGTCGAAGACGGACTTGAGGTCGGGCTGGTCGAAGGCGGCGAAGACGCGCTGGACGTCCTCCATGAACAGCTGGGTGTAGAGGTAGGTCTCGCCGTCGGTGGGGTCGGTGAAGCGGTGCATGCCCTCCCCGGTGCGGGAGTAGCGCATGGAGGCGTCGACGCGCAGTTCGTGCTCGCCGGCGGTGAGTCCCTTCAGGGGCAGCCGGTTCTCGTCCAGGGTCTCCGGGTCGAGGGGCCGGCCGTCGAGGGTGACGGAGCGCAGTTCGGCGGGCTTCAGCTCGACGAAGGTGTCCGCTTCGGCTCGGGCGGTGAACCGGATGACGGTCAGGGAGTCGAAGGTCTCGTCCCCTCCGGTCAGGTCGAGTTCGATCCCGTAGTGGTGGACGTCGAGGAGCTTGGCACGGGTCTGCGCTTCGTCGCGCGTCAGTACGGACATGAGGCCATGCTGCCCGATGGTGGGGTCGGGACACAGGGGTGGTCCGCTATGTACGCTTTGCGGCCGCCCGGTCACACACTGCTGCCTGGTGCGCCGCCGGGGCCGCGGGCGACCGGGGCCGTGGGTTGCCCGGGACCGGGGAGGGCTCCGGGCAGGCGGGGCGGCAGGGTCGCGGGCGGCCGGGCGGTGTCACTCCTGCGGGTCGGCCGTGCCGCCGCCCGCGTCGTCCGCGATGCGTTCGTGGTGGCGGATGACCTCGGCGATGATGAAGTTCAGCAGCTTCTCGGCGAAGGCCGGGTCGAGTTTGGCGTTCTCGGCGAGGCTGCGCAGCCGGGCGATCTGGTGGGCCTCGCGGGAGGGGTCGGCGGGCGGCAGGTGGTGGGCGGCCTTGAGGTGGCCGACCTGCTGGGTGCACTTGAAGCGTTCGGCGAGCATGTGGACGACGGCGGCGTCGATGTTGTCGATGCTGTCGCGCAGCCGGGCGAGCTCCGCCCTGACGTCGGGGCCGGCTTCCTGGGGCTTGCTGGTGGTCATGACAGCCAACCCTACGTGGATCGCGGCGGCGCGATCATCGGTGTCCGGGAGCTGGTCGGACACGGCCCAGGACACGGCCTAGGGGTGCGAGACGGTGAGCGTCTTGTGGAAGTGCACGTCCTGGTGTCCGCCGGGGATGCCGTCGGTGCGGCCGGTCTCGCGGTAGCCGTGACCCCGGTAGAAGTCGGGGGCCTGGAAGGTGAAGGAGGAGACGATCATCTCGGTGCAGCCGCGCCGGACGCTCTCCTCCTCCGCCGCGCGCAGGAGCTTGGCGCCCCAGCCCGCGTGGCGCTGGTCGGCCCGCACCCAGAGCATGTCGACCGCGCAGCAGCTGCCCCACACCCAGGCGGTGAGTCCGCCGACGAGTTCCCCGTCGGCGTCGGTGACCTTGACCGAGACGGGTTCGGGGTCACCTGCACCGGTGGCTCGCGCGTTGAAGGCGGTGAGTTCGTCGTCGAGCCGCTGTTGCAGGGCGTCGTCCTTGGCGCCGATCAGCAGGGAGGCGGTGACGGGCTGGGGGCGGGGGCTGGTCATGGGCCGAGTATGCCAACGCGGCCCATGGGCGCAGTAGCGGTTTTACCGACCGTGCGGTCGGTGGGCGCCCGCGAGCCGGGTCGCGGGCGCCGCTCGTGCGGTGGCGCTGTTCCGGTGGGGTCAGAGGCCGGCGGCCGCTCGGGCTATGTCGGCGGCGAAGGTCGAGACCTCGCTGTAGACGCCGGGGTATCCGGGCTCGGCGCAGCCCTGGCCCCAGCTGACGATGCCGACCTGGAGGTAGGCCCCGGTGTCGTCCTTGCGGAACATGGGTCCGCCGGAGTCGCCCTGGCAGGTGTCAACGCCGCCCTGGGTGACGAATCCGGCGCAGATCTCGTCGCTGGGGACGAGGTCGCTGCCGTACGCCTGTTGACAGGTGGCGTCGTCGACGAAGGGGACGGTGGCCTTGAGGAGGTAGCGCTGCTGTCCGCCTCCTTCGCGGGCGGCGCCCCAGCCGGCGATGGTGAAGTCGCCGTTGTTGTAGGCGGTGTTGGTGGCGATCTTCAGGGTGGGCAGGTCGATGGGCCGGGCGAGTTTGATCAGGGCCCAGTCCTTGCCCTTGCCGGTGTAGCCGGGGGCCTGGAGCACCTTGGTGGACTTGACCTTGACGGCGCTGCCGCTCTGGAGGTCGACGACGCCGGCGGTGGCGGTGATGGAGGTGTTGGTGCCGGAGCCGTTCACGCAGTGGGCGGCGGTCAGGACGATGCTCTTGGTGTAGAGGGCTCCGCCGCAGCCCATGGAGAGGCGGACCATGAAGGGGAACTCGCCCTGGGCGGCGCGTGTCCCGCCGACGACGGGCGCGGGGGCGGCGTTCGCGGACAGCGGCTGGAGGGACACGGCGGCGAGCGCGACCGCGCCGACGGCGAGCAGTCTTCTGAGGACGCGGTGCTTCCTGGGAGACTTCAACGGGGTTCCTTTCGTGGGGGGTTGTCCGCCGGGCGGGCACACGGAGAGCGCCTTCGAGGCCCGCGCGTTTCCGGCACGGGACCTTTTGAGCATGCACCTGCCAAGCTGGTGGGATTATGAGGACCGCCCGCCATACCGGGCAAGAGCCGCGTTCCGGCCAGGAAGGCCTGACCGGGACACGGGCCGGAAGCCGCCATCCGGCCGGAAGGACCGGCGTGGGCAGGAGGCACGAGCCGCGTCCCGTCCGCCCCGCTCCCCCGCCCCCGGACGGAACCCCGCTTACAGTGGAGAGGAGTTCCGGCGTCTTCTGGGGGTGCGGGCGTGGCGAACGGCGGACCCGTCGAGCACGGCTACCCGCATCTGGACACGGTGCGGGCATCGATCACCGCGCTGTACAAGCGGCTCTCGTACGACACCATCCACACGTTCGCGGCCAGCGTGACCCCCGCCGACGTGGCCTTCGCGGACGTCGACGACCTGCATCTGGGCGCCCAGCGCGTCGCCCGCGAGATGGTCAGGCACTACCGGCTCCCCGACGCCCGGATGATCGTCGGCTTCCGCGAGATGACCCACGCGGCCCACGTCGAACTCGCCGCGGGACCCGAGTACTTCATCGAGCTGAACGACCGCTTCCGCACGCACCGCAGGGACATCGGCGCCGCGCTCGCCCACGAGGTGATGCACGTCTACCTGCACCGCCTGGACCTCTCCTTCCCCGGCACCCGCGACACCGAGATCCTCACCGACACCGCCGCGGCCTACCTCGGAGCGGGCTGGCTCCTCCTCGACGCCTACCGCGAGGACGGCGCCTCCTCGCAGAAGCTCGGCTATCTGACCCCCGAGGAGTTCGGCTACGTCCTCGCCAAGCGCGCCCTGGTCTTCGGCGAGGACCCCTCCGTGTGGTTCACCAGCGCGCAGGCGTACACCGCGTACACCAAGGGCATGGAACTGGCCGAGCGCGACGCGCGGCAGCCCCCGCTGACCGCGGCGGGCTGGGCTGGCCGCCGCCGCTACGCCCGCGACCGCCGGCACGCCCAGGACCACCACGCCCCCGACCACTCCGGCGTCCCCTACGCGTTCGCGCCCGACGACCACGGACCGCTGCGCGTCTCCTTCCCCTGCCCGACCTGCCACCAGCGCATCCGGGTGCCGGTCCGGGGCCGGGTGCGCGCACGGTGCGCGCTGTGCCGCACGGTGCTGGAGTGCGACACCTAGGACGGCACCTCGCGGGTGAGGCACGACACCCCGAAAGTCTTTGCCTCGCGTGCCGGTGGCGAGCGAGGGTCGAAGGATGAGCACGAACGACCCCACCGCGCTTCTCTTCCCCGCCGTGTACGAGGGCGACGAGGACACGGTCGTACGGCTGCTGCGGGCGGGCGTGAGTCCCGAGGCGGTCGACGAGGACGGGCAGAGCGCCCTGTACCTGGCCGCGGTGAGCGACCGGCCCGGCGTCGTACGGCTGCTGCTGGCCGTCGGCGCCGAGCCCGACCGGCTCAGCCTGGGCACGGACGCTCCCCTGTGCGGAGCCGCCTGCGGCGGTCACACGGAGGTGGTCGCCGCCCTGCTCGCGGCGGGGGCGCGTCCGGACACGGTGGAGGCGTTCGGTTTCACCGCGCTGACCTGGGCGTTGCGCCGGGGTCACACCGCCGTCGCGGAGGCGCTGCTCGGGGCGGGCGCGGATCCCTGCCGTCCGGGGCCGGGGGGCGAACCCCCGCTGGTGACGGCCGCGCACCGGGGGTCGGCGGGGTGCGTACGGGCCCTGCTCGCGCACGGGGCGGGCGCCCGGGGCGAGGCGCTGGCGGAGGCCCGGCGTCTGCTGGGCGTCGGTGTCGAGGCCGAGCTCCGGGAGGGTCTGGCCCGCGCGCACGGCCCCGGGCACGCCTCGGTCACCCACCGGCACGCGTCGCCGGAGGGCACCGTCGTCGAGGTCCAGCTCCTGGACGCCGGGGGCAGGCCGTTCGCGGGCGACGACCTCCAGACCGGTCACGCGGAGATCGTCACCCTGCTGAAGGCGAGCACGACGCGCCACTGAGTCCGACGGGGGCCGAGGGGGCCGACAGGTACCGACACAGGTACCGACAAGCGAACGGCCGTGCCGGTCCTCAGGAGCCGGACCCGTACACCGCCTGGGGAGTCGCGGCCCGCTCCAGGAGTTCGCGGGCCGTCGCCCCGGCCTCCGCCGGCGTCCACCGGGCTCCCTTGTCGGCGCTCGGGCCCGGCCGCCAGCCCTCCATCACCGTGATCCGGCCGCCCTCGGTCTCGAAGACACGGCCGGTGACGCCGGCGCTCGCCGCCGATCCGAGCCAGACGACCAGCGGCGAGACATTGGCCGGGTCCATGGCGTCGAAGCCGTCGGCGGGGGCCGCCATGGTGGCGGCGAAGGCGCGCTCGGTCATCCGCGTGCGGGCGGCCGGGGCGATGGCGTTGACCTGGACGCCGTACCGCCGCATCTCGGCCGCCGCGACCAGCGTGAGTCCGACGATCCCGGCCTTGGCGGCGCTGTAGTTTCCCTGGCCGACCGAGCCGAGCAGGCCCGCCCCGCTGCCGGTGTTGACGACCCTGGCCTCGGGCGTCCGGCCCGCCTTGGCCTCGGCCCGCCAGTGGGCCGCGGCCTGTCGGAGCGGCAGGAAGTGCCCCTTCAGATGGACCCGCACGACGGCGTCCCAGTCGTCCTCGTCGAGGTTGACGAGCATCCGGTCGCGCAGGAACCCGGCGTTGTTGACGAGGGTGTCGAGCCGCCCGTACGTCTCCAGGGCGGTGCGGACGAGCGACGCGGCGCCGTCGGTGGTCGCGATGTCGCCGCCGTGGGCCACCGCCTCGCCGCCCGCCGCGCGGATCTCCTCGGCCACCCGGGCGGCCGGGCCGTCCGCCGCGGGGGTGCCGTCGAGGCCGACGCCGAGGTCGTTGACCACGAGCCGGGCGCCCTCGGCCGCGTACGCCAGCGCGTGCGCCCTGCCGAGTCCGCGGCCCGCGCCCGTGACGATCACGACCCGCCCCTCGCACAGCAGTCGTGCGCTCATCGTGTCTCTCCCCGGCTGTCGTGGCCGGCGGTGGTCCGCCGGTCCTTGTTGGCGGTGGCGGCGTCGAGGAAGGCGGGCCGCTCGCCGCCTCCGTGGACGAGGACGGAGGCGCCGCTGATGTAGGCGGCGGCGTCGGAGGCGAGGAAGACGGCGGCGGCGCCGACGTCGGCGGGCCTGGCGAGGCGGCCCAGCGGAACGGTGCGGGCGACGGCGGCGACGCCGTCCTCCCCGCCGTAGTGCAGATGGGCCAGTTCGGTGCGGACCATGCCGACGACCAGGGTGTTGACGCGGATCTCCGGCGCCCACTCGACGGCCATCGAACGGGCCAGGCTCTCCAGTCCCGCCTTGGCCGCGCCGTAGGCGGCGGTCCCGGGCGAGGGGCGTGAGCCGCTCACGCTGCCGATCATCACGATGGAACCGCGGGTCCGTCTGAGGTGATCGTGGGCCGCGATCGACGCGGTGAGGGGCGCGGTGAGGTTGAGTTCGATCACCCGGGCGTGCCGCTCCGCGTCCGCCTCGGCGAGGGGCCGGTAGGGGGCGCCGCCCGCGTTGTTGACCAGGACGTCGAGGCGGGGCAGGGCGTCGAAGAAGGCCAGGACCGCGGCCGGGTCGCGCAGGTCGACGGGGACGAAGTCGGCCTTGCCGAGGGGGACTTCGGGAGGCCTGCGGGCACAGACCACGACGTGGGCGCCGGCCCGCTCGAAGGCCAGGGCGATGCCCGCCCCGACGCCCCGGGTGCCGCCGGTGACGACGACGGTCCGGCCACCGAGGTCCGGCGGGACGTCGGACCGGGTCGAGTCGTCGGGGTGGCCCGAGGTGCCGGGCCGGTTCATGGTGTCCGGGTTGTCCACAGGGCCTCCCGCGCGGCCGCGATCGCTGCTAGCTTCGCATCACACCTAACAAACGTTTGGTGGAAAGGTAGCTGATGTCCCCATGGGTGTCTCCACCTCGTCCCCGGAAAAGGGGATTTCCGTCGTCACGGTCGACTTCCCGCCGGTCAACGCACTGCCGGTGCGGGGCTGGTTCGACCTCGCCGACGCCGTGCGCACGGCGGGCGGCGACCCCGGGATCCGCTGTGTCGTACTGAGAGCGGAGGGACGCGGGTTCAACGCGGGCGTCGACATCAAGGAGCTGCAACGCGACCGGACCGGCCATGGCGCGCTGATCGGGGCGAACCGCGGCTGCGCCGAGGCCTTCGCGGCGGTGTACGAGTGCGAGGTGCCCGTCGTGGCGGCGGTGCACGGCTTCTGTCTGGGCGGCGGCATCGGGCTGGCGGGGAACGCGGACGCGATCGTGGCGAGCGAGGACGCCGTCTTCGGCCTGCCCGAGCTGGACCGGGGCGCGCTCGGCGCGGCCACGCATCTGTCCCGGCTCGTCCCCCAGCATCTGATGCGCGTCCTGTACTACACCTCGCGCACGGCGACGGCGGCCGAGCTGCACGCCCACGGCTCGGTGTGGCGGGTCGTGCCGCGCGCGGAACTGCGGTCGGCTGCGCTGGAACTGGCGCGCGAGATGGCCGCGAAGGACGGGCAGCTCCTCCGGCTCGCCAAGGCCGCGATCAACGGCATCGACCCGGTGGACGTGCGCCGCAGCTACCGCTTCGAACAGGGCTTCACCTTCGAGGCCGGCCTCGCAGGAGTGGCGGCCCGCGTCCGTGACACCTTCGGCAAGGAGGCCCCCCGGTGAGCGACAAGACCATGTCGGCGCAGGACGTCGTCGGCCGGCTGGAGAGCGGGATGACCCTCGGCATCGGCGGCTGGGGTTCGCGCCGCAAGCCGATGGCCCTGGTGAGAGCACTGCTCCGCAGCGAGATCACCGATCTGACGGTGGTGTCGTACGGCGGTCCCGACGTCGGGCTGCTGGCCGCCGCCGGCCGTATCCGCACCCTGGTGGCGCCTTTCGTGACGCTCGACTCCGTCCCGCTCGAACCGCACTACCGCGCGGCCCGCGAGCGCGGGGCGTTCGAACTGCGGGAGGTGGACGAGGCCATGTTCATGTGGGGGCTGCACGCGGCGGCGAACCGGCTGCCGTTCCTCCCGGTGCGGGCGGGGCTCGGTTCGGACGTGATGCGGGCCGACCCCGGACTGCGGACGGTCACCTCGCCGTACCCGGATGCGGTCACCGGGATACGGGAGGAGCTGATCGCGATGCCCGCGCTGCGCCTGGACGCGGCCCTGGTGCACATGAACCGGGCGGACCGCGCGGGCAACGGCTGCTATCTGGGCCCCGATCCGTACTTCGACGACCTGTTCTGCGAGGCGGCGGACACGGCGTACGTCTCCTGCGAACGGATCGTCGACACGGCGGAGCTGACCAAGGAGGCGGCGCCGCAGACCCTGCTGCTCCAGCGGTCGTCGGTGACCGGTGTGGTGGAGACGCCGAACGGCGCGCACTTCACCTCGTGCGTCCCCGACTACGGGCGGGACGAGGCGTTCCAGAAGCTGTACGCGACCACGCCGTACGCCGAGTTCGCCGAGCGGTTCCTCGGCGGTGGCGAGGACGCCTATCAGGGTGCCGTGCGGGCCTGGCGGGAGGAGGAGGGCCGGTGAGCGGGGAGCGGGCGGTGCCGGGGGCAGGAGAGGAAGCGGTGACGGAGGAACGGGAGAAGGCGGTGACGGGGGAAGGGGAGGGACCCGTGCGGGTCACCCGGGCCGAGTACTGCGTGATCGCGTGCGCCGAGGCCTGGCGGGACGACGGCGAGGTGCTGGCCAGCCCGATGGGCCTGATCCCGTCCGTCGGCGCCCGGCTGGCCCGGCACACCTTCTCGCCGGATCTGCTGCTGACCGACGGAGAGGCGCTCCTCGTCGGCCCGGACGGCACGGTGGAGGGCTGGCTGCCGTACCGCAGGCATCTGACGGCGGTGACCGGCGGGCGGCGGCACGTGATGATGGGGGCGAGCCAGATCGACCGGTTCGGCAACCAGAACATCTCGTGCGTCGGCGACTGGTCCCGGCCCCGCCGCCAGCTGCTGGGGGTGCGCGGCGCTCCGGTCAACACGTTGAACAACCCGACCAGTTACTGGATACCCCGGCACTCTCCGCGGGTGTTCGTGGAACGGGTCGACATGGTGTGCGGGGTGGGGTACGAACGGGCGGCGGCCGCGGGCCCGAGCGCCACCCGCTTCCATCGCCTCCCCCGGGTGGTGACCGACCTGGCCGTCCTCGACTTCGCGACGCCCGACCACTCGATGCGGCTGGCGTCCGTCCACCCGGGCGTCACCGTCGAGCAGGTCGGGGAGGCGACGGGATTCCCGCTGGTGGTTCCGGACGAGGTGCCGTTCACGCGCGAGCCGACCTCGCGGGAGCTGGAGCTGATCCGCACGGTGCTCGACCCGGAGGGCCGGCGCGAACGCGAGGTGCCCGATCCGCGGGGCGGTGCGGCCGGGAGCGTGCGCTGATGGAGACGGCTCTGACCCGGCTCGTCGGGGTCCGGCATCCCGTCGTGCAGACCGGCATGGGCTGGGTGGCGGGCCCCCGGCTGGTCTCGGCGACGGCGAACGCGGGCGCGCTGGGCATCCTGGCGTCGGCGACGATGACCCTCGACCAGCTCCGTGACGCGGTGCGGGAGGTCAAGTCCCGTACGGACCGGCCGTTCGGGGTGAATCTGCGGGCCGACGCCGGGGACGCGGGCGACCGGGTGCGGATCATCGTCGACGAGGGGGTGCGGGTCGCGTCCTTCGCGCTGGCCCCGTCCCGTGAGCTGATCGCCGGGCTGAAGGAGGCGGGAGTGGTCGTCGTGCCGTCCGTGGGGGCCAGGCGGCACGCCGAGAAGGTGGCCGCGTGGGGCGCCGACGCGGTGATCGTGCAGGGCGGCGAGGGCGGCGGTCACACCGGGGAGGTGGCGACGAGCGTGCTGCTGCCCCAGGTGGTGGACGCCGTGGACATACCCGTGGTCGCGGCGGGCGGCTTCCACGACGGGCGGGGGCTGGTGGCGGCACTGGCCTACGGGGCGGCGGGCATCGCGATGGGCACGCGGTTCCTGCTGACCTCGGACTCGACGGTCCCGGACGCGGTGAAGGCGCGGTATCTGGCGGCGACCGTGAAGGACGTCACCGTGACGACGGCCGTCGACGGGCTGCCGCACCGCATGCTGCGCAGCGACTTCGTCGACGCCCTGGAGACGGCGGGGCGCGCCGGGTCCCTGGTCCGGGCGGTGCGGCGCGCGGCCGGGTTCCGGCGGGTCTCGGGGCTGACCTGGCGGCGGATGGTCCGCGACGGCCTCGCCATGCGGCACGGACGGGAGCTGACCTGGAGCCAGGTCCTGCTCGCGGCCAACACCCCGATGCTGCTGAAGGCGTCGATGGTGGACGGCCGGACGGATCTCGGGGTGATGGCGTCGGGGCAGGTCGCCGGGGTGATCGAGGACCTCCCGTCGTGCGCGGAGCTGGTGGAGCGGGTGATGGCTCAGGCGCACGCCACGCTGGAGGGGCTTCCCGCGGCGGACGGAACGGACCGCCCGTGGGCGGAGGCCTGCGGCGGGCCGCCGGAATGACGGCCCGCCCGACCGGCACGCGGGTTCGGGCGCCGGTGGTCGCGCCGGGTTCCCTCAGAGCCGTTCGATGATCGTCACGTTCGCCTGGCCGCCGCCCTCGCACATCGTCTGGAGTCCGTAGCGGCCGCCGGTGCGTTCCAGTTCGTGCAGCAGGGTGGTCATCAGGCGCACGCCGGTAGCGCCGAGTGGGTGGCCGAGCGCGATGGCGCCGCCGTTGACGTTGACCTTCGCGGGGTCGGCGCCGGTCTCCTTGAGCCAGGCGAGGACGACCGGGGCGAACGCCTCGTTGATCTCGACGAGGTCGATGTCGCCGATGGACATGCCGGTCTTCTTCAGGGCGTGGGCGGTGGCGGGGATGGGGGCCGAGAGCATACGGATGGGGTCCTCGCCGCGTACGGAGAGGTGGTGGACGCGGGCGCGGGGGGTCAGACCGTGTTCGTTCAGGGCCCGTTCGGAGGCGAGCAGCATCGCGGCCGCGCCGTCGGAGACCTGGGAGGAGCAGGCGGCGGTGATGGTGCCGCCCTCGACGACCGGCCTGAGGGCGGCCATCTTCTCCAGGGTGGTGTCGCGGCGGGGGCCCTCGTCGGCGGTGACGTCTCCGTGGGGGACGGTCTCGCGGGCGAAGCGGCCCTCGTCGGCGGCGCGGATCGCCCGCTGGTGGGAGCGGAGGGCGAACTCCTCCTGGTCGCGGCGGCTGATGCCCCATTTGGCGGCGATGAGTTCGGCGCCGTGGAACTGGTCGACGGGGCGGTCGCCGTAGCGTGCGCGCCAGCCCTCGCTGCCGGCGAAGGGGCCTTGGGTGAGGCCGAGGGGTTCGGCGGCCCGGCGGGAGGCGAAGGCGATGGGGATCTGGCTCATGTTCTGCACGCCGCCGGCGACGACGAGGTCCTGGGTGCCGGACAGGACGGCCTGGGCGGCGAAGTGGACGGCCTGCTGGGAGGAGCCGCACTGCCGGTCGACGGTGACTCCGGGGACCTCCTCGGGCAGTCCGGCCGCCAGCCAGCTGGTGCGGGCGATGTCCCCGGCCTGGGGGCCGACGGTGTCCAGGCAGCCGAAGACGACGTCCTCGACGGCCGCCGGGTCCACGCCGGAGCGTTCGAGGAGGGCCCTGAGGACGTGCGCGCCGAGGTCGGCGGGGTGGACGGCGGCGAGTCCTCCCCTCCGCCGCCCGACGGGTGTGCGGACCGCTTCGACGATGTAGGCCTCGGCCATGACGGCTCCCTTGGCAGGACGGAGTGGGCTACTCGCGGACGGAGATGCCGTCGAGCACCATCGACAGGTACTGGCGGGCGATCTCCTCGGGGCTGTGCAGGCCGCCGGGCCGGTACCAGGAGGCGGCGACCCAGACGGTGTCGCGGACGAACCGGTAGGTGAGGCGGATGTCGAGGTCGGCCCGGAACACCCGGGCCTCGACTCCGCGTTCCAGGGTGCCGAGCCAGGCCTTCTCGAAGTTGCGCTGGGACTCGGTGAGGAAGGCGAAGCGCTCCTGTGCGGCGAGGTGCCGGGATTCCTTCTGGTAGATGGCGACGGCGGCGCGGTGCCGGTCGATCTCGCGGAAGGACTCGGTGACGAGGGCCTCGAGGGTTTCGCGGGGGCCGAGTCCGGCGTCGAGGACGGTGTCGTAGCCGTCCCAGAGTTCGTCGAGGAAGGTGCGCAGGATCTCCTCCAGCATCGATTCCTTGGAGTCGAAGTGGTAGTAGAGGCTGCCGGCGAGCATCCCGGCCTCGTCCGCGATCCTGCGGACGGTGGTGGCGTTGTAGCCCTGTTCGGCGAACACCTCGGCGGCGGTGCCGAGGAGTTCACGGCGGCGCTCGGGGGTGGCGGTCACCTGGGGCTTCTTCTTGGTAGGCACGCGGTCATTGTCGTCCTACGCGTGCTGGCTGCTCACGGACAGGACCTCGCCGGTGAGGTAAGAGGAGTAGCCGGAGGCGAGGAACACGATGGCGTTGGCGACCTCCCAGGGTTCGGCGTGGCGGCCGAAGGCCTCGCGGGCGGTCAGTTCCTCCAGGAGTTCGGGGGTGGTGACCTTCACCAGGTGGGGGTGCAGGGCGAGGCTGGGTGCGACGGCGTTGACGCGGACGCCGTAGGCGGCGGCCTCGACGGCGGCGCAGCGGGTGAGGGCCATGACGCCGGCCTTCGCGGCGGCGTAGTGGGCCTGTCCGGCCTGGGCGCGCCAGCCGAGGACGGAGGCGTTGTTGACGACGGCTCCGCCGTCGCCCTGTTCCTTGAGGCGTCGCAGGGCGGCGCGGGTGCAGCGGAAGGTGCCGTTCAGGGTGACGTCGAGGACGGTGGACCACTGGTCGTCGGTCATGTCGACGAGGGGGGCGGCGCCGCCGAGGCCCGCGTTGTTGACGACGATGTCCAGTCGGCCGTGGTGGGCGGTGGCGGTGTCGAAGAGGGTCTGGACCTGGTCCTCGGAGGTGACGTCGCAGGGCTGCGCGGTCACGTGGCCGGGGCCGAACTCGGCGGCCAGGGTGTCGGCGGTCTCCTTGAGGCGGCGGGTGTGCGCGTCGCTGATCAGGACGCGGGCGCCTTCTTCGAGGAACCGGCGTGCGGTGGCCTGGCCGATGCCCGCGCCTGCGGCCGCGGTGATGACGGCGCTGCGGCCCTTCAGGAGTCCGTGGCCGGGTACGTACGCCGGGCTCTCGACGTCGCTCATGCCTCCAAGCTAACCTACCAAACACTTGTTAGGGAAGGTTGCCGGAAGGTGCCCGCCGATGGATCTGACCGTCTCCCCCGCCGACGAGGCGTTCCGCGCCGAGGCCCGTGCCTGGCTGGACGCGCACGTCCCGGCGGCTCCGCTGCCCTCCCTGGAGACCGCGCGGGGCTTCGCCGCGCATCGCGCGTGGGAGGCCGAACTGGCGGCGGACCGCTGGTCGGTGGTGTCCTGGCCGGCGGAGTTCGGCGGCCGGGACGCGGACGTGGTGCGCTGGCTGGTGTTCGAGGAGGAGTACCACGCGGCGGGCGCCCCGGGCCGGGTCGGGCAGAACGGGGTCAGCCTGCTCGCGCCGGCCCTGTTCGAGCACGGCACCGCGGAGCAGCGTGCGCGGGTGCTGCCCCCGATGGCGACGGGCGAGGTGGTGTGGGCGCAGGCCTGGTCGGAGCCGGAGGCGGGTTCGGATCTGGCCTCGCTGAGGTCGCGAGCGGTGCGGGTGGAGGGCGGCTGGCTGCTGCGGGGGCACAAGACGTGGTCGTCGCGGGCCGCGTTCGCGGACCGCGCCTTCGGCCTGTTCCGCAGTGAGACGGGCACGGCGAAGCCCCATCAGGGCCTGACGTACCTGATGTTCGACCTGCGTGCGCCGGGGGTGACGGTCCGTCCGATCGGGCGGCTGGACGGCAGGCCGGCGTTCGCCGAGCTGTTCCTGGACGACGTGTTCGTGCCCGACGAGGACGTGATCGGCGAGCCGGGCCGGGGCTGGCGGGTGGCGATGTCGACGGCGGGCGACGAACGCGGTCTGACGCTGCGTTCACCGGGCCGATTCCTGGCGGCCGCGGACCGGCTGGCCGCGTTGTGGCACGCGCACGGCGACCCTGGTGATTCGGCGCTGCGCGAGCGGGTGGCCGACGCGGTGATCGGGGCGCGCGCCTATCAGCTGTTCGCGTACGGCCATGCCTCCCGGATGCTCGAAGGGGAGGGCGTCGGGGCGGAGTCGAGCCTGAACAAGGTGTTCTGGTCGGAGCTGGACCTGGCGCTGCACGAGACGGCCCTCGATCTGCTGGGCGCCGAGGGCGACTCGGCGGACACCGGGTGGTGCGAGGGGTATGTCTTCGCGCTCGCGGGTCCCCTCTACGCGGGCACGAACGAGATCCAGCGCGACATCATCGCCGAGCGGCTGCTCGGCCTTCCGAAGGGCCGCCGCTGATGCGCTTCCTCCTCGACGCCGAACAGCGGGCCTTCGCCGCCTCCCTGGACGCGATGCTGGGGTCCTCGGACACGCCGTCGGCGGTGCGGGCGTGGGCGCTCGGGGACCACGCGCCGGGGCGGGCCCTGTGGTCGCGGCTGGCGGAGGCGGGGGTGTTCGCGCTGGCGGTCCCGGAGGAGTACGAGGGGGTGGGGCCGCTTCCGGTCGAACTGGCTGTGGCGTTCGTGGAGCTGGGGCGGCACGCGGTGCCGGGTCCGGTGGTGGAGACGGTCGCCGCGGCCGTCCTGCTGGGCGGGCTGGACGATCCGGGTCCGGCCGAGCGGCTGCTGCCGGGGCTGGCCTCGGGCAAGAGCCTGGCCACCCTCGCCCTGGACGGCGCTCCGGCGCTCGACGCGGACGCGGCGGGGGTGCTGCTGGCGGTGGACGGCGGGGAGCTGTGGCTCGCGCCCGGCCACGGCCGGGTGCGGGTGTCCATGGACCGCTCGCGCCGGTTCGCTCCCGCGGAGGGCGGCGGCGACCTGCTGGCCGCGGGTCCGCAGGTCGCCCGTGCCGCGCTCCGGGCGCTGACGTGGGCACGGCTGGCGACCGCGGCCCAGGCCCTCGGGGTGGGGCTCGCGCTGCTCGCGCGGACCGTCGCGTACGTGGGGCAGCGGACCCAGTTCGGTGTTCCCGTCGGTTCGTTCCAGGCGGTCAAGCACCGGCTCGCGGACGCGCTGATCGCCCTGGAGTTCGCGCGTCCGCTGCTGTTCGGGGCCGCGCTGTCGATGGATCCGGCGGAGGTGGCCGCGGCGAAGGTCACGGCCTGCGAGGCGGCGTACGCCACGGCGCGGGCCGCGTTGCAGCTGCACGGCGCGATCGGCTACACGGCCGAGTACGACCTGTCCCTGTGGTTCGCCAGGGCCCGCTCGCTGCGGCCGGCCTGGGGCACCCCGGCCGAGTGCAGGGCCGAGGCGCTGGCCGGTCTCAGTGGTGGTGGTCGTCCCCGCTCGTGAGCTCCCGGTACTCCTCGGCCGTGGGTTTGGGGATGCGGGTGCCGGGCCCGTACAGGGCGCGCGCGAGCCGGGCGCGCAGGCGTCGGGCGGGGCCGGCGCGGCGGGCCACGCCGTTGGCGTCGACGAGGGGGCCCAGTTCGTAGGGCGGTGCCTGTTCGTGCTGGGTGAGGGTGAACCGCTGGGCCGGGGTGAGGGGTTCGTGGACCTCGACGTACTCGCCGTGCGGCAGCATCTTGATCGTGCCGGACTCGCGTCCGTGCAGCACCTTGTCGCGGTCGGCCCGCTGGAGGCCGAGGCAGATCCGTTTCGTGAGGACGTAGGCGAGGGCGGGTCCGGCGAAGACGGCGACGCGGACGAACCAGGTGATCGCGTTGATCGACAGATGGAAGTGGGTGGCCCACAGGTCGTTCCCGCCGCCGACCAGCAGGACGGCGTACAGCGTCAGCCAGGCGACGCCGAGGGCGGTGCGGGTGGGGACGTTGCGCGGCCGGTCCAGGATGTGGTGCTCGCGCTCGTCGCCGGTGACCCAGGCCTCGACGAACGGGTAGACGGCGATGGCGGTCATGACGAGCGGGAACAGCGTGAAGGGGATGAGGACGCCCAGCTGGAGGGTGTGTCCGAAGGCGTTGACCTCCCATCCCGGCATCACGCGGATGAGTCCTTCGGAGAAGCCGAGGTACCAGTCGGGCTGTGCGCCGGTGGTGACCAGGTCGGGCCGGTAGGGGCCGAACGCCCACACGGGGTTGATGGTGGCGATCGCGCCCATGATCGCCAGGACGCCGAAGACCAGGAAGAAGAAGCCGCCGGCCTTGGCCATGTAGACGGGCAGGAACGGCATCCCGACGACCGACTTCTCGCCCTTTCCCGGCCCCGGGTACTGGGTGTGCTTGTGGTAGAAGACCAGGATCAGATGCGCGACGACCAGTCCCAGCATGACGCCCGGCAGCAGCAGGACGTGGATGGGGAAGAACCTGGAGATGATGTCGTGCCCGGGGAACTCCCCGCCGAAGAGGAAGAAGGAGAGGTACGTCCCCACGACGGGGATCGACAGGATCGCGCCGTCGGCGAAGCGGACGCCGGTGCCGGAGAGCAGGTCGTCGGGCAGCGAGTAGCCGGTCAGTCCGGTGAGCAGGCCGAGCATCAACAGCGTCCAGCCGAACAGCCAGTTGACCTCGCGCGGCTTGCGGAACGCGCCGGTGAAGAACACCCGCATCATGTGCACGAGCATCCCGGCGAGGAAGACCAGCGCCGCCCAGTGGTGGATCTGGCGGATGAGCAGTCCGCCGCGCACGTCGAAGCTGATGTCGAGCGTGGACTCGTACGCCCGGGTCATGACGATGCCGTTCAGCGGCCCGTAGGAGCCGTGGTAGACGACGTCGACGCCGCTCGGCTCGAAGAACAGGGTGAGATAGACGCCGGTGAGGATCAGGACGAGGAAGCTGTAGAGGCAGATCTCGCCCAGCATGAACGACCAGTGGTCCGGGAAGACCTTGCGCATGTTGGCCTTGGCGAGCGAGTAGACGCCGAGGCGTCCGTCGGCCCAGTCGGCGAGCCGCTCCCCCTTGCCGGTCTCCGGCCCGCGCCGGGCCCGTAAGGTCCCCTCGGGGCCGGTGTCCCCCGGACTCCCGCCCCCGGGTGCCCCGTTCGCCGAAGTCCGTGCGGCCCTGCCGGAGTCGATCTCTCGTGCGCCCATTCGCCGCTCCCCTCGGCCCACCAGGGTGGCACGCCGGCCCGGCGAAGCCAACGGGGCGTCCCCTGACGGGCGTTGGGAGGATCAGGCCAGGATCCCCCGTGCCCGTGCCGCCGCCAGCCAGTGCGGGAACTCGGCGACCATCCGGTCGTACAGCTCCCCGTCGCTCACCTCGCGCGGATCCGAACCGGCGTGGAAGAAGCCCGCGTTGTCGACGGCCCGTTTCTGCGGCACGGCCAGGTCGTCGAGCCGGCGCAGGAAGTCGAACTGTTTGCTTCCCCGGTCGCCGAAGCCTATGAACTGCCAGAACATCGGCAGCCGGGCCGCCTTGCACAGATACCGTTCGGCGGCGAGCTTGTTGATCGGCCCCCCGTCGGTCTGGAACACGACCAGGGCGGGGGCGTCGGAGCCGCTGTCGAGGTAGTGGTCGATGACGGCGTCCATCGCGAGGTGGTAGCTGGTCCTGCCCATGTGCCCGAGTCCGGCCGCGATCGCTTCGATCCGTCCCCGGTGGTTGTCGAGGGCGATGTCGGTGACCGCGTCGACGTCCGTGGAGAAGAAGACGACCGGGACGGTGCCGTCGTCGTCGAGGTGGGCGGACAGGCCGAGCACCCGGTCGGCCAGGGCCTGCACGCTGCCGTCGTCGTAGTACGGCTTCATCGAACCCGAGTAGTCGACCACGAGGTACACGGCGGCGCGCTGCCCGCTCAGCCCGTTCTTGGTGAGGCTGATCCCGGCGCTCTTGTAGGCGCCCACCAGCGCGGGCGCGGTCTCCTCGATCTTCGTGAGGCTGATTCCGGCCATGCGGGTCTCCCGTGGTGCGAGGACTGCGGAACGACGAGATTACGTGACGGTGCCGGTCGCTCCGCAGGGCGGGCACCGGCGTTCCACGCCCGGCGGGGCCAAGGATCCCCGCCCCGGCCGTTCCCCAGCGGAGGGTCCGTTGGATAGTTTGATCATCGCCGTCCCCACCGGCTCACCTTCCCCTTTTTCCCCTTGCGTTCCGAGGAGCCGGCCGTGGAGTCCGAGTCCGCCGTCACCACCTGCTACCGCCACCCCAAGGTGGAGTCGCATGTGCGCTGCACCCGCTGCGACCGCTACATATGTCCGGGCTGCATGCGCGAGGCGGCCGTGGGTCATCAGTGCGTGGAGTGCGTGAAGGAGGGCGCGAGGTCGATCCGGCAGGCCCGGACGGCCTTCGGCGGCCGGATCTCGGCGGTCCCGGCGGTCACGTACGTCCTCATCGGTCTGAACGTGCTGGCCTATCTGGCCGAGCTGGTGCGCTCCTCGTTCGTGGACCGGTTCGCGATGCTCGGCGCGGGCCTGGCGGACCCGGACGGGAACCACTACCTCTGGGACAGCGTGCACCCCGCCTTCTACCACCCTGAGGGCGTGGTGGCCGGTGAGTGGTACCGGCTGCTGACCGGCGCGTTCCTTCATCTGCCGCCCACCGAGGGCACGTTCGGGATCGCGCACATCGTGATGAACATGTTCGCGCTGTGGAACATCGGGCGGACCGTCGAGGCGCAGCTCGGCCGGGTCCGCTATCTGGCGCTGTATCTGCTCTCCGCGCTCGGCGGTTCGGTCCTCGTGCTGCTGATCGCGCCGAACGACCAGACGGTCGGCGCCTCGGGCGCGATCTTCGGCATCGGTGCCGCCTACTACGTGATGGCCCGCAGGCTCGGGGCGGACATGAGCGGCGTCAACCGGTTCATGGCGGGCCTGCTGATCTGGCTCCTGATCTCGGCGGGGGTCACGTCCTGGCAGGGTCACCTGGGCGGACTGCTCGCGGGCGGACTCGTGACGGCGGCCTACGCGTACGCTCCCCGCGGCCCCCGCCGCGCGCTGGTCCAGGCCTCCGTGTGCGTGGCGCTGCTCGCCGTGCTGGTGGTCCTCACGGTGCTGAAGGTGTCGGCGCTCAAGGCGGGCACCGCGTAACGGGCCCCCGAGGGACGGAGCCGGCGGGTGAACGGTGGGGCGGGGGACGCGTGTTCGGGCCGCCCGGCGTCCCCGCCCGTACGCCGGGGGCTGCGTACCCTGTCCGACATGAAACGTGCGGGTTTCCTGTTGTTCGCCCTCGCCCCCGTGCTGATCACGGCGGCGGTCTCCTGCACCACGCCCGGGCGCGCCGCGGCCGACGCCAAGGCGGGCCGGCCGCCGGTGGCGCAGTCCCGGGCGACGAGCACGGCCGGGGTGGCGCGGGCGGACCGGGACGCGGCCGTCGCCGGCACGCCCGCGGGACTCGCCGCCCCGGGCAAGAAGGAGCTCGCGCAGGAGATCGTGGCGAGCGCCGAGAACTCCACGCTGGACTGGCGCTCGGCGTACGGCTACATCGAGGACATCGGCGACGGCCAGGGCTACACGGCCGGCGTCATCGGCTTCTGCACCGGCACCCACGACCTGCTCACCCTCGTCGAGCGCTACACCGCGCAGCACCCGGGCAACGGGCTCGCCCGCTATCTCCCGGCCCTGCGCGCGGTCGACGGCACGGACTCGCACGAGGGCCTGGACCCGGGCTTCCCCGCGGCCTGGCGCCACGAGGCCACGCTCCCCGCGTTCCGCGAGGCCGAGGACCACGAACGCGACCTGGTGTACTTCGATCCCGCGGTCCGGCGCGCCAAGCTCGACGGACTCGGCACGCTCGGCCAGTTCATCTACTACGACGCCATGGTGATGCACGGTCCGGGTACCGGCGCCGACGGCTTCTACGGGCTGCGCGACCGGGCCGTGCGCGAGGCGAAGCCGCCGTCCGAGGGTGGCGACGAGAAGACGTACCTCTCCGTCTTCCTGGACGTGCGCCGCGCGGTCATGAGGTCGGGGAACCCGGACCGTGACACCACCCGCATCGACACCGCCCAGCGCCGGTTCCTGGAGGCCGGGAACCTCGGCCTGGACACACCGCTGGAGTGGCAGGTGTACGGCGAGACGTACCGCGTGCCGTAGCCGGCCCGGCCCGTTCCACGTGCCCTGGAGGAACCGTGTGCGGACATGCGGCGGCGCCTGCCAGGGCGTCCGGTCGGGGACAGTGAGGCAGGCGCCGTCTCGTGTTCCGCACGCCTTTGTGCGGGACGTTCTCGAGTGACCGTGTCAGGTCACGCATCCATGGGTCAGACCGTCAGCGAACGGTCCGTCGGGCGGATCGGGGCCGGGAGGTCGCTCGCTCCGGTGAGGAAGCGGTCGACACCGCGGGCGGCCGAACGGCCCTCCGCGATGGCCCAGACGATGAGGGACTGGCCGCGGCCCGCGTCACCGGCGACGAAGACTCCGGGGACGTTGGTCGCGAAGTCGGCGTCGCGGGCGATGTTGCCGCGCTCGTCGAGCTCCAGACCGAACTGGGAGACCACACCGTTCTCGACGTCCGTGCCGGTGAAGCCCATCGCCAGCGTCACCAGCTGGGCGGGGATCTTGCGCTCCGTGCCCGGCTTCTGGTTCAGCTTGCCGCCCGTGAACTCTACCTCGACCAGGTGGAGCCACTGGACGTTGCCGTCCTCGTCGCCCTCGAAGTGGGTGGTGGAGACCGCGTAGACGCGCTCGCCGCCCTCCTCGTGCGCGGAGGTGACCTTGTAGAGCATCGGGAACGTCGGCCAGGGCTGGCCCGCGTTCCGCTCCTCGCCCGGCCGCGGCATGATCTCCAGCTGGGTGACCGAGGCCGCGCCCTGGCGGTGGGCGGTGCCCACGCAGTCCGCGCCCGTGTCGCCGCCGCCGATGACCACGACGTGCTTGCCCTCGGCGGTGATCGGGGGCGCCACGAAGTCGCCCTCCTGCACCTTGTTGGCCAGCGGCAGGTACTCCATGGCCTGGTGGATGCCGCTCAGCTCGCGTCCGGGGACGGGCAGGTCGCGGGCGGTCGTGGCACCGGCGGCGACGACCACGGCGTCGTACCGCTTGCGCAGGTCCGTCGCCTTGAGGTCGCGGCCGATCTCGATGCCCGTGCGGAAGCGGGTGCCCTCCGCGCGCATCTGCTCGATGCGGCGGTTGATGTGCCGCTTCTCCATCTTGAACTCGGGGATGCCGTAGCGCAGCAGACCGCCGATGCGGTCCGCCCGCTCGTACACCGCGACCGTGTGACCGGCGCGGGTGAGCTGCTGGGCGGCGGCGAGACCGGCCGGGCCGGAGCCGATGACGGCGACGGTCTTGCCGGAGAGGCGCTCGGGGGCCTGGGCCGCGACGGAGCCGCTGTCCCACGCCTTGTCGATGATCGAGACCTCGACGTTCTTGATGGTCACGGCGGGCTGGTTGATGCCGAGCACACACGCCGACTCGCACGGAGCGGGGCACAGGCGGCCCGTGAACTCCGGGAAGTTGTTCGTGGCGTGCAGACGCTCGGAGGCGGCCTGCCAGTCCTCGCGGTACGCGTAGTCGTTCCACTCGGGGATCAGGTTGCCCAGCGGACAGCCGTTGTGGCAGAACGGGATGCCGCAGTCCATGCAGCGCGAGGCCTGCTGGGAGATGATCGGGAGCAGCGAGCCCGGAACGTAGACCTCGTTCCAGTCCTTGAGACGCTCCTGGACCGGCCGGGACCTGGCGACCTCACGGCCGTGGTTCAGAAAGCCCTTGGGATCAGCCATTGGTCGCCGCCTCCATCATCTTCTCGGTGATCGCGGACTCGTCGAGTCCGGCTCGCTCGGCGGCGTCCTTGGCGGCGAGCACTGCCTTGTACGTGCTGGGGATGATCTTGCTGAAGCGGTCCACGGCGGTGGGCCACTCGGCGAGCAGCTTCTCGGCGACCGTGGAGCCGGTCTCCTCGGCGTGACGGCGCACGACGTCGTGCAGCCACTGCTTGTCGGCGTCGTCGAGTTCGCCGACGGCGTCGACGCTTGCGACGTTCACGTTGTCGCGGTCGAGGTCGATCACGTAGGCGATGCCGCCGGACATGCCGGCCGCGAAGTTGCGGCCGGTCTCGCCGAGGACGACCGCGTGACCGCCGGTCATGTACTCGCAGCCGTGGTCGCCCACGCCCTCGGAGACCACCAGCGCGCCGGAGTTGCGGACGCAGAAGCGTTCGCCGGTGCGGCCGCGCAGGAACAGTTCGCCGCCGGTCGCGCCGTAGGCGATGGTGTTGCCCGCGATGGTGGAGTACTCGGCGAGGTGGTCGGCGCCCCGGTCGGGGCGGACGACGATCCGGCCGCCGGAGAGGCCCTTGCCGACGTAGTCGTTGGCGTCGCCCTCCAGGCGCAGCGTGACACCGCGCGGGAGGAAGGCGCCGAAGGACTGGCCCGCCGAGCCGGTGAAGGTGATGTCGACGGTGTCGTCGGGCAGGCCCGCGCCGCCGAACTTCTTCGTCACCTCGTGGCCGAGCATGGTGCCGACGGTGCGGTTGATGTTGCGGATCGCGACCTGGGCGCGGACCGGCTGCGCGTCGGTCGCGGAGTCGGCGGCCAGGGCGTCGGCGGCGAGCTTGATGAGCTCGTTGTCGAGCGCCTTCTCCAGGCCGTGGTCCTGCTCGATGACCTGGTGCAGGGCCGCGCCCTCGGGCAGTTCGGGCACGTAGAAGAGCGGGGACAGGTCCAGGCCCTGCGCCTTCCAGTGGGTGATCGCGCGCTCCACGTCGAGGTTCTCGGCGTGGCCGACGGCCTCCTGGATGCTGCGGAAGCCGAGCTCGGCGAGGATCTCGCGGACCTCTTCGGCGATGAACTTGAAGAAGTTCACGATGTACTCGGCCTTGCCGGCGAAGCGGTCGCGCAGCACCGGGTTCTGGGTGGCGATGCCGACCGGGCAGGTGTCGAGGTGGCAGACGCGCATCATGACGCAGCCGGAGACGACGAGCGGCGCGGTCGCGAAACCGAACTCCTCGGCGCCGAGCAGCGCGGCGATGACGACGTCGCGGCCGGTCTTGAGCTGGCCGTCGGTCTGCACGACGATGCGGTCGCGCAGGCCGTTGAGCAGCAGGGTCTGCTGGGTCTCGGCGAGGCCGAGCTCCCAGGGGCCGCCCGCGTGCTTGAGCGAGGTGAGCGGGGAGGCGCCGGTTCCGCCGTCGTGGCCGGAGATGAGCACGACGTCCGCGTGGGCCTTGGACACACCGGCCGCGACCGTGCCGACGCCGACCTCGGAGACCAGCTTCACGTGGATGCGGGCCTTCGGGTTGGCGTTCTTGAGGTCGTGGATCAGCTGGGCGAGGTCCTCGATGGAGTAGATGTCGTGGTGCGGCGGCGGGGAGATCAGACCGACACCCGGGGTCGAGTGACGGGTCTTGGCCACCCACGGGTAGACCTTGTGGCCGGGCAGCTGGCCGCCCTCGCCGGGCTTGGCGCCCTGGGCCATCTTGATCTGGATGTCGTCGGCGTTGACCAGGTACTCGGAGGTGACGCCGAAGCGGCCGGAGGCGACCTGCTTGATGGACGAGCGGCGCGCCGGGTCGTACAGGCGCTCCGGGTCCTCGCCGCCCTCACCGGTGTTGGACTTGCCGCCCAGCTGGTTCATGGCGATGGCGAGGGTCTCGTGCGCCTCCTGGGAGATGGAGCCGTACGACATGGCGCCGGTGGAGAAGCGCTTGACGATCTCGGAGACGGGCTCGACCTCGTCGACGGAGATCGACGGGCGGTCCGAGGTGAAGCCGAACAGGCCGCGCAGCGTCATGAGGCGCTCGGACTGCTCGTTGACGCGGCCGGTGTACTTCTTGAAGATCTCGTAGCTGCCGGAGCGCGTCGAGTGCTGGAGGCGGAAAACCGTCTCGGGGTCGAACAGGTGCGGCTCGCCCTCGCGGCGCCACTGGTACTCGCCCCCTATGTCCAGGGCGCGGTGCGCGGGCGCGATGCCGGAGGCCGGGTAGGCCTTGGCGTGGCGGGCGGCGACCTCCTTGGCTACGACGTCGAGACCGGCGCCGCCGATCTTGGAGGCGGTGCCGTTGAAGTACTTCTCGACGAAGGCCTGCTCCAGGCCGACGGCCTCGAAGACCTGGGCGCCGCGGTAGGAGGCGACGGTCGAGATGCCCATCTTGGACATGACCTTCAGGACGCCCTTGCCGAGGGCGTAGATCAGGTTGCGGATGGCCTGCTCGGGCTCGATGCCCTGGAGGAAGGTGCCGGCGCGGACCAGGTCCTCGACGGACTCCATGGCGAGGTACGGGTTGACGGCCGCGGCGCCGAAGCCGATGAGCAGGGCGACGTGGTGGACCTCGCGGACGTCGCCGGCCTCGACCAGCAGGCCCACCTGGGTGCGCTGCTTGGTGCGGATGAGGTGGTGGTGGACGGCCGCGGTGAGCAGCAGCGAGGGGATCGGCGCGTGCTCGGCGTCGGAGTGACGGTCCGACAGGACGATCAGGCGGGCGCCGTTCTCGATGGCGGCGTCGGCCTCGGCGTAGATCTCCTCGATACGGGCGGCGAGGGAGTCGCCGCCGCCGGAGACCCGGTACAGGCCGGACAGGGTCGCGGCCTTCATGCCGGGCATGTCGCCGTCGGCGTTGATGTGGATGAGCTTGGCCAGCTCGTCGTTGTCGATCACCGGGAAGGGCAGGGTGACGCTGCGACAGGAGGCGGCCGTCGGCTCCAGCAGGTTGCTCGCCGGGCCCAGCGAGGACCGCAGGGAGGTGACCAGCTCTTCGCGGATCGCGTCCAGCGGCGGGTTGGTGACCTGGGCGAACAGCTGGGTGAAGTAGTCGAAGAGCAGACGCGGGCGCTGCGAGAGCGCGGCGATCGGCGAGTCGGTGCCCATGGAGCCGATCGGCTCGGCGGCGGCCTTGGCCATCGGCGCGAGGATGATCCGCAGCTCCTCCTCCGTGTAACCGAAGGTCTGCTGGCGGCGGGTGACCGAGGCGTGGGTGTGCACGATGTGCTCACGCTCGGGCAGGTCGGAGAGCTCGATCTCGCCGGCTTCCAGCCACTCCGCGTACGGCTTCTCGGCGGCGAGGGCGGCCTTGATCTCGTCGTCCTCGATGATGCGGTGCTCGGCGGTGTCGACGAGGAACATCTTGCCGGGCTGGAGGCGGCCCTTGCGGACGACCCGCGCGGGGTCGATGTCGAGGACGCCGACCTCGGAGCCGAGGACGACGAGACCCTCGTCGGTGACCCAGTAGCGGCCGGGGCGCAGTCCGTTGCGGTCGAGGACCGCGCCGACCTGGGTGCCGTCGGTGAAGGTGACGCAGGCCGGGCCGTCCCAGGGCTCCATCATCGTGGAGTGGAACTGGTAGAAGGCGCGCCGGGCCGGGTCCATGGAGTCGTGGTTCTCCCACGCCTCCGGGATCATCATGAGCACGGAGTGCGGGAGCGAGCGGCCGCCGAGGTGCAGGAGTTCGAGCACCTCGTCGAAGGAGGCCGAGTCGGAGGCGTCCGGGGTGCAGACGGGGAAGATCCGCTCCAGGCCCTTGTCGCCGCCGCGCCCGTCGCCGGCGGAGCCGAACAGGTCCGAGGTGAGCTGGGACTCGCGGGCGACCATCCAGTTACGGTTGCCCTTGACCGTGTTGATCTCGCCGTTGTGCGCGACGAAGCGGTACGGGTGGGCGAGCGGCCAGCTCGGGAAGGTGTTGGTGGAGAACCGGGAGTGCACGAGCGCGATCGCGGAGGCGAAGCGGCGGTCGGACAGGTCCGGGAAGAAGGGCTCCAGCTGGCCGGTGGTCAGCATGCCCTTGTAGACGATGGTCCGGGCGGACAGCGAGGGGAAGTAGACCCCGGCCTCGCGCTCGGCGCGCTTGCGCAGCACGAACGCGGTGCGGTCGAGGGCGATGCCCTCGCTCGCCTGGTCCGTGACGAAGATCTGGCGGAAGGCCGGCATCGTCGAGCGGGCGGTGGCGCCGAGGAGCTCGGGGGCGACCGGGACCTCGCGCCAGCCGAGGACGGTGAGGCCCTCCTCGGCGGCGATCGTCTCGATCCGCGAGACGGCGTCGGCCGTGCCGTCGTTCGGGAGGAAGGCGATGCCCACCGCGTACGTACCGGCTGCGGGAAGTTCGAATCCGGTCACCTCGCGCAGGAAGGCGTCCGGAACCTGGGACAGGATGCCGGCGCCGTCGCCCGAGTCGGGCTCGGAACCGGTGGCACCGCGGTGCTCCAGGTTGCGCAGAACGGTGAGCGCCTGCTCGACCAGCGCATGGCTCGCCTCGCCGGTGAGGGTGGCCACGAAGCCGACGCCGCAGGCGTCGCGCTCGTTGCGGGGGTCGTACATACCCTGGGCAGCAGGGCGAGCATCCATGAAGGACCACTTCCGGTCGTTCGTGGAGTGCTGGGACGGCTGGCGCGGCGTACGCATCGGCTCTCCCGTCGTCGTCGGGGCGGGGGGTCTCCCAGGCTCTCGGGCGCTGGGGAGACAACTGCCGAGGGACGACTCTGGCCCTCTGCTGGTGCAAAATTTCGTGCAGGTTACATGATGGAGTGGTTCTCGGGAACCGGATACTGCGTTCCAACATGCGGACACCGCGGGAGCCGCGCCGGGGGTATCGGGCTTCAGCGGTGGAAGGTATGGGACCTGAGCGGACAGATCGATGACCATCGGTCCGGTTCGCGGAGGAGATCGTGATCCGCCGCGTGGGATGCGGCGCGGGCGTCATTGCCCGCGGCGCTTACGGCTCATTCCCAGCAGCCACGGAATCGAAACCGCCGGGTAACAATTACTTATGCAGTCCCGTGCATAGGTGATCGAGGCCTCATCCTACGGCCGCGCCGAACAAACTGCCGAGGGCGTACGTCACACCGGCCGCGGCGCCACCGAGAGCGAGCTGCCGCAGTCCGCTGAACCACCAGGACCGCGCGGTCACCTTGGCCACGACGGCACCGCAGGCGAAGAGCCCGATCATGGCGAGCAGCAGGGCCGGCCACAGCGCGGTCGCGCCCAGCAGGTACGGCAGTACGGGCAGCAGCGCGCCGAGCGCGAACGAGCCGAAGCTGGACACGGCGGCGACGGCCGGGGAGGGCAGGTCGCCGGGGTCTATGCCGAGCTCTTCGCGCGCGTGGATCTCCAGCGCCTGCTCGGGGTCGCGGGAGAGCTGCCGGGCGACCTCGCGGGCCAGGTCGGGCTCGACGCCACGGGCCTCGTAGAGCTCGGCCAGCTCGCGCTCCTCGTCCTTGGGGTGCTTGCGCAGTTCACGCCGCTCGACGTCGAGTTCCGCCTCGACGAGCTCGCGCTGCGAGGCGACGGAGGTGTACTCGCCCGCAGCCATGGAGAAGGCTCCGGCGGCGAGGCCCGCGAGTCCGGTGATGACGATCGTCTGCTGGGTGACGGAGCCGCCGGCGACGCCGGTCATCAGGGCGAGGTTGGAGACCAGGCCGTCCATCGCGCCGAACACGGCGGGGCGCAGCCAGCCGCCGTTGACGTCGCGGTGGGTGTGGTTGTCCCGGTGCGCCACATGCAGCGCCGCCTCGGTCTCGATGATCGCCATACCGGTCCCCCAGAGTGCTTGATTGGACTGCTTCCACTTTTCGACAACTCTGAAAGTACGCCGTGACATTCCCCGCCGCCAGCAAGGAAAGGCTGGGCTAACCTGCGCTTTTACCTCTCGGCGCTCATCCGTGGCATGTCATGCACATATGTCGACCGGGTGACAGTGAGGCCCATGAGGCTCTTGTCAACCGCCAACGTGGCACAGATCCGCAAAGGGGTTCCGCGCGCGCATTCCGCGCGCCGGCAGGAGCCCTGAGAGGAGAAGCACCCATGGCTTCCATCGCCCGCATTCCCTCGGTCCCGGCGTCAGGGCACTCCGCGGATCTCCGCGACCGGGCCCGCGGCGCGCTGCTCGGACTCGCCGTCGGGGACGCGCTGGGCGCGCCCGCCGAGAACATGAAGCCGTCGGAGATCCGGGCCCGGTGGGGCCGGATCACCGGGTACGTCGCCGAGCGTCCGGCCGGGACGGACGACACCGAGTACGCGATCTTCTCGGGGCTGCTGCTGGCCAGGCACGGATCGGCGCTGACGGTCGCGCACGTCGAGTCGGCCTGGCACCAGTGGATCGCGGACCGCGACGAGGGGCCGTTCCGCGGCGCCGGGTTCAGCGAGCGGGGCACGCTGGAGAACCTCCGGCGGGGGCTCGCGGCGCCGATCTCCGCCCAGCACCGGCACGCCTGGAGCGACGGTCTGGCGATGCGCGCGGCCCCCTTCGGCGTGTTCGCGGCCGGGCGGCCCGCCGAGGCGGCGCGGCTGGTGGCGATCGACGGCTCGGTGAGCCACGAGGGCGAGGGCATCTACGGCGGCCAGGCGGTCGCGGCCGGGGTGGCCGCCGCGATGACGGGCGCCTCCACCGCCACGGTCGTCGCCTCGGCGCTCGCGGTCGTCCCGGACGACTCCTGGACGGCCCGTTCGCTGCGGCGCGCCGTCGCCGTGGCGCACCGCGGCGAACGCGCGGTGCGTTCCGCGGTCGTGATCGGCGGCTACCCGTGGACCGACCTGGCCCCCGAGGCGGTGGCGCTCGCCTTCGGCGCGTACGCGGCGGCGGACGGGGAGTTCACCGAGTCGGTCCTGACCGCGGTGAACATGGGCCGCGACGCCGACACGACGGCGGCGGTGGCCGGGGCGCTGGCCGGCGCGGCCAGGGGGGCCGGAGCGATCCCCGTGGAGTGGGCGGCGGCCATCGGTCCGGCCCGCGGCAGCTGCCTGCCCTCCATGGAGGGGCACCACGTCCTGGACGTGGCGGAGCTCCTGATCCCGGAGAACGGGGAGAAGTGGGGCGCCGGGGGCCGGGTACCCCCCGTCCCGGAGTCCTCGTACGGGGCCGGGGCGCCGGACGCCCGCCGGGACCCGTACTCCTTCGCCCACGGGGTGCCCTCGGACGCGGACACGGACGCCCTCGGGGTGCGGTCATGAGGCCCGGCCCGGCCGGGGACGAGTCCGGCCCGGCACCGGGCGAGGGCGCCGCGTCGGCGGCGGCCCCGGACGGCCTGCCGCCCGCCCCGGCCCGCACCCTCGAACCGACCCGGCCCGCCGTCACGGCACCGGCGCCCCCGGCCGCGGACACCGGACCGACGCTCCTCACCGTCGGAGCACGGACCACGGCGGACACCGGAAAAACGGAACCCGAGACTCTCCTCGCCCCGGCGCATTCCACGGCGTCCGCCCCGGCCGCACGGCCCGTACCACGCAAGGCCGAGACCGAGGCCGCGGCACTCACCACGGAAAGGGAACCCGTTCCGCCCACCCCGGAAGCGGAACCCGGTGCGCGGCCCGCACCGGCCTCCGGAGCCCGGCCCATGGCGCTGGTCGCCGGGGGGTTCCTCGCGGGTGTGCGGGCCGTCGCGCTTCTGACGGGCGGCGGGCACGGAGGGGGCGGACCGGTCGTGGAGCGGTCCGGACCCGGGCGGGCCGAGGTCCTGGTCAGGGAGCCGGGGACCACTCCGGGCGGGACGGCCGGTGCGCGCCGCGTGGAAGGGCTGCTGCTCGGACTCGCCGCCGGCGACGCCGCCGGATGGCCGGCCGCCCGGCACCGGGCCGCGCGGATGCCCGAGTGGACCCGGCGGCTGACCCGCGAACTGGACACCTTCGCGGAGCAGAACGCGACGACGACCCTGCCCGTGCCCATCGCGCTGAACCAGCCGCCGGAACCGCTGCGGCTCGGCCCCTCGGACGACGCCGAGTGGGCGGCGTTCGCGGCGGAGGCCGTCCTGCGGGCCGGGGACACCGCGGCGCTCGGCGACCTGAGCCTGGACCGCCGGATGCGCGCGTCCATCGACCTGTCCTGGAACGCCGTCGCCAGCGAGGTCGCCGCCGCCGCGGACCGCGCCCCCGAGGTCGAGTCCGCCGTGCTCCCGCTGCGCGCCCGGATCTCCGTACGCGCCGGACTCGGCAACCTGGCCACCGGACTGCGCCCGCCCGCCACCGGTCACGACAACCCCCACTACTTCGACGACGCGGCCTGCGTACGGGCCTGCGTGCTCGCCGTGGCCCACCCGGGAGCCCCCCGACTCGCCGCGGAGCTGGCCGAGTTCGACGCCCGCTACACCCAGGACGGCGACGGGGTGCACGGCGCCCGGGCCATGGCCGCCGCCCTCTCCCTCGCCGTCGCCGGGCACGACGTCGGCGCCTGTGTGGAGGCGGCCCTGGCCGAGCTGCCCGCCGCCACGGAGATCGGCCGCAACGCCCGTGACGCCCTCGCGCTGGCCCGGGACAGCGAGAGCGCCTTCGCCCTGGTCCCGCTCCTCGAACACCGGATCGTCGACCACGTCTACAGCTACGGGATCGCGGCCGCCGAGACCGTCCCCGTCGCCCTGGCGCTGGCGCTGGCCGCGCGCGGCCGGATCGCCGAGGCCGTACCGGCCGCCGCCTGTCTGTCCCGGGTCGCCGACTCGGCGCCGGCCCTGGCCGGGGCCCTGACCGGCGCACTCGGCGGCGGCGCCGCGATCCCCGCCTCCTGGCGCGACGCCTGCCGCACCCTGTCCGGCTGCGCGCTGCCCCGGCTGACCGGCACGGATCTCATCGGGCTCGCCGAACTCCTGGAGGCGACAGGACTCGCCGACCCGCTCGATTCCCCGGAACTGGCCGCCCCGGAGGGATGATTCGGGCATGACGCCCAAAGGTGAAGGAACGGGAACCCTGGACGAACGGATCGCCGGAGCCCTCGTGGGAGCCGCGGTGGGCGACGCCCTCGGCGGCCCCGTCGAGGGCTACTCCCCCGAGCAGATCGCGGAACGCCACGGCGGACGCGTGCACGGCGTCGTCGGCCCCTGGAACGGCGACGCCTGGCGCACCGCCCGCCCCATCGCCCCGTACCACAAGGGCGACGGACACGTCACCGACGACACCCTGATGACCCACGCGCTGGTACGGGTGTACGCGGAGGTCCGCGACCACCTCGACGCCTACGCGGTCGCCGAGCACCTCGTCCCCGACCTGATGACGGCCCCCCGCTGGATCCCGGAGCTGGAGGCCGAGGCGCTGCCGCTCCAGCGGGTGTTCCTCGCCGAGAAGTGGCTGGTCGCCCGCCTCCACTACGGCCATGTGGACCCCCGGGAGGCCGGCAACGGCAACATCGTCAACTGCGGTGCCGCGATGTACATGGCGCCGGCCGGCCTGGTCAACGCGGGGAACCCGGCGGGCGCGTACGCCGAGGCGCTCGACATCGCGGGCGCCCACCAGTCCTCGTACGGGCGCGAGGCCGCGGGCGTCTTCGCGGCGGGAGTGGCGGCGGCCTGCTCCCCCGGCGCGACCCCGGACTCGGTGGTCGCCGCCTGTCTGTCGCTGGCCAAGGACGGCACCCGGGCCGCCGTCGAGGCGGTGTGCGAAGTCGCCGCGCGCCACCGCGACTTCGAGTCGGCGCTCGAACCGCTGCGCCGGGCCGTGGCCCCCTTCGACACGGTCGGCCCCGACTACCGCTCCCCCTCCCTCGGCGCCCGGCGCCCTTCCCGGCTCCACTCCATCGAGGAACTGCCCGTCGCGCTCGGCATGTTGGTGGTGGCGGGCGGCGACTTCCGGCACGCGGTCCTCGGTTCGGTCAACTACGGCCGCGACTGCGACTCCATCGCCACCATGGCCGGCGCCCTCGCGGGCGCGCTCGGCTCCGAGGTCCCGCACGACTGGGCCAAGACGGTGGCCGAGTCCAGCCGTCTGGACCTGGACGCACCGGCCCGTACGCTGACCGAGGTGACCCGGGAGATCTTCGACCGTGACGTCCGCCGCCGCCGGGCCCACGAGGCGGCGTACGCCGCGCTGACGGGGGCGCCGTGCTCCGGCTGACCTGGGTCCAGCCCGAGGACCTCCTCGGCCACGAGCTCAACCAGGCCGTCCAGGACGGCCGGGACCCGTCCCCGATCGCCGCCCGCTGGTACGCGTCCGGCGGACGGACCGCACCGCTGCGGGCGGGGGCGTCGGCGGCCCCGGCCTCGCCGTCCCTGCGCCGGCTGGCGCTCGTGCTGCTCGACGAACTCGCCGCCCTGCCCGGCAGACTGGCGGACGACGAACCGACGGACCTGACCCTGATCAAGGACCGGTGCCCCGACTGGCCGCCCCCGCGGTTCGCGCCGGGACCCGCTCCGGGACCGGCCCGGCTGGAAGCGGCCTGGCTGGGGCGGGCCGTGGGCTGTCTGCTCGGCAAACCCGTGGAGAAACTCCCCCTCGAAGCGATCCGGTCCCTCGCCCGGGCCTCCGGCAACTGGCCCCTGCACTCCTGGTTCACCGCGCGGGGCGTCCCCCGGGAACTGCTGGACGCCCACCCCTGGAACCGGCGGTCGGCCGCCACCTCGCTGGCCGAGAACATCGACGGCATGCCGGAGGACGACGACCTCAACTACCCGCTCCTGAACCTGCTGTTGCTCCAGCGCCACGGCCGGGACTTCACCACCGCGGACGTGGCCCGGCTGTGGCTCGACGAACTCCCGGCCGGCCGCACCTTCACCGCGGAACGCGTCGCCTACCGCAACCTCCTCGCCGGTGTCGAACCCCCGGACACCGCCCGCCGGCACAACCCGTTCCGCGAGTGGATCGGCGCCCTGATCCGCGCGGACGTGCACGGCTGGACCAACCCGGGCGACCCGGCGGGGGCCGCCGAACAGGCGTACCGCGACGCCGCCCTCACCCACACGGCCAACGGCGTCTACGCGGCGATGTTCACGGCCGCCGTGATCGCCGAGGCGGCCGGCGGAGGCGGTGACGTCCACGCCTGTCTGCGCACCGGGCTGAGGGTCGTGCCGCCGGGATCCCGGCTGGCCCGCGCGGTCCGCCACGCCGTCCGGCTGGCCCGTACGACCGAGGACTTCGCGACGGTCGTCGACGAACTGCACGCCGTCCACCGCGACTGCCACTGGGTCCACGCCGTCCCGAACACGGCGCTGATCGCCGCCGCCCTCACCCACGCGGACGGCGACTTCGCCGGCTCGGTCTGCCGCGCGGTGTCCGGCGGCCTGGACACCGACTCGAACGGCGCGACCGCCGGAAGCGTCGCCGGTCTGCTCACGGGCGACCCCGCCGCCCTGCCCGGCCGCTTCACCGGCCCCCTCAAGAACCGGCTCGCCACCTCCGTCGCCGACTTCGACGGCATCGGCTTCGACGCCCTCGCCCACCTCACACAACGGGAGACCGTTCGCCCATGACCCACATCGCCGTGCTCGGCAGCACGAACATGGACCTCGTCGCGTATGTCGCCAAGGCCCCGCAGCGCGGAGAGACCGTGACGGGACGGGAGTTCCGTACGATCCCCGGCGGCAAGGGCGCGAACCAGGCGGTGGCCGCCGCGCACGCGGGTGCCGACGTCTCCCTGATCGGCGCGGTGGGCGCCGACTCCTTCGGCAGCCAACTCCGTTCCACGCTGGAGCACTTCGGCGTGAACACCGACCATCTGCGGACCAACGAGGGACCCTCGGGCACCGCGCACATCGTGGTGGACGACGAGGGCGGCAACGCGATCGTCGTCATCCCCGGTGCCAACGGCACCGTCACCGCGCTGGCCCCCGGCGACGAGGGCCTCATCGCCAGCGCCGACGCGCTCCTGCTCCAGCTGGAGATCCCCCTGGAGGCCGTGCTCGCCGGCGCGGAGGCCGCCCGCAGACACGGCGTCCGGACGATCCTCACCCCGGCCCCCGCCCAGTTCCTCTCACCCCAACTGCTGTCCAACATCGACCTGCTGGTGCCCAACCAGCACGAGGCCGCCGCACTCACCGGCTTCACCGACCCGCGCGGGGCCGCCGCGGCACTGCTCGAACAGGTCCCGGAGGTCGTCGTCACCCTGGGCGCCGAGGGCAGCCTGTACGCGACCCGGGGCGCCGAACCCATCACGGTGCCCGCGCCCAAGGTGACCGCCGTCGACTCCACCGCGGCGGGCGACACCTTCGTCGGCACCCTGGCGGTGGCGCTCGCCGAGGGCCGGGAGATGTCGGAGGCCATGGTGTGGGCGTCGGCGGCCGCCTCGGTGTCGGTGCAGCGGCACGGGGCGACCTCCTCGATGCCCTACCGCTCCGAGATCGACACCCAGGCCGGCGCGTGAACGGGCCCGACGGCGGCGGCCCCCTCGACGGGCTGCGCGTCCTGGACCTCGCGACCCTGTTCGCCGGGCCGCTCGCCGCCACCATGCTCGGCGACTTCGGCGCGGAGGTCGTCAAGGTCGAACACCCCGCCCAGCCGGACCCGTCCCGGGGGCACGGACCCTCGAAGGACGGGATCGGCCTGTGGTGGAAGCTCCTCGGCCGCAACAAGCGCACGATCACCCTCGACCTGTCGAAGCCCGGCGGCCGGGACACCCTGCTCCGGCTCGCCGCCGGCGCCGACGTGATCATCGAGAACTTCCGTCCCGGCACCCTGGAGAAGTGGGACCTGGGCTGGGCGGAACTGTCCGCGGCCAACCCCCGGCTGGTCCTCGCCCGGGTCACCGCGTTCGGCCAGTTCGGCCCGTACGCGCACCGCCCCGGCTTCGGCACGCTCGCCGAGGCCATGAGCGGCTTCGCCGCGATCACCGGCGAGGCCGACGCGCCGCCGACCCTGCCCCCGTTCGGCCTCGCCGACTCGATCGCCGGGCTGGCGACCGCGTACGCCGTGATGACCGCGCTGAGGGCCCGCGACCGCACCGGTGAGGGCCAGGTCGTCGACATGGCGATCATCGAGCCGATCCTGACCGTCCTCGGCCCGCAGCCGATCTGGTACGACCAGCTCGGCCACGTCCAGCCGCGCACCGGCAACCGCTCGGCGAACAACGCGCCCCGCAACACCTACCGCACGGCCGACGGCTCCTGGGTCGCGGTCTCGACGTCGGCGCAGTCCATCGCCGAACGGGTGATGCGGCTGGTCGGCCGGCCCGACGTGATCGACGAGCCGTGGTTCGCGACCGGCGCCGACCGGGCCCGCCACGCCGACGTCCTGGACGGCGCGGTCGGCGCGTGGATCGCGGAACGCACCCGGGACGAGGTCCTCGCCGCCTTCGAGAAGGCCGAGGCGGCGATCGCGCCCGTCCAGGACGTCCGGGACATCATGACCGACCCGCAGTACCAGGCCCTGGACACGGTGACCAGCGTCGACGATCCCGAGCTGGGCCCGCTGCGCATGCAGAACGTCCTCTTCCGGCTCTCCGCCACGCCCGGCGCCATCCGGTGGGCGGGCCGCCCGCACGGAGCGGACACCGACGCCGTGCTCGGCGAACTCGGCCTGACCGCGCCGGAGATCGAGCGGCTGCGGGCGGAGGGCGCGCTGTGACCGCGGACCTCCTGCCGCTGACCTGGCTCTACGCGCCGGGTGACCGTCCCGAGGTGGTGGCCAAGGCGCTGGTCTCCGGTGCGGACGTCGTCCTCGTCGACCTGGAGGACGCGGTCGCGCCGCACCGCAAGGAGTACGCCCGCTCCGCCACCGCCGACCTGCTCGCCGAGACGCCGCCCGTCCCCGTGCACGTCCGCGTCAACGCCCTCGACGGACCCTTCTGCGACGCCGACCTGAAGACGCTCTCGCCGCTGCGCGGTCTGTCCGGTCTGCGGCTGCCGAAGGTGACCTCGCGCTGCGACGTCATGCGGGTGGCGGAGAACGCGACCCCCGCGGAGGGCGGCACGATCCCGCTCTACGCCCTGCTGGAGACGGCCCTGGGCGTCGAGCAGGCCTATTCCATCGCCTCGTCCCATCGCGCGCTGCGCGGGATCGCGCTCGGCGAGAGCGATCTGCGGGCCGATCTCGGCGTCCGTGACGAGGCGGGCCTCGACTGGTCCCGGGCCCGGCTGGTGGTGGCCGCGCGGGCGGCGGGGCTGCCCCCGCCGGCCCAGTCGGTCTACCCCGACATCCGCGACGTGGAGGGCCTGGCCTCGTCCTGCGCGCGCGGCCGCGCCCTCGGCTTCCTCGGGCGCGCGGCGATCCACCCCCGCCAGCTCCCGATCATCGAGCGGGCCTACCTTCCCACCCCGGCCGAGGTCGACTCGGCCGAGGCCGTCGTCAGGGCGGCCGCGGCCGACCCGGGGGCGCAGGCCCTGCCGGACGGCCGGTTCGTCGACGCGGCGGTGGTCACGGGCGCCCGCCGCACCCTCGCCCTCGCCCAGCGCCTGGCCTGAGACGACACACCCGGGACGGGCTTCCGGGGCGGCACACCCGGGACGCCACGGAGGGGCGCCGCGTCCTGCACGCGGCGCCCCTCCTGTGTGTACGTGGTGTACGGCCGTACGGTCCCGGCTCAGCCCTTCTTGGCCGACCCCGCCTCGTCGCGGGCCACGGACCCGGCGTCGGAACCGTCCTCGGTGTCCGCCTCGGACTCGGGCGCGGCAGCGGGTCCGGCGGACCCGGCGGTCGCCGTGGACTCGCCGGCGGTCTCCTTGCCGAGATCGACCGGGTCCTCGCCCTTCCCGTCCTCGGTCTTGGCCTCGGCCTCGGTCCCGCCCTTGTCGGCGTCCCCGGCGTCGGACGTGTCCTCGGACGTGTCCGCCGCACCGTCGGTGCCGGCCGGCTCGCCGTCCTCGTCCGGCGCGTCCTCGCCGGCACCCGGCTCCACGATCTCCTCGCGCCCCGGACGCAGCCGCGCCGACAGCACCATGTAGAGCACGGCGAGGAGGAAGACCACCAGCGCGGTCCAGTCGTTCAGACGCAGACCCAGGATGTGGTGGGCGTCGTCGACGCGCATGTACTCGATCCAGCCCCGGCCGACGCAGTAGGCGGCGACGTACAGGGCGAAGGCGCGTCCGTGGCCGAGCTTGAAGCGGCGGTCGGCCCAGATGACCAGGAAGCCGACGCCGACGCACCACAGGGACTCGTACAGGAAGGTCGGGTGGTAGTAGCCGGGGACGCGGCCGTCGGTGGAGGACGTGATGTGCAGCGCCCACGGAACGTCCGTCGGCTTGCCGTACAGCTCCTGGTTGAACCAGTTGCCCCAGCGCCCGCACGCCTGGGCGAAGGCGATGCCGGGTGCCACGGCGTCGGCCCAGGCGGGCAGCGGGATACCGCGGCGGCGGCACCCGATCCAGGCGCCCAGCGCACCGAGGGCGATGGCGCCCCAGATGCCCAGCCCGCCCTGCCAGATCTTGAAGGCGTCCACCCAGTCGCGGCCCGCGCTGAAGTACAGCTCGTAGTCCGTGATCACGTGGTAGAGCCGGCCGCCGACGAGGCCGAAGGGCACGGCCCAGACAGCGATGTCGGCCACCGTGCCGGCCCGCCCTCCCCGGGCGATCCAGCGCTTGTTCCCGAGCCAGACGGCTAGGAAGACGCCGATGATGATGCAGAACGCGTAGCCGCGCAACGGAATGGGGCCGAGGTGCAGCACACCGTGCGACGGGCTGGGAATGTAGGCAATTTCCATGGCAAGGTCGACGCTACCGTGCCGGACGCCGCCCGCGACGGGCAGGCCCGCAACGGGTCCATAACGTGCGGCGCCCCGGCCCGTGCCGGACGGGGGCGCCGGAACGCGACAACGGCTCAGCCCTTGTTGGCGGCCTCCACCATCTGCTTGAGCTTGGCGGGGGTCATCGACTGGTCCGCGTAGATGTTCTTGCCGCCCAGGAGAACGGTCGGGGTGCCCGTGAAGCCGCCGGCCTGGAACGCGGCGTGCGACTTCTGGACCCAGCTGTCATGGGTGCCGCCGTTCACACAGGCGCGGAACGCCGGGGTGTCCAGGCCACCGACCTTGCCCGCCAGCGCGATGAGCTTGGCGTTGTCGGCGAAGGCGTCGTCGGTCTCCTTGGGCTGGTTCTCGTACAGCACGTCGTGGTAGTCGCGGAACTTGCCGGCGTCCTGGGCGCAGGCCGCGGCGTTGGCGGCCCTGAGGGAGCCGGTGCCGCCCATGTTCCCGTCGATCAGCCGGACGAGGTGGTACTCGACCTTCAGCTGCCCGGAGTCGGTCAGTTCGTGGATCGTCGGGCGGTAGGCCGTCTCGAAGGCCTGGCACGCCGGGCAGCGGAAGTCCTCCCACACCGTGAGGGTCGACTTGGCCCCGTCCTTGCCGACGGGGATCGCGAGACTGTCCTTGCCGGTGGCGCCCGACGGCGACACGACCGGGCCCGATGTGTCGCTCTTCTTGTCCTTGCCCGAGTTGGCGGCCACCACGCCGATCACGGCGGCCAGGCCGAGGACGCAGACCACCGACGCCCCCACGATCAGCGCGCGGCGGCGCTTGTCCGCGGCCTTCTGCTTCTCTCGCTCGACCGCCAGCCGCTCGCGGGCATTGCGCTTTCCGTCACGGTTCTTCTCGCTCACATCCGGCAGAACGAACCGGGGAGGCGCAGCGCGCCTCCCCGGTCCAAGGTCCACCCGTTCGAGTGAGCGGATTGTCCGTTACGCACGGATCCACTTCACCGTGTCACGCGGTCGCGTCACGCCGTCGTGCGCACGCCCTTGGCGAGGTCGGCCGCGAGTTCCCGTACGGCTTCGAGGCCGGCCGCCTCGTCCGGCGCGTCCAGCATCCGCTTGACGAACGCCGAGCCGACGATCACGCCGTCGGCGAACCCGGCGACCTCGGCGGCCTGGGTGGCGTTCGAGACGCCGAGGCCGACGCAGACGGGCAGGTCCGTGGTGGCCTTGGTGCGCGCCACCAGGTCCTGGGCCTGGTTCCCGACCGACTCCCGGGTTCCGGTGACCCCCATCAGCGAGGCCGCGTACACGAAGCCGCTGCCGGCCGCAGTGATCTCGGCCAGGCGGGCGTCCTTGCTGCTGGGCGCGACGACGAACACGGTCGCGAGCCCGTGCTTCTCGGCGTGCTCCCTCCACAGCGCCGACTCCTGGACGGGCAGGTCGGGCAGGATGCAGCCCGCGCCGCCCGCCTCGGCGAGCTCGGCGGTGAAGCGCTCGACGCCGTAGCGGTCGATCGGGTTCCAGTACGTCATCACGAGGACGGGCTTGCCGGTGGCCTCGAAGGCCTCCCGGACGGTCCGCATGACGTCCGCGATCCTGACCCCGCCGCGCAGGGCGATGTCGTCGGCGGTCTGGATGACGGGCCCGTCGAGGACGGGGTCGCTGTGCGGGAGTCCGACCTCGAAGACGTCGGCGCCGCCGTCGAACACGGCCTTGATCGCCGCGATGCCGCCGTCCACGGTCGGGAAGCCGGCCGGCAGGTACGCGATGAGGGCGGACCGTCCCTCGGTCTTCGCGCCGGCGAGGGTGTCACTCAACAGCCTGACGTTGCCGCTCACTTGGCGTCCCCCTCGATCTCGGCGTTCTCGCTGTCGGCGTCCGCGGCGACGACGGCGTCGACACCGTCGTCGTAGAGGCCGAAGTAGCGGGCGGCCGTGTCCATGTCCTTGTCGCCGCGCCCGGACAGGTTGACGACGATCAGCCCGTCCTCGCCCAGCTCCCTGCCGACCTCCAGGGCCCCGGCGAGCGCGTGGGCGCTCTCGATGGCCGGGATGATGCCCTCGGTGCGGGAGAGCAGCCGCAGGGCCTGCATCGCCGCGTCGTCGGTGACCGCGCGGTACTCGCCGCGGCCGCTGTCCTTGAGGTAGGAGTGCTCGGGGCCGATGCCGGGGTAGTCGAGGCCGGCCGAGATCGAGTAGGGCTCGGTGATCTGGCCCTCGTCGTCCTGGAGGACGTACGACCGGGATCCGTGCAGGATGCCGGGCTCGCCCGCGGTCAGGGTCGCCGCGTGCTCGCCGGTCTCCACGCCGTGCCCGGCGGGCTCGCAGCCGATCAGGCGCACGCCGCTGTCGGGGATGAAGGCGTGGAAGAGGCCGATGGCGTTGGAGCCGCCGCCGACGCAGGCGACGGCCGCGTCGGGCAGCCGTCCGGCGCGCTCCAGGATCTGCCGCCGTGCCTCGACGCCGATGACCCGGTGGAAGTCGCGGACCATGGCGGGGAAGGGGTGCGGTCCCGCGACGGTCCCGAAGAGGTAGTGGGTGTGGTCGACGTTGGCGACCCAGTCGCGGAACGCCTCGTTGATGGCGTCCTTGAGGGTGCGGGAGCCGGACTTCACGGCGATGACCTCGGCGCCGAGCATCCGCATCCGGGCCACGTTCAGCGCCTGGCGCTGGGTGTCGATCTCGCCCATGTAGATGGTGCATTCGAGGCCGAAGAGCGCGCAGGCGGTGGCCGTGGCGACGCCGTGCTGGCCCGCCCCGGTCTCCGCGATGACCCGGGTCTTGCCCATCCGCCGGGTGAGCAGGGCCTGGCCGAGCACGTTGTTGATCTTGTGCGAGCCGGTGTGGTTGAGGTCCTCGCGCTTGAGGAAGATCCGCGCGCCGCCGGCGTGTTCGGCGAAGCGCGGCACCTCGGTGAGGGAGCTCGGGCGTCCGGTGTAGTGGACGAGCAGGTCGTCGAGCTCGCGGGCGAACTCGGGGTCGGCCTTGGCCTTGTCGTACTCGACGGCGACCTCGTCCACGGCGGCGACCAGCGCCTCCGGGATGAACTTGCCGCCGAAGGCGCCGAAGTAGCCGTCGGCGCTGGGGACTTGGCCGTCGGGGTCGGGAATGAAGAACTCGCTGGGCATGCGGATACCTCGCAGGGGCGACAGCCCCGGTCACGGGATCGGACAGGGTCACGGAAACCGGACGCACCGCGCTCCGCCGGCACCGGGTGTCCCGGGTGCCGCCGCCCGTCCCGCCGCCGGTCCGTCCGCGCACGCCCGACGGACGTGCCGTCGCGGGGGACCCGGGTGTGCCGGACTCCGGCGCGGTCCCCGTGCGGGGTGGAGGGATGCGGCCCGGTCCACGTGTGGCGTGGACTCTGCCCGGTCACCGCGTCGCGGTGGACCAGGACCCGGCCGGGTTCACCCGTGCGGGCTATCCGGCTGGGAGGGGCGTGAGCGCGCGTACGCGCCCGGGCCATCGCATGCCGTTGACCTGGCCCGGCTCGTCGCCGATGACGTAACGGACGCGGCGCCCGTGCACCCGCCGTGCGGGAGCCCGGCAGCCGCGCGGACGGCAGCCGCGGGCCAGCCGCGCGTACGGGTCGCGGGCCGCCGCCGAGACGGCCGCCGGGGCCGCGCCGGAGGCCACGCGGGGCCGGACGAGGCGACCGGACGGCTCCGGCCGTTCCGACCCGGCGCACACCGGTACGCCGTCGGGGCGGGAGCCCGGACGGGGTACGGCGGTGGCGAGGGTCGGGGCGGGCACCGGCGGGTCAGTCCCGTCCGTGCCGCAGCGCCGGGTGGGCGCCGGCCGCCACGAGGTCGGAGACGGCGGTCCTCGGGTCGCGGCCGGTGACGAGGGACTCGCCGACCAGGACCGCGTCGGCGCCCGCGTTGGCGTAGGCGATGAGGTCGTGCGGGCCGCGGACACCGGACTCGGCGATCTTGACGAGACCGTCGGGGATCTCCGGGGCGACGCGCTCGAAGGTCGAACGGTCGACCTTCAGCGTCTTCAGGTCACGGGCGTTGACACCGATGATCTTGGCACCGGCGTCGACCGCGCGCTCGACCTCGTCCTCGTCGTGCACCTCGACCAGCGGGGTGAGCCCGATGGACTCGGCGCGCTCGATGAGGGACTCCAGGGCGGGCTGTTCGAGGGCCGCGACGATGAGCAGCGCCAGGTCGGCGCCGTACGCGCGGGCCTCCCACAGCTGGTACGACGTGACGATGAAGTCCTTGCGCAGCACCGGGATGTCCACCCGGGCGCGGACGGCCTCCAGATCGGCGAGCGAACCGCCGAAGCGGCGCTGTTCGGTGAGGACGGAGATGACGGCGGCGCCGCCCGCCTCGTAGTCGGCGGCCAGGGCGGCGGGGTCGGCGATCGCGGCGAGCGCGCCCTTGGACGGGCTGGACCGCTTGACCTCGCAGATGACCTTGACGCCGTCACCGCGCAGGGCGGCGACGCCGTCCTTGGCCGCCGGAGCCTTCGCCGCGCGCTCCTTGAGCTCGTCGAGGCTGACGCGCGCCTGCCGCTCCGCGAGGTCGGCACGGACTCCGTCGATGATCTCGTCGAGCACACTCACGCGAGCGGCCCCCTTCCCTGCGGTGGACGGTTGAAGCGGTCGTTCGGTGACCCGGGTTCACCGTCTCTGACGGAAAAGTCGGGTCACTGCGATGGTATCCGGAGGAAGGCGTAGCCCTCGCATCCGGTTGACGCCGGTCCCATTACCTGGACATTTGTCATTTGATCAAGGGTGCAGCCAGCCGCCGGAGGGAAGGTTCCGGACAACGGTGAAGACCAGGGTCAACGCGCCCAGGCTCCACAGATGGACCGGTCCGGGCTCGAAGCGGGCCGGGCGTCCGCGCACCACGCGGATCACCCAGAAGGACCACACCACCGCGAAGGCCAGATAGCCGCCGACGGCCAGCGCGTTGTCCGTGAGGGCCGTGGCGAGGTCGCCGTGCACGAAGGCGTGGGCGCTGCGCAGACCGCCGCAGCCGGGGCAGTACAGGCCGGTGAGGCGGAACAGCGGGCAGACGGGGTAGTGGCCGGGCTCGTCCGGGTCGACCGCCCCGACGTAGGCGAAGGCTCCGGCGACGGCCGCGAGCAGCCCGGCGGGAACGGCGAGCCGCCGCAGGACGCCCGCGTCCGGCCCGGTCCGCGTCACCCTCTGGGATTCGGCGTTCACGCGACGCATTCTGCCTCTCGCGCGGGGCGGGCGCTCGCGCGGGGACGCGGAAGGCGGGGACGCGGGGCCGGGTACGCGAAAGGCGGCCCCGGCAGGTGTGCCCGGGCCGCCTTCTCAGAAGCCTCGACGGCTCAGGCGTCGGCGCTCACGGTCGAGCGCGCGGCGTTCGCGGGGTGCGGGGCGGCCTTCGGCTGGCCGAGACCCATGCTGCGCATGACCAGGCCCACGACACCGCCGAGGGCGACGACGACCATGCCGGCCCAGAAGCCCAGCGGCTCGGCCTTGACCATGAAGGCGCCCGCGATGCAGAAGCCGATGAAGGCGATGATGACACCGGTCCAGGCGGCCGGGGTGTGACCGTGGCTGCTGCCCGCCATGACTTGCTCCTCGTTGCTGTATGCGTGTGTGAGTCGGACGCTCACCGCCCATTGTCCCGTACGCGCGGGTCCGCCGTGAGCGGGGGGTCACCCCTCGCGCGCCGGTCGGACCGCGTCGGCCCGCGGGGACCCCGCGGCCGGGTCCGGGTGCCGCCCTGGCCGCCGGCCGGGTTCCGGCCGAGGTCGGAGGTACGGGTTCCGGTCGGGGGCGGAGTCGGGGTCGGGTTCCGGCTGGGGGCCAGATTCCGGCTGGGGCCCAGGTTCCGGCCGGGGCCAGGTTCCGGCCGGTGGCTAGGTTCCGGCCGGGTCGGGGCCGGTCGGGTCCTCGCCGCGGTCGAGCGCCTTCCAGATGTCCTCCGGACGGTCCGGGTCGACGGGCTTGACCTTGCGGGGCCGGGGCCTGCCGTCGCGCTCGTAGCGGCCGGACATGGCGGGCCAGGAACTGCCGTGGCGCAGCGCGAGCAGCCCGGCCAGCAGGATGAGCGCGCCGCCCGCCACGGCCACGTACGGCCAGAGGGTGTGGCTGAGCCCGGCCGCGGTGGCGGCGGTGTTGCCGGACGCGGCGGCGGCCCGCTCGTCGAGGGCGGAGCTGTCGCCGGCGCCGAGGACGGCGGCGACGACGATGCCCGCGCCGGAGAGGGCGAGCAGCGCGGAGACCAGGAGGCGGCCGGAGCGGCGGACGGCGAAGACGGCGACGAGCGCGGCGAGGCCGACGATCGCGAGCGCCGCGGGCACACCCGTGATGTCGCTGCCCTTCGCGGTCAGCGGGAAGTCGCCGCCGGCCACGGTCGCGGTCCCCCGCGCCCAGCTCTGCCGGGTGGCGAGCAGGGCGACGGCCGCGCCGAGCGCGCCGCTCATCAGGGTCACGGCAAGGCTGCGGCGGCCGGACCGGGCGGGTCCCGCGGCTTCGGATCGGGGGTGAGGAACAGCAGTCACAGACCCCACTATCGCCTGAACCCCGGGCGAACCGTCATCCGGGGTTGAGTGACCCTCGTCCTATCGGACGCGGTCCGCCCGGTGTCCCACGGCCCGGACACAGCGGACGAACAGCCTCCGGACAGGCGGGAAACAGCCTTCGTACGCCCCGGACGCGCCCGGCGCCACGACGCCCGCCCACCCGGTCCGAACCGGACAACCACCGTACGGCCGGACGCCGGACGACCGGACGCCGGACGGGCGGCCACCGCACGGCCGGACGCCGGACGGGCGAGCGCAGGGCGGCCGACCGGAGGTACTGAGCGTCGCCCGGTGTGTTGTTCGGCGTGGGGGTCAGCCGCCGAGGCGGTTCGCCGTGTGGACCGCGCGCAGCACCGCCGCCGCCTTGTTGCGGCACTCGTCGTCCTCCGCCTGCGGGACCGAGTCGGCGACGATGCCGGCACCGGCCTGGACGTAGGCGGTGCCGTCCCGCAGCAGGGCCGTACGGATGGCGATGGCGGTGTCGGAGTCGCCGGCGAAGTCGAGATAGCCGACGCAGCCTCCGTACAGCCCGCGCCGGGACGGCTCCAGTTCGTCGATGATCTGCATCGCGCGCGGCTTGGGCGCCCCGGAGAGGGTGCCGGCGGGGAAGCAGGCGGTGAGCACGTCGAAGGCCGTACGGCCCGCGGCGACCCGGCCGGTCACCGTGGAGACGATGTGCATGACGTGCGAGTACCGCTCGATGGACATGAAGTCGACGACCTCGACGGAGCCGGGCTCGCAGACCCGTCCCAGGTCGTTGCGCCCGAGGTCGACGAGCATGAGGTGCTCGGCGCGCTCCTTCGGGTCGGCGATCAGTTCGTCGGCGAGGGCCTGGTCGTCCTGGACGGTCGCGCCGCGCGGCCGGGTGCCCGCGATGGGGTGCACCATGGCCTGTCCGTCCTCGACCTTGACCAGGGCCTCCGGGGAGGAGCCGACCACGTCGAAGCCGTCGAAGCGGAACAGGTACATGTACGGCGAGGGGTTGGTCGCCCGCAGGACGCGGTAGACGTCCAGCGCGCTCGCCGTGCACGGTGTCTCGAAGCGCTGGGAGGGGACGACCTGGAAGGCCTCTCCGGCCCGGATGCGCTCCTTGATGTCCTCGACGGCGTCCTGGAAGTCGGGGCCGCCCCAGAGCGCGGTGTACTCGGGGAGTTCGGAGGGCGGGAGCGCGGCGGGCGGCTGGGACACCGCGCGCGAGAGGTCGGCCTCCATGGCGTCCAGACGGGCGACGGCGTCCGCGTAGGCCTCGTCGACGCCCGTGTCGAGGTCGTTGTGGTTGATCGCGTTGGCGATCAGCTGGACCGAGCCGTCCCAGTGGTCCAGGACGGCGAGGTCGCTGGTGAGCAGCATGGTCAGCTCGGGCAGCTTCAGGTCGTCCCGCTCGCCGGGGCCGATCTTCTCCAGGCGGCGGACGATGTCGTAGCCCAGATAGCCCACCATGCCGCCGGTGAACGGGGGCAGTCCCTCGGTCCCCGGGGTGTGCAGCGCCTCGATGGTGGCGCGCAGGGCCGCGAGCGGATCGCCGTCGACGGGGACGCCGACGGGCGGGGTGCCGAGCCAGTGCGCCTGTCCGTCGCGTTCGGTGAGGGTCGCGGCGGAGCGGACGCCCACGAAGGAGTACCGGGACCAGGACAGGGAGGTGCGGCCGTTCTCCGCGGACTCCAGCAGGAACGTGCCGGGGCGCTCGGCGGCCAGCTTGCGGTACAGCGCGACCGGCGTGTCGCCGTCGGCGAGCAGTTTGCGGCCGACGGGGATGACACGGCGGTCGGTGGCCAGCTTGCGGAACGTCTCGAGGTCCATGGCGGCTGACCTTACTGATTCCCGGCCGGGGTACCGGAATCGGCGCTCTCGGCGCCGTCCCCGGTGTCCTTCAGCAGAACGTCGGCGTCGAAGCAGGTGCGGGCTCCGGTGTGGCAGGCGGCGCCCACCTGGTCGACCCGCACCAGCAGGGTGTCGGCGTCGCAGTCCAGGGCGACGGACTTCACGTGCTGGAAGTGGCCGGAGGTGTCGCCCTTGACCCAGTACTCCCGGCGGCTGCGCGACCAGTAGGTGCAGCGGCCCGTGGTGAGGGTCCGGTGCAGTGCCTCGTCGTCCATCCAGCCGAGCATCAGCACCTCACCGGTGTCGTACTGCTGGGCGATGGCGGGGACGAGTCCGTCGGCGCTGCGCTTGAGGCGTGCGGCGATCTCGGGGTCCAGGCTGCTGGCGGGAGGCGTGCTGGTCATGGCTGCCATTGTGCCGCGCCGGGCCGTCGCTCCCGGCCGTTGTCCACAGGCCGGACCGGTGCGTTCGTCCACAGGCGGGGCGCGGCCGGTTCCGCCGCGCCCTCCACTGGGCGGAGCGGGTGCCCGGTCGTAGGCTGGCTGGCATGTCGACCCATGCGAAGCGCGAACGGCTCCTTCTGGCCGATCTGTTGGACGCCGTGGGGCCGGACGCCCCGACCCTGTGCGAGGGCTGGAACAGCCGTGACCTGGCCGCGCACGTGGTGGTGCGCGAGCGGCGCCTGGACGCCGCGGGCGGTGTCGTGGTCAAACAGCTGGCGTCCCGGCTGGAGCGGGTGATGGCGGAGTTCGCCGAGAAGCCGTACGAGGAGCTGATCCAGCTGATCCGTACGGGGCCGCCGCGGTTCTCCCCGTTCGCCCTGAAGCAGGTGGACGAGGCGTCGAACGTGGTGGAGTTCTACGTGCACACCGAGGACGTGCGGCGGGCGCAGCCGGACTGGACGCCCCGCGAGGTGGACCCGGTGTTCCAGGACGCCCTGTGGTCGCGCCTGGAGCGCACGGCCCGGCTGATGGGCCGGGGCGCTCCGACGGGTGTGGTCCTGCGCCGCCCGAACGGCCAGACGGCGGTGCTGAACAAGGGGACGCCGGTGGTGACGGTGACGGGCGAGCCCGCGGAGCTGCTGATGTTCGCGTTCGGTCGGCAGGCCGTGGCGGACGTCGAACTGGACGGCGACAAGGACGCGATCACCAAGCTTCACGAGGCGAAGCAGCTGGGGATCTGACGGGTCCGGCGGCAGCCGGGGTCAGCGGGGCGGTCACGTCGCCCGCCCCGGGCCAGGCGACGGACCCGGGGCGAGTGGCGTACGGACCCGGGGCGGGTGGCTTCGCGGAGTCCTCAGGGATCGAGCAACGTATGTGCCGCCAGGGCCAGGGACAGTTCCACGACGTCCGCGGGACGGGTCAGGGAGCGGCCGGTGAGCTGCTCGCAGCGGCGCAGCCGGTTCAGGACGGTGTTGCGGTGGCAGTAGAGGCGGCCGGCGGCCCGCTGGGCGGAGCCGTCGCTGTCGAGCCAGACCGTCAGGGTGTCGAGCATGACGTCCCGGTCGGACATCTCCAGCCGCAGCAGCGGCCCGAGAACCCGCTCGGACAATGCCGCGCCGAGGACCGGCGCGGAGACGACGAGCGCGGCGGGCAGATGCTCCTCCAGCACGACGGTCCCGCCGGAGCGCGGACAGGCCCGCAGCGCCGTGTCGGCCAGACGGCGGGCGTCACCGACCGCCGCGAGCCCCTCCACGACCGGGCTCACCCCGACCCGGGCGGCCCGCGGAGCGGTCAGGCGGCGGGCGATCTCCCCGGCGTCCGCCTCCGGCCCGTGCGCCCCGGGGTACGTCCCGCCAGGACCGTCCTGGCCGTCCTGGCCGTCCTGGCCGTCCTGGCCGTCCTGGACGCCGGGACCCTCCTCGTCCACAGGGTCCGGGGCGGGGTCCGGAGTCGACGCGGGCCCGGGACCGGCGTCGAGGGAGCCGTGTCCGCGGCCGGTGCGGCCCCCGCCGTGGGAGCGGTCGCCGAGCAGGACGATGCCGTAGCCGCCCCCGCTGTCGCGGTCACGGTCGCGGTACCAGAGGATCCGCAGGCCCGGAAGGCGCACCTGGTCGCGTACGTCCGTGAACGCCCGGCCGGCGGGCAGGCGGACCAGCACCACCGCGTACCGGCCCTGTTCGGGGAGGCCGAGGGCGGCGGCGGTGGCCGGCAGGTCGGCGATCCGGGCGGTGCCGTCGAGGAGCCCGGCGGTCATCAGCCGCAGCCGGTTCTCCCGGCGCCACATCAGCTCGCGCTCGGTCTGCCGGTAGGCGTCGGTGACGACGGCGCAGTGGTCGTCGACGAAGTTCCAGACGTCGGCGGCCACGTGCACGAGCAGGCGAGCGTCGGCGGGGTGGCGGCGGGTCGTCTCGTCGACGAGTTCCTGCCAGATCATGCCGCCGCCCAGCCGGAAGGCGCGCAGCAGGGCGTCCAGCGGGAGGCCCCGTTCGGCGCGGGCCCTGCCGATGGCCCAGGAGCAGCGGTGGGCGGCCTCGCGCAGCTCACCGGGCCGGATGAGGGATCCGACGTTGAGCTTCAGCGAGCGCCGCACCTCGTCGCGGACGCTCTCGGCGTCCGCCTCCACGGCCGCGCGGTAGGCGGGTTCGCGCGCCACCAGCAGGTCCACCAGGCGTTCGGAGAGTTCGGGCAGCCCGGCCATCAGCGCCCGGGCGGCGCGGTGCAGCACCGAGAGGGCCTCCGCGTCGACGGCCGGGCGGGCGGCGGGTACCGGGGGCCGCGGCCCGGTCCCGGACCGGACATGGGCGGGTACGAGGTGCTGCATCGCTGTCCTCCACCGGGTCGGCTCGGTCGGACCGCCCGGTCGGGCCGACGCGCGGCACACGGGTGCTCCGGACCTCTCTGATCCCGCAGGATGGCATACCGCCCGGTCGGTACCTAGGGGTGTGCGGTGGTCTTCTCGGCCCGGTCCACCAGCCGGGACAGCTCGACGCGGGAACGGACCCCCAGGGCGGCGAAGACATTGCGCAGGTGGTGGTCCACCGTGCGGGTGCTCACCGACAGGCGCAGCGCCACCTCACGATTGGTGGCGCCCTCCGCCACGCAGCGGGCGATCCGCAGCTGCTGGGGCGTCAGAAGTGCCAGTGCGCCCGCCGGTTGCCCCGCTCCCGTGTCCCCGGTGGCCCGCAGTTCGGCACTCGCCTGGGCGGCCCAGCCGAGTGCGCCGCCGCGTTCGAAGGACACCAGCGCGTCCCGCAGCCGGACGCGGGCCTCACCGGGTCTGCGCCGCCGTCGCAGCCATGCGCCGTAGAGGAGTTGGGTACGGCCGCGTTCGAAGTCCCCCGCCGCTTCGTCGTGCCGGGCCAGCGCGGCGGCGAACAGCTTCTCGCATTCCTCCGGTTCGACGCTCAACAGTGCTTTGCAGCGGGCCAGTTGGGCGGGGGCCTGGGGATCGGAGCCGCGCTCGGACCAGTGGGCGAACGCGTCCACCGCGGATCGGGCGGCCTCCGTGCGTCCCGTGCGGGCCGCCGCTTCCACGAAGCAGGGGACGGCGAGCATCCGGACCGCGAAGTGGCCGCGGCGCGGGCCGTCGGCGACCAGGGGGCCGAGACGTGCCGCGGCCTCGGGGAGCCGGCCGCGGGCCAGGTCGGCGCGGGCCCGCGCCCACTGGGCCAGCGTGGCCGCCTGCGCGAGCCCGTGGGCGGCGGCGACCCGTTCGGCCGCCGCCGCGTGCTCCGCGACGGCCTCCGGTGAACCCTCCACCGACGCGACGAGCGCGAGGATCGCGTGGTGGTGCGCCGCGAGGTTGTCCTGGCCGGCGCCGAGTGCCGTACGCAGGCCGTCCTCGGCGTGGGCACGGGCGCGGGCGTGGCGGCCGGCGCGCAGTTCTCCGTAGGCCAGCCGTTCCAGTGCCGGGGCGACCAGGACGTACGGGCCACGGGCCCTGGCGACCGCGAGGGCGCGGGAGTTGGCGCGGGCGGCGGCGGTGAGGTCGCCGACGACGAGGGCGGCGCCCCCGGCCCGCAGCAGGGTCTCCGGGGCGCAGGCCGCCGGCCCCGCCGCGTCCACCACCTCCCGTAACGGCCGCCGTCCGCTGTCCGGACGGCCGCGCATCACCGCGGACAGGCCCGTCCGGTACGCCGTGAGCAGCCGGTCGGACCCCGGCCGCGCCGGTTCCAGGTCCAGGTCCAGTGCCTCCACGCAGGCCGCCGCGTCACCCATGGCCCAGCACGCCTCCACGGCGGCGAGCCGGGCGGCCAGGGCGCGACGGGCGTCGGCGGGCGCCAGCAACTCGGCGGCCAGCAGCAGCACTTCACGGGCGTCGGTCACCGGGCCGTCCTGGAGGGCGAGCAGCCCGCTCACCAGCAGGGCGGCACCGCGCACGGCGTCGCGCGGGGTCTCGTACCCGGCCCGCGCGAGCAACTCCCGCGCGCGGTGCGGCAGTCCCGCCAGCCGGGCCTGTTCGGCCGCCTCGACCAGGCGGGCGGCACGCGACCCCGCGTCGGCGGCGAGTTCGGCCGACCGCGCCCAGGCGGCCGAGCGCTCCGCGTGCGTCGCCGCGCCCCCGGCCATCGCCGCCGCGGCGGCGAGCGCGTCGCCGAGGACGACGGCGGGGGCGACGGCCGCGGAAGCCCGGTGGAAGAGGACCGGCAGCGCCCGCGGGCCCCCCGCGTGGGCGTCGGCCAGCAGCCGGTGGGCGGCACGGCGGCGGGCGGGCCCGGCGGTGTGGAGCGCGTGGGCGAGGCGGGGATCGGCGAGATGGATACGGCCTTGGACGAGGCGGAGCAGTCCCGCGGCCTCGGCGGCGTCGAACGCACCCGCGCCGGCCCCGGCGGCCCCGAGGACCACGGCGGCGTCCACGCCGCCCCCCGTCGCGTCCCGCTCCCGCTCGGCCGCGACGAGCAGGAGCAGGTCCCCCACCCCCTCACCCGGACCCTCGCCGCCGCGCACGCCGGACGACCCGTCAGGCCGAACGTTCCGCGCCGGACCGGCTTCCCCGGCCTCCGGCGCACCCGGACCCTCGCCGCCGCGCACGCGCACGCCGGACGACCCGGCGCCCCGCGCCGCACCGCCTTCCCCGTGTCCCGTCACGTCCGTCACGTTACGGCCGCGTAAACGGCCGCGGAAGCCCCGCGTTCGCTTGCCGGCCGGGCCTGGAAACCCCTTCCGACCTGGGCGGACGGGGTGCGGGCCGAGGCGGGGGCTGGGCAGGTTCCCAGGCCCGGCGGGCAAGGCTTGTGTGCGCGCACAACCCCACCGGCGCGTGCCCCGGGAGAGGCGCACACGCCGGTGAGGTGCCGTGGGGTCAGGACGTGTGCGGGCAGTTGCCCTGGTACTGGGCGATGGCCGTCGAAGCCTGCGGCAGCGGGCACAGGAACTGCTCGTAGCGGGTGTCGTTGTCGATGAATCGCTTCAGCCACGCGATGCTGTACTTCGCGATCGTCGTGTTCGGGCTGTTGGGCGTGAAGTGGGTGGCGCCCCTGAGCTCCAGGTACGCCTTGTCGAGCGTGCTCGGCAGACTCGCGTAGAAGGGCTCGGAGTGCGTCGCGACCGGTGCGATCGTGTCACCGTCGGCGCCCACGATCAGGGTCGGCGTCTTGATCTCCGGCCAGGTGGTGTCCAGGTTCCAGGCGGTGAGCGGGATCGCCGCCTGGAGCGAGGGCCTGCTCTTCGCGGCCTCCAGCGTGCCGCCACCGCCCATGGAGTGGCCCATCACACCGAGCCGGCTGCTGTCGATCCTGGTCCGCACGGAACTGCTCAGGGTCAGGTAGTCGAGCGCGGCCAGCAGTTGCCGGCCCCGGCTGTCGGGCTGGTCGAGGGTGGTGAGGGTGTCGATGGTGAACACCACGAAACCCTGGGAGGCGAGCCGCGGCCCGAGCCAGGCGATGGACGACTGGTAGGCGGTGTACCCGGGGGCGATGGCGACCGCCCCGAAGGTGCCGTCGGCGGTCGAGGTCGGGTAGTAGACGGTGCCGCCGCCGAAGCCGCTCACGGACAGGGCGGAGACGGTGGTCGTGGAGACGGCGTAGGGCCCGGTGACCGCCTCGATGCTCGCGTTGCTGGGGGCGGGGCCGCGCTCGTACGGGTTCGTCGCGGCCTGTGTCGAGACGGCCCGCGTTCCGGCGACGGCCTGTGCCCCGGTGGCCTGCGCGGCGACGAGGCCGCCCGCGGCCAGGAGCACCGCGAGGCCGGCCCGCACCAGACGGCTCGTGAGCCGGTGCGGACGGCGGGGGGAGGGTTCGGGCTCGCCGGGTGCGGCGGGGACTGGGCGGTTCGGCTGGTGCACGGTCACGATGGGTGCGTCCTCTCGGTGAGGGCGACGGACCCGCGCCGGGGCCGGGGCGCCGCACCGGCACGGGGTACCGGAGGGCGCCACGGAACGGTGGGGGCCGTCTCGATGGGTGCGCTGGCCACTGTCCGCCCCCGACCGTCCCCGTACATCGGCAGAATCACCGGCCGTCCGTGCCCCCTCGGCCACTCCCCCGGGCTCCGGGACGGGGCCCACAGCGCACTCCCCCGGACTCCGGGCCCGGACCCACAGCGCACTCCCACGACCCCCTGGACCCGGGCCCACAGCCCACCCCCACGACCCCCTGGACCCGGGCCCACAGCCCACCCCCACGGGCTCCGGGATCAGGCCCACAGCCACTCTCCCGACCCCCGGAACCGGACCCAGAGCCCACTCCCACGACCCCCAGGACCGAACCCACAGCCCCCACTCCCACGGGCACCGGGGCCGGACGCCCACAGCCCACCCCCATGGGCTTCGGGATCAGGCTTACAGCCACTCTCCCGACCCCCGGGGCCGGGCCGACAAGCCCGACGCCGAATCCCGAACGCCGCCGAGGCCGGGCCACGCCTCCCCGGAACACGACGACGGCCCGGGGCCGGCAGCGTCGGCTGCCGGCCCCGGGCCGTTCCGTGCATTGTGCGCGACCGAGCAGGCCACCCACCGCGGCCCACCGCGGCGAAGACCCCCGGTGCGAAGGCCTCCGGTACGCAGGCCGCTACGGCTCAGGCCGCCGGCGCGCGGGCCACCGCAACGCGGGCCACCGCGCCGCACGCCACCTCGGCCGAGGCCGGCGGCGCTCAACAGCCCCCGGCGCCAGGGCTCCCGCCCGAGGCCCCCGGCCAGAATCCTCAGCGGACGGCGTGTCCCGCCCCCCGCAGGGTCTCCTTGACCTCGCCGATCCTCAGGTCGCCGAAGTGGAAGACGGACGCGGCCAGCACCGCGTCGGCGCCCGCCGCGACGGCCGGCGGGAAGTGGTCGAGCCGGCCCGCGCCGCCGCTGGCGATCAGCGGAACGGTGACGTGCTTGCGGACGGCCTCGATCATCTCGATGTCGTAGCCGTCCTTCGTGCCGTCGGCGTCCATCGAGTTGAGCAGGATCTCGCCCGCGCCCAGCTCGGCGGCCCGGTGCGCCCACTCGACGGCGTCGATGCCGGTGCCCTGACGGCCGCCGTGGGTGGTCACCTCGAAGGAGCCGTCCCCGGTCCTGCGCGCGTCGACCGACAGCACCAGCACCTGCCGGCCGAACCGCTCCGCGATCTCGCGGATGAGGTCGGGACGCGCGATGGCGGCCGTGTTGACGCCGACCTTGTCGGCGCCGGCCCGCAGCAGCTTGTCGACGTCCTCTGCGGTGCGGACACCGCCGCCGACCGTCAGCGGGATGAAGACCTGCTCGGCCGTGCGGCGCACCACGTCGTACGTGGTCTCACGGTTGCCCGAGGACGCGGTGATGTCCAGGAACGTGAGCTCGTCGGCGCCCTCGGCGTCGTACACCTTGGCCATCTCGACGGGGTCGCCCGCGTCGCGCAGGTTCTGGAAGTTGACGCCCTTGACGACCCGGCCGTTGTCCACGTCCAGGCAGGGAATCACTCGGACCGCCAGGGTCATGACTGCGACTCTCCCTGCTCCGTGGGGACCGTCTGCTCCGTGGGGACCGCGCGGAACGCCTCCACCTCGACCTCGACCACCAGCCGCGGGTCCACCAGACCCTCGACGATGATCATGGAAGCGGCGGGGCGGATGTCGTCGAACAGCGCCTTGTGGGCGCGGCCGACCTCATCGACGTCCCGGGCGTGGGTGATGTGCACGTGGGTGCGGACGACGTCCTGGCGGCCCAGGCCGATCCGCTCCAGGGCCGCGAACGCGACACCGAAGGCGTTGACCGTCTGCTCGTAGGGGCCGTCCTCGACGACGTCGCCGTCGACGATCGAGCTGCAGCCGGACACCAGCACCAGGCCGTTCGGCAGCTCCACCGCGCGGGAGTAGCCGAAGGCCTCCTCCGCCGGCGAGCCGGTCGCAACGCGGCGTACGGCGCTCACCGGGCTACCGCCGCCAGGGCCTCTTCCAGCGTGAACGCCTTGGCGTACAGGGCCTTGCCGACGATCGAGCCCTCGACACCGAGCGGCACGAGCTCGGCGATGGCGCGCAGGTCGTCCAGCGAGGACACACCGCCGGAGGCGACCACCGGGCGGTCGGTCGCCGCGCACACGTTGCGCAGCAGCTCCAGGTTCGGGCCCTGGAGCGTGCCGTCCTTGGCGATGTCGGTGACCACGTAGCGGGCGCAGCCCTCGGAGTCGAGGCGGGCCAGCGTCTCGTAGAGGTCGCCGCCGTCGCGGGTCCAGCCGCGGCCGCGCAGGGTCGTGCCGCGGACGTCGAGGCCGACCGCGATCTTGTCGCCGTGCTCGGCGATGACCTTGGCGACCCAGTCGGGGGTCTCCAGGGCGGCGGTGCCGAGGTTGACGCGGGTGCAGCCGGTGGCGAGCGCGGCGGCGAGGGTGTCGTCGTCGCGGATGCCGCCGGACAGCTCGACCTTGATGTCCATCGCCTTGGTGACCTCGGCGATCAGCGAGCGGTTGTCGCCGGTGCCGAACGCGGCGTCCAGGTCGACGAGGTGCAGCCACTCGGCGCCGGCGCTCTGCCAGGCCAGGGCGGCCTCCAGCGGGGAGCCGTAGGAGGTCTCGGTCCCGGACTCGCCGTGCACGAGGCGGACGGCCTGGGCGTCGCGGACGTCGACGGCGGGGAGGAGTTCGAGCTTGCTCACAGTGTTCCGATCCAGTTGGTGAGGAGCTGGGCTCCGGCGTCGCCGGACTTCTCGGGGTGGAACTGGGTGGCCCACAGGGCGCCGTTCTCGACGGCGGCCACGAAGGGCTTGCCGTGCGTGGACCAGGTGACCAGGGGGGCGCGCAGCAGCGGGTTGCCGACTTCGAGGGACCAGTCGTGCACGGCGTAGGAGTGCACGAAGTAGAACCGCGCGTCGGCGTCGAGACCGGCGAAGGCCTCGGAGCCCTCCGGGGCCTCGACGGTGTTCCAGCCCATGTGGGGCACGACGTCGGCCTCCAGGGGGCCCACCGTGCCCGGCCACTCGTCCAGGCCCTCGGTCTCCACGCCGTGCTCGATGCCGCGGGTGAACAGGATCTGCATGCCGACGCAGATGCCCATGACGGGGCGTCCGCCGGAGAGCCGGCGGCCGATGATCCAGTCGCCGCGCGCCTCCTTGAGGCCCTGCATGCAGGCGGCGAAGGCGCCGACGCCCGGTACCAGCAGCCCGTCGGCGTTCATCGCGGTGTCGAAGTCACGGGTGATCTCGACGTCGGCGCCCGCGCGGGCGAGGGCGCGCTCGGCGGACCGTACGTTCCCGAAGCCGTAGTCGAAGACGACGACCTTCCTGGAAGGGCTCAACTCCACACCTCCAGCCGCATGACGCCCGCGACGAGGCACATCGCGGCACCGATGGAGAGCAGCACGACCAGGCTCTTGGGCATGTCCTGCTTGACGAAGGAGTAGATCCCTCCGGCAAGGAAGAGACCGACGACGATGAGAATGCTGGAAAGGCCTGTCACAGTGCGCCCTTAGTGGAGGGGAGGATGCCGGCTGCGCGGGGGTCGCGCTCGGAGGCGTAACGCAGGGCCCGGGCCAGTGCCTTGAACTGGCACTCCACGATGTGGTGCGCGTTGCGTCCGTAGGGGACGTGCACGTGCAGGGCGATCTGGGCCTGGGCGACGAAGGACTCCAGGATGTGCCGGGTCATCGTCGTGTCGTACTCGCCGATCATCGGCGCCATCTTCTCGGGCTCGGTGTGCACGAGGTAGGGCCGGCCGGAGAGGTCGACGGTCACCTGGGCGAGGGACTCGTCCAGCGGGACGGTGCAGTTGCCGAAGCGGTAGATGCCGACCTTGTCGCCGAGCGCCTGCTTGAAGGCGGCGCCGAGGGCGAGGGCGGTGTCCTCGATCGTGTGGTGCGAGTCGATGTGCAGGTCGCCCTCGGTCTTCACGGTGAGGTCGAACAGACCGTGCCGGCCGAGCTGGTCGAGCATGTGGTCGTAGAAGCCGACACCGGTGGCCACGTCGACCTTGCCGGAGCCGTCGAGGTCGATCTCGACGAGGACCGACGTCTCCTTCGTCACCCGCTCCACGCGTCCTACGCGGTTCATGCGCTCTGCTCCTTCGGGGATGCGGGGTCGTTCCCCGCAGGGCCCAGTAGTTCACGTACCGCGTCGAGGAACGCGTCGTTTTCCTTCGGGGTTCCGGCGGAGACCCGCAGCCACCCCGGTACGCCGTTGTCCCGGACCAGGACGCCCCGGTCGAGGATCCTGCGCCAGGCCTCGTGGGAGTCGGCGAACCGGCCGAACTGCACGAAGTTGGCGTCCGACTCGGTCACCTCGCAGCCCATCGCGCGCAGTTCGGTGACCAGCCGGTCCCGTTCGGCCTTGAGCTGCTCCACGTAGCCGAGGAGGGTGTCGGTGTGCTCCAGGGCGGCCAGCGCGGTCGCCTGCGTCACGGCCGACAGGTGGTACGGCAGCCGGACGAGCTGGACGGCGTCCACGACCGCGGGGGCGGCGGCGAGGTAGCCGAGACGCAGTCCCGCCGCGCCGAAGGCCTTCGACATCGTCCGGGAGACGACGAGATTCGGCCTTCCTTCGAGCAGGGGCAGCAGCGAGTCGCCGTGGCTGAACTCGATGTAGGCCTCGTCGACCACGACCATGGACGGCTTCGCCGCCTGGGCGGCCTCGTACAGCGCGAGGACGGTCTCCGCGGGGACCGCGTTGCCCGTCGGGTTGTTGGGGGTGGTGACGAAGACGACGTCCGGCCGGTGCTCGGCGATCGCCCGCTCGGCGGCCGCGAGGTCGATGGTGAAGTCCTCGTTGCGGGGGCCCGAGATCCAGGCCGTGCCCGTGCCGCGCGCGATGAGCGCGTGCATCGAGTACGAGGGCTCGAAGCCGATCGCGCTGCGGCCGGGTCCGCCGAAGGTCTGGAGCAGTTGCTGGATGACCTCGTTGGAGCCGTTGGCGGCCCAGACGTTCTCGGCGCCCACCGGGTGCCTGCCGGTCTTCGTCAGATAGGCGGCCAGCTCGGTGCGCAGTTCCACCGCGTCCCGGTCGGGGTAGCGGTTGAGGCCGCGGGCGGCCTCGCGGACCCGCTCGGCGATCCGCTCGACGAGCGGCTCGGGCAGCGGGTACGGGTTCTCGTTGGTGTTCAGACGTACGGGGACGTCGAGCTGGGGTGCGCCGTAGGGGGTCTTGCCGCGCAGCTCGTCCCGTACGGGGAGATCGTCGATGCCTGTCACTTGCCCTCGGGTACCTTCCAGCCGAACCGAGCCTTCACTGCCGCCCCGTGCGCGGGCAGGTCCTCCGCCTCCGCCAGCGTCACCACGTGATGGGCGACGTCGGCGAGCGCGTCCTTCGTGTAGTCGACGATGTGGATGCCGCGCAGGAAGGACTGGACGGACAGGCCCGAGGAGTGGCAGGCGCAGCCGCCGGTGGGCAGCACGTGGTTGGAGCCCGCCGCGTAGTCGCCGAGCGAGACCGGGGCCCAGGGGCCGACGAAGACCGCTCCGGCGTTCCTGACCCGGTCGGCGACGGCGGCCGCGTCCGCGGTCTGGATCTCCAGGTGTTCGGCGGCGTAGGCGTCGACGACCCGCAGGCCCTCGTCGATCCCGTCGACGAGGACGATCGCGGACTGCCGTCCGCTCAGGGCCGGGACGATCCGGTCGTCGATGTGCTTGGTGGCCGCGATCTGCGGCTCCAGCTCCTTCTCGACGGCGTCCGCGAGGGCGACCGAGTCGGTCACGAGGACGGCGGCGGCGAGCGGGTCGTGCTCGGCCTGGCTGATCAGGTCGGCGGCGATGTGCGCCGGGTCGGCGGTGTCGTCGGCGAGGACGGCGATCTCGGTCGGACCGGCCTCGGCGTCGATGCCGATCCTGCCGGTGAAGTAGCGCTTGGCCGCGGCGACCCAGATGTTGCCCGGTCCTGTGACCATGTCGGCGGCGGGGCAGGACTCGGTGCCGTGCGCGAACATCGCGACGGCCGTGGCCCCGCCGGCCGCGTACACCTCGTCGATGCCCAGCAGCGCGCACGCGGCGAGGATCGTGGGGTGCGGCAGGCCGCCGAACTCCTTCTGCGGCGGGGACGCCAGCGCCATGGACGGGACGCCGGCCTCCTGTGCCGGGACCGCGTTCATGATCACGGACGAGGGGTAGACCGAGCGGCCGCCGGGCGCGTACAGCCCGACGCGGTCGACCGGCACCCACTTCTCGGTGACCGAGCCGCCGGGCACGACCTGGGTGGTGTGCGTCGTACGGCGCTGTGCGCGGTGGACGAGACGGGTGCGGCGGATGGACTCCTCCAGCGCCGCGCGCACGGCCGGGTCGAGCTGTTCCAGGGCGTCGGCGAGCGCCTTCGCGGGAACCCGCACGGACTCAAGCCGCACTCCGTCGAACTTCTCCGCGTAGTCGATCAGCGCCGCGTCCCCGCGATGATGCACGGCCTCGCAGATCGGCCGCACCTTCTCCAGGGCGGCCGAGACGTCGAAGTCGGCTCGGGGCAGCAGGTCGCGCAGGGCGGGACCCTCGGGGAGGGCGTCGCCGCGCAGATCGATTCGGGAGATCACGAGGACAATTCTCTCAGACTGCTCGGAGGCGCCGGACGCCTGTATCAGTGGCTGATACAGGCCGTCCCCGGCCCCGGCGGATGATCCCCTTCACCAGGCGCGTTCGCGCCGTCACTGAGCGGGCATTGCACGAACGTACGTACCCGCGAGTAGTCGGGGAGGAAGTGACGTGCCGTGACCGAGGGTGCCGACCTGCGCACCGGGGACCTGCCGGACGAGCTGACGGCCGCCGAGGCCGGGATGTGGCAGGCGTTCCGCAACGGCAGCGTGTACGACCTGCGCAGTGGTGACTCGACCGTCGACGATCCGCACGGCGGCCACCCCTGGGGGCCCGAGCGCAGCGTGCGGGCGCGGATAGTGGCCTGGCTGCTGCTCGACGGGCCGCCCCCGCTCCAGGGCCGGGTCGCCTCCCTGAAGCTGACGGGCGTGCGGATCACCGGGGTGCTCGACCTCGCGGGCGGCACCGTGGTCCCGTACGTGGAGCTGAAGGGGTGCCGGTTCGAGAAGGAGGTGCTGCTGCCGGAGTCCCGGTTCACGACCCTGCGGCTGGAGGACTGCTCGGTGCCCCGGCTGGAGGCGGCCCGGCTGCACACCGAGGGCGATCTGCATCTGCCGCGCTGCCACTTCCACAACGGGGTACGGCTGACCGACGCGCACATCGGTACGGACCTGCTGCTCAACCAGGCCGTCGTCTACCGGGACCGGCGGGGGCGTTCGCTCACCGGCGACGGCATGACGGTCGGACAGGACCTCCAGGCCGAGATGCTGGAGTCGCACGGCGAACTCAGTCTGCGCAGCGCGACCGTCGGCGTGTCGCTGAGCCTGCGCGGCAGCAGGCTCAGCAACCCGTACACCCGGCTGGCCCTCAACGCCCCCCAGCTGACCGTCAACCGCACGCTCTACATGACCCCCGCGGGCCTCGGCAATCCGCTGATGACCAGCGGCACGACACCGGCGCGCGGCACGCTGGTGCAGCGGTTCGAGTGCCAGGGCGGGATCCGGCTGGACGACGGGCGCTTCGGTGACGCGGTCGACCTCGACCGGGCGCGCTTCACCTTCGACGACGACCAGGAGCTGTCGCTGCTGCGGGTCCAGACGCCCGAACTGCGCTTCCTCGGGGAGCGGCCCGAGCGCGGGAAGGTCGTGCTGTCCGGCGCTCGGATCGTCAACCTGGTGGACCGGGCGACCAGCTGGCCGGGCCCCGGCAGCCTGCACATGGGCGGTTTCACGTACGAGAACCTGGTCCCGCAGGGCGCCTTCCCGCTGACCAGGCGTCTGGAGTGGGTGGCGGCGGCGACCGCCGAGTACGCCCCGGAGCCCTACGAGCGGCTCGCCGCGGTGCTGCGCGACTCCGGCGAGGACGAGGACGCCCGCGAGGTGCTGCTCGCCAAGCAGCGCCGGCGCCGCGAGACGCTGCCGCCCGCCGCCAAGCTCTGGGGCTACGCCCAGGACTGGACGGTCGCCTACGGGTACCGGCCCGGGCGTGCCGCCCTGTGGATGGCGGTGCTGTGGGCGACGACGTCGGTCGCCTTCGCGCACGCGGGCCACCAGGCGGTCAACGGCGGGCACCCCGCGTGGAACGCCTCGCTCTACGCCCTGGATCTGCTGCTGCCCGTCATCGACCTGGGCCAGGCGGGCAACTGGCAGCTGCGCGGCGGCTGGCAGTGGCTGGCCGCGGTGGTGGTCCTCCTCGGCTGGATCCTGGCGACGACGGTGGCCGCGGGCGCCACCCGCCTCCTCCGCCGCGGCTGACCCCGGAGGGCCGCGGCGACGGACGCCGCACCGGACGGCCGCTCCGGACCGCACGGCCACCCCCGTCCCCCCGCACGGCCGACCCGGACCGCGCCGCCGCATCCGGCCGCACGGCCGCCCCCGCTCTCACGGTGGGCTCGGAGGGGGTTCCGGCCGGGGTTGGCGTGATCTCCGGTGCGCCGGTTCGAGCCGTGTGCGCTGGAGTCGCGCGCCGCTCCGGACTCCGCGCGCCCCCCGATACGCCGGTTCGCTCCCCCTTCCATGGCCCTCTCTCACCCTCCTCACACGACGCCTTTACCGGTCCTTGACCGCATCGCGCACAACCAAACGGTTTTACGAAAGCGTCACCGATCACCACTGGCACAGCCCCGACCTGCGGTTTTCAATGGTCGTCACCATGGCACTACTGAGCGCGCTCCTCCGCACCGCCCGGATGGCACGGCACACCTCACGCCTCGCCGCCGGACTGCCGGCCGACGAGGAGGTGCTGCTCGACGCCCCCGACCACCGGCTGGCGCCCGTGCTCGTCGCGGCGGCCGGAGGCGACTACGCCCCCGCGGCCGGACTGCTGGCCGCCACCCGCGGATCCGCCGAGTGGGAGGACCGCGACCGCTACGCCATGCGTCTCGCGGCCTTCGCCCGGTCCCGCGACACCTGGCTGCGGCGCTGGCAGGCCGACGACCCGCACGACCCTGACGCCCTCCTCGTCCGGGCCGAACTGGCGGTACGGCGCGGCTGGGAGTCGCCCGCGCGGGTGGAACTGCTGCGCGAGGTCGGCCCGCTGATCACGTCCGCCGCCGAGGGCGATCCGCGCGACCCCGTGCCGTGGCGGATCGCGCTCGACCACGCCCGCGGCACCAACGTCGGGCACACCGAGTTCGAGCAGTTGTGGGCCCAGGCCGTCCGGCGCTCCCCGCACCACTACGGCTGTCACGTGGCGGCCCTCCAGTACCTCTCGGCCGCCTGGTACGGCTCGCACAGCGAGTGCTTCGACTTCGCCGAGCCCGCCGCGCAGGACGCGCTGCCCGGCTCCCTGGTCCAGGCGCTGCCGGTGCGCGCCGCCTTCGCCTATCTGACCGAGGGCGGCGGGCCCGAGGTCCCGCGCGAGCGCCTGGACGCCGCCGCCGACCTCGCGATCTCGGTGTCCGCGGCCTACGCCGCCGCCGACCCGTGGCCGGCCGAGGTGCGCAACCTGCTGGCGTACGTCCTGGTGCGCCTGGAGCGCTGGCAGGACGCGCTGGAGCAGCTGCGCCTCATCGGCCCGTACGTGACCTCGTTCCCCTGGGCCAAGGTCTCCGAGGACCCGCTCGGCCGGTACCTGGAGCTGCGCGACGAGGTCCGGCTGGAGGTCGCCTCGGGGCTTCCGCTGCGCGACAGCGCCCCCCGGCGGCGTCCGCGGTTCGGGTACGGCGGACTCGTCCACCCCGTCGACCATTAGGCTTTCCCGTCGTGACCACCGTCCGGCTCCCGCTCTTCCCCCTGAACTCGGTGCTGTTCCCCGGGCTCGTGCTGCCTCTGAACGTGTTCGAGGAGCGCTATCGCGCCATGATGCGCGAACTGCTCAAGACGCCCGAGGACGAATCCCGCCGATTCGCCGTCGTCGCCGTCCGCGACGGCCATGAGGTCTCGCCCAGCGCGCCCGGCATGCCCGACGGGACGGCCGTGCCCGACCGCGGGCCCGCCGCCGGGTTCGGCGACGATCCGCTCAAGGCCTTCCACGAGGTGGGCTGCGTCGCCGACGCGGCGACCATCCGGGAGCGCGCCGACGGCAGCTTCGAGGTGCTGGCGACCGGCACGACCCGGGTCCGGCTGCTGTCGGTGGACACCTCCGGGGCGTTCCTGACGGCCGAGCTGGAGGAGCTGCCCGAGGACCTGGGCGACGAGGCGGGCGCGCTCGCCGAGGGTGTCCTGCGTGCCTTCAGGCAGTACCAGAAGCGGCTGGCCGGGGCGCGAGAGCGCTCGCTGTCGACCGGCGCGGACCTGCCGGACGAACCGGCGGTCGTCTCCTATCTCGTCGCCGCCGCCGTGATGCTGGACGTCCCGTCCAGGCAGCGGCTGCTCCAGACACCCGACACGGCCTCGCGGCTGCGCGAGGAGCTGAAGGTGCTGCGCGCCGAGACGGCCATCATCCGTAATCTGCCGTCGTTGCCCGCGTCGGACCTGACGCGCGGCCCGACGAGCCTGAACTGACGCTTGCGAGACGACCGATGGCCAAGAAGGCGAAGAAGCAGTCCGGCGGCACCCCCGCCACGGTGGCGCTGACCGAGGCGGGTGTCCCGTTCACCGTCCACGCCTACGAGCACGATCCCTCCCACCCGTCCTACGGCGACGAGGCGGCCGAGGCGATGGGCGTGTCGCCCGAGCGGGTCTTCAAGACCCTGGTGGCGGACGTCGACGGCGCGCTCGTGGTCGCGGTCGTACCGGTGGCGGGCTCCCTGGACCTCAAGGCCCTGGCCACGGCGGTGGGCGGCAAACGGGCCGCGATGGCCGACCCGGCGGCCGCCGAACGCACGACCGGGTACGTCCGCGGGGGCATCTCGCCGCTCGGCCAGCGCAGGACGCTCCGTACGGTGCTGGACTCCTCGGCCTCGGAGCACGCCACGATCTGTGTCTCGGCCGGCCGCCGCGGCATGGAGGTCGAGCTGTCCCCCGCCGACCTCGCACGGCTCACCGACGCAGTGTCCGCGCCCGTCGGACGCACCTGACCGGCCGCCCACGCCGGCCTCGTCCGCGTACCGCCGTACCGGCCCGTCGCCGTACCGGCCCGCGCCCCGTGGCCGAAGGCGGCCGTCGCGGCTCCGGGCGGTCCGCGCGGCCCCTCGACGGACACCGCTTCCTCGGTTAAGCACGAGGGGCATGTCGAAGAGAACCCGCAAACGCAAGTGGCGCATCAAGAAGGGCCGCTCCAACCACGGCCGCCGTCCCGCGTGACCCGTACCCGCACCCCGGGGCCGGCCCGGCCGCCACGCACCCGGCGCCCGGCCGGCCCCGGCTCCCCTGGCGGCCGGGGATCGCTCCAGGTCCGGCCTAGGCGGCCGGAGGTCCCGGCGGGCTCTGCTGGTAGGGGTACTGCTCGTAGGGGTCGGGGTCGCGGGGGCCGAACAGGGCCATGAGGCCGAGATGGACCACCAGGGCGCTCAGGGACCAGGCCAGCAGCGCTCCCTTGGCGCCGAGCTTCAGCGGCGCGGAGAACGTGACGCCCTTGCCCACGGCCTTGGCGTGCGCGACCACGTTCTGCGTGGGTCCGAGCCAGATCCCCACCCGCCAGGCGAGCAGCGATCCGAGCAGACCGCCCAGGGCGAGCGCGATCACCAGGGGCACACCGCCACGCCGCCGCAGCAGGAACACGACCAGGGCGCTCACCGCGCCGAAGCCCAGCGCGAGCAGCGTGAAGGTCCCGTCGACGCCGATCGCCTGTTCGCCCTCGGTGTCCTTGAGGTACACCGCGGTGGCGTCCGCGACCAGCGGCACGTGCGGTGTCAGCCACGCCCAGAGCACCCCGAGCAGAGCCCCCGCGAGCGCGACCGCGACCGTGATCACGGCGGCCTCCCGCAGTTCGGTCTTCATGCCGGGTCCGTCCTGTCCGTAGGAGACCTCGTACGCGCCCGGGTGCACGGGGTGAGCCGCGGAGCCGGGAGCGTGCTGGGCCTGCCAGTCGGGGTGCGGTTGCCGCCGGTCCTCGGGGGACGGTTCGTGCGGCGGCGGAGGGGGAGTCAGCGGAGCGGTCACCCTGCCATCGTGCCAGGCCCCGCCGACGGCCGCGTCACCGGACGGCCGCCCGGCGGTAGGCCCAGGCCGCGAGGGCCAGCGAGACCGCCCCGACCCCGGCGCAGACGGCGAGATCGCCGAGGACGACGGGCCAGTCGGGACGGGCCCCGAAGGTACGGGCGAAGGCCTCGACCCCGTAGGTCGAGGGCAGCAGGTCCCGCAGGTACTGCACCGGGGCCGGCATCCGGTCCGCCGGGAGGACGCCCAGCAGCAGGGCCGCGGACATCCCGAGCTGCCCGAGCAGGGTGGCGAGCTCGGGCCGCGGCGCGAGCAGGCCGAACGCGGCCCCGAGCCCGGCGAGCGCGGCGCCCGCGAGCGGGACGACCGCGGCCAGCACCCACAGATGGGCCAGCGGCAGCCCGAAGAGCAGACACCCCACGACGGCCGTGACGAAGGTTCCGGGCACGGTGAAGGAGGCGTACGCGGCCGCCGCCCCGAGGACCACGGCCGCCGGCGGCACCGGCAGCGTCGCGTAGTGGTCGAGTCCGCCGCTCGCCCGCAGCTGCCCGAAGTACTGCGCGAGCAGGTTGAGGGCGACGAAGGCGACGACCAGCACGGTCGAGCCGGCCACCACGGCCCGGGCCTCGGCGCCGCCGTCCACCACCCCGCGCATCATGATCATGATGCCGAGGGACTGGAAGGTGGCCACGAACAGCAGGGGGATCCGAGCGACGCGGGCGCGGGAGAGCTGCGCCCGGTACACGGCGGCCAGCGAGGGCGCGAACCGCGCGCGCGGCCCCAGCTCCTCGGCCGCTCCGTCGTCCCCGGCCAGGGGCAGCGCGCCGCCCGGCAGAACTCCCGCGGGTACGGCACTCACGTCGAACTGCTCCCCTTCGTCGGCAGCCGTCCTGTTCCGCTCACGTACGACGCCCTTCTCCCGTACGGATTCCACGCCCCGGACACTCACGCCTTCACCAGTCCCTGCGTCGCGTGGCCGCCGAGCGCCAGGTACACGTCCTCCAGGCTCGGCGTGGCCAGCGTGAAGTCGTCGAGGGCGGCGAACGCGGCCCCGCCGGTGACCGTGGCCACGGCGGCGCGGGCCTCCTCGGGCGCGAGCCGCAGCGTCCAGCGGCGGCCCGACTCGACGGCGCGGGCGCGCAGCGCGGCGACCTCGGGGACGTGCAGCGGGGCGTTCTCGCGCCAGACGAGTTCGACCCGCACCTCGCCCGCGACCTGTTCCTTGAGTCCGGCCGGGGTGTCGCAGGCGATGACCCGTCCCTCGTCGAGGACGGCGACCCGGTCGAGGACGGTCTCGGCCTCGATGACGTTGTGGGTGACGAGCAGGACCGTGGCGCTCTGTTCGGCGCGGCGCCGGTCGACGGCGGCCCACACGGCGCGCCGGGCGACGGGGTCCATGCCGGTGGTGGGCTCGTCGAGGACCAGCAGCGGGCGCCGGCCGACGAGCGCGGCGGCGAAGCAGGCGAGCCTGCGCTGTCCGCCGGAGAGCTTCTTCAGGGGGCGGGAGGCGAGGGCGGTCAGGCCCAGTTCGTCGAGGACGGCGTCCCGTTCGGCCCGGGCCGCGCGCAGGTCGAGCCCGCGCAGCCGGCCGGTCGTCTCGGCGGCGAGGGACACGGTCAGGTCGTCCAGGGCGGTGGACTCCTGCCCGAGGTAGGCGAGGATGCGGGCCGCGCGCTCGGGGTGGCGCACGATGTCGTGCCCGAGGATCTCGACGCTGCCGCTGTCGGGGCGCATCAGCCCGGTCAGCTGGCGCACGAGGGTGGACTTGCCGGCGCCGTTGGGGCCGAGCAGGCCGAAGATCTCGCCGCGGCGGATGTCCAGACGGATCCCGTCGGTGGCCCTGACCTCGGGTGTCGCGGGGGTGCCGCGGCGGCCGCGGACGGCCGGATAGGTCTTGGTGAGACCTCGCACGGCGCACACGACATCGCCCCTGTGTCCCGTCGGTGCTGCCTGTGCCGTGCGCGTACTCACGAAGGACGAGAGTACGTGGTCCGGGGCCCCGTCATGCGACCGGGCCGGTGGCACCGCCGTACAAGAGCCTCGACGGACGTCCCCCGGTGCCCGCGAGCGCCCGCGGACCCCCGGACGGCTTCGGCCAGTCGCCGGACCTCCTGCACGGCCTCGGCCCGGCTCCGGCCGCGCGCGGGGTCAGTCTCCGACCGGGGCGTGTTCCGGTGTGGTGCGTACGTCGATCTCGCGCCAGAAGCCGGCCCGGATCGCGTAGCGGTCGTGTTCGTCGATCTGGTCGTCCTTGTGCGCGAGCAGCCCGAACCGGGCCGCGTAGCGCAGCAGCTCGCCGTCCACCCGGTGGGGGACCCGCGGATACATCGCCGACAGCTTCTGCAGATGGCTCGGGTCGGTCAGGCGTGCCATCCAGCGGCGCGCGAAGACCTGCCCGACCTCGTAGGGGTCGCCGCCGACCGTGGTGATGTCCTCCTCGCGGTCCGCCCACCGCTGCTCCGCGGAGGTGAGCTGGGCGAGCGTGGGCAGCGCGGCGGCCTCCGGGGACTCCACGGTCCCGCCGGGCCGGTCGACCCAGCCCTTGTCCGAGGACCAGCGCAGGGTGGCGTTCGCGGGGTGCTGGGCGGGCTGGGTGCCCGGTCCGCGGAGCGCGGCCAGGTCCTTGGGGGTGGGGACGCCCTTGGGGGCCGAAGCCCGCTCCTGGGTGCCGTTCTGCGACTCGGCCGCCTGGTGGTGCTCGGCCTCCTGGGCGGAGCGCTCGGCCGCGGCGGCGAGCGCCGACTCGGGCAGCGGCGCGGAGAGGATGGCGGCGATCTCTGGGCGGGGCACCGGCGGCGGGGCGCAGATCCCGCCCGTCTCCTTGGCGCGGACCGCCTTGGTGATCCAGGCACGGTCGAGCACGCGCCGCTCGTCGGCCTCGGCCACCAGGTCCTCAGACTGGTTGTAGTCGCCGTCCGCGGCCTGCACGGCCCACAGGTGGACGGCGACCCCGTGTTCCTTGGCGGCCATCATGCCCGGCAGCAGATCCCCGTCGCCGGTCACGAGGACCACGTCGGAGCAGGCCCGGTTGCGCGCGAGCTCGGTCAGCTCGGCGTGCATGGCGGCGTCCACGCCCTTCTGCGCCCAGCGCCCGTCGCTGCGGGTCAGCGCGCCCAGGCGCACCGTGACCCGCGGCATCACGCGGAGCCTGCGGTGTTCGGGCTGCGGTACGCGGTCGGGGGCGCCGTCGAACCAGTAGATGCGCAGCAGGGGCCGCTCGGTGTCGGACTCGGCGCGCTCGCGCAGTCCCTGGATGAGGGCGGCGTGGTCGACGGTGATCCGGGATCGCGACGGCTCCCCGGCGAGGAGACTGGCGGCGGCCCCGAGCAGATACCCGGCGTCCACCAGGACGATGCAGCGGTCCACGCGATCCACCCTCTTTCCGGGAGGTTTGCTTCGGGCTTCCTTGGAGTCTGCCCGACCGTGCGGAGGTTAACGGCCGGAACTCGATCTTCGGCGTGGCGGATCGGAAGAACACCTGCCGACAGGTCTTATTACGCACGGTAATTCTACGAAATGCGCTGCTTGTCAGCCTATGTGAATCTGGTCGCGGCCCTGGCCCCTAGATCCCCCACAGGAGGCAGATCACCATGGCCAAGAACAAGAATCGCAAGCAGGGCGGCCAGCAGGACCGCTCCTCGCAGGCCGAGCGTGCGCAGGAGCAGGCACAGCGGTCGTCGGCGCAGGCACAGCAGTCGCCGATGTCGCAGGCCCAGGGCAGCCCCGCTGATGTTGCCCGTAAGCATCAGAGGCGTTTCGGCCACAACTGAGGCCGACGCGTGGGCCGTTGAGGCCCGGACACACAGCGAGGGGCGCATCCTCCACGGGATGCGCCCCTCGCTGCGTCTACTGCTCGTCAGCCGGCCAGGCAGGCCGGGCCGAGCAGCACCTTCAGGTCTCCGAAGAGCGCCGGGTCCGGCTTCACCCGGTGCCGGTCGAGCCGCAGCACGGTGGTCTTGCTCGGGCCCTGGAGCCGGATGCGGACCTCGCTCTCGCCCTTGTGGTGGCTGAGGATCTCGCCGAGCCGGCTGACCATCGGCGGGGTGACCTTCAGCGCCGGGATGGTGAGGATCACGGGTGCGTTGGTGCCCGCGTTCGACAGGTCCGGGACCTGGAGCTCCATCGCGACCAGCCGCGGCACGTCCTCGCGCTTGTCGAGGCGGCCCTTGACGAAGACGACCGCGTCCTCGACCAGCTGGGTCGACACCAGCTGGTAGGTGGCGGGGAAGAACATGCACTCCATGGAGCCCGCGAGGTCCTCGACGGTGGCGATCGCCCAGGCGTTGCCCTGCTTGGTCATCTTGCGCTGGAGGCCCGAGATGATGCCGCCGATCGTGACGACCGCGCCGTCCGCGTGCTCGCCGCCGGTCAGCTGGGAGATGCCCGCGTCGGCCTTGTCGGACAGGACGTGCTCCAGGCCGAAGAGCGGGTGGTCGGAGACGTACAGGCCGAGCATCTCCCGCTCCTGGGCGAGGAGGTAGGCCTTGTCCCACTCGTCGGTGGTGAACTCGACGTCGAGGCCGAAGCCGGGCTCGCTGGTGTCCTCGTCCCCCATGCCGCCGAACAGGTCGAACTGTCCCTCGGCCTCCTTGCGCTTGACCGCCACCACGTTGTCGATCATGGGCTCGAACTGCGCGGTGAGGCCCTTGCGGGTGTGCCCCATCGTGTCGAAGGCGCCCGCCTTGATCAGTGATTCCGTGGTGCGCTTGTTGCAGGCGACCGCCTCGACCTTGTCGAGGTAGTCGGGGAAGGAGGCGTACTTCCCCTTGGCCTTGCGGCTGCGGATGATCGACTCGACCACGTTGGTGCCGACGTTGCGGACGGCGGAGAGGCCGAAGAGGATCACGTCGTCGCCCTGGGCGGCGAAGTTCTGCTCGGACTCGTTCACGTTCGGCGGCAGCACCTTGATGCCCATGCGCCGGCACTCGTTGAGGTAGACGGCCGACTTGTCCTTGTCGTCCTTGACCGAGGTCAGCAGCGCGGCCATGTACTCGGCCGGGTAGTTCGCCTTCAGGTAGCCGGTCCAGTACGAGACGAGTCCGTACGCGGCGGAGTGCGCCTTGTTGAAGGCGTAGCCGGCGAAGGGGACCAGCACGTCCCACAGGCCCTGGATCGCCTCGTCGCTGTAGTTGTTCTTGCGGGCGCCCTCCTGGAAGAGGACGAAGTTCTTCGCGAGCTCGTCGGGCTTCTTCTTGCCCATCACGCGGCGCAGGATGTCGGCCTCGCCGAGCGAGTACCCGGCGATGATCTGGGCGGCCTTCTGGACCTGCTCCTGGTAGACGATCAGGCCGTAGGTGACGGCCAGCACCTCTTCGAGCGGCTTCTCCAGCTCGGGGTGGATCGGCGTGATCTCCTGGCGGCCGTTCTTGCGCTCCGCGTAGTTGATGTGCGAGTTCATGCCCATCGGGCCCGGCCGGTACAGGGCCGAGACGGCGGAGATGTCCTCGAAGTTGTCGGGCTGCATCTGGCGCAGCAGCGAGCGCATGGGGCCGCCGTCGAACTGGAAGACGCCGAGGGTGTCACCGCGGCAGAGCAGTTCGAAGGTCTTGGGGTCGTCCAGCGGGAGGGCGAGCATCTCCAGGTCGACGCCCTTGTTGGCCTTCACCATCTTGATGGCGTCGTCCATGATCGTGAGGTTGCGCAGGCCCAGGAAGTCCATCTTGAGCAGGCCGAGCGACTCGCACTGGGGGTAGTCCCACTGGGTGATGGTCACACCGTCGGTGTGCCGCACCCAGATCGGCGCGTGGTCCACGATGGGCTCGCTGGACATGATCACGCCGGCGGCGTGCACACCCATCTGCCGGACCAGGCCCTCGACGCCCTTGGCGGTGTCGATGACCTTCTTCACGTCCGGTTCGTTCTCGTACATCCCGCGGATCTCGCCGGCCTCGCCGTAGCGGGGGTGCGAGGGGTCGGTGATGCCGTTCAGGTCGATGCCCTTGCCGAGGACGTCGGCGGGCATGGCCTTGGTGAGGCGGTCGCCCATCGCGTACGGGTAGCCCAGCACGCGCGCGGAGTCCTTGATGGCGTTCTTCGCCTTGATCTTGCCGTACGTGCCGATCATGGCGACCTTGTCGGCGCCGTACTTCTCGGTCACGTACCTGATCACCTCGACGCGCCTGCGCTCGTCGAAGTCGATGTCGACGTCGGGCATGGAGACGCGCTCGGGGTTGAGGAACCGCTCGAAGATCAGACCGTGCGGGATGGGGTCGAGGTCGGTGATGCCCATGGCGTACGCGACGATCGAGCCGGCCGCGGAACCACGGCCGGGTCCCACCGCGATGCCCTGCTTCTTGGCCCACATGATGAAGTCGGCGACGACGAGGAAGTACCCCGGGAACCCCATCTGGATGATGACGTCCATCTCGTACTCGGCCTGCTTCTGGCGGTCGTCGGGGACGCCGCCGGGGAAGCGGCGCTCCATGCCCCGGCGCACCTCCTCCTGGAACCAGGTGATCTCGGTGAAGCCGTCCGGGATGTCGAACTTCGGCATGAGGTTCTTCGCCTCGAACATGCCGCTGGTGTCGATCTGCTCGGCCACCAGGAGGGTGTTGGCGCAGCCCTGCTGCCAGGCCTCCGAGGAGTCCACGGCGTACATCTCGTCCGTGGACTTCAGGTAGTAGCCGGTGCCGTCGAAGCGGAAGCGGTCCGGGTCGGAGAGGTTCTTGCCGGTCTGGATGCACAGCAGGGCGTCGTGCGCGGTGGCCTCGTGCGCGTACGTGTAGTGCGAGTCGTTCGTCACCAGGGGCGGGATGCCGAGCTTCTTGCCGATCTCCAGGAGCCCGTCGCGGACCCGGCGCTCGATCTCGATGCCGTGGTCCATCAGCTCCAGGAAGTAGCGGTCCTTGCCGAAGATGTCCTGGTACTCGGCGGCCGACTTCAGGGCCTCGTCGAACTGGCCGAGGCGCAGCCGGGTCTGGAGCTCGCCTGAGGGGCAGCCGGTGGAGGCGATGAGCCCCTCCGACCACTGGGAGATCGTCTCCTTGTCCATCCGGGGCCACTTCTGGAGCCAGCCCTCGGCGTACGCGTCCGAGGAGAGCTTGAAGAGGTTGTGCAGGCCGGTCCGGTTCGCCGCCCAGATCGTCTTGTGCGTGTAACCGCCCGAACCGGACACGTCGTCGCGCTTCTGGTGCGGCTGGCCCCACTGGATCTTGCGCTTGTTGCGCCGGGACTCCGGGGCGACGTACGCCTCGATGCCGATGATCGGGGTGACGCCCGCCTTCTTCGCCGTGTGGAAGAAGTCATAGGCCCCGTGGAGGTTGCCGTGGTCGCTCATCGCGATGTGCGTCATGCCCATCTCGTTGCACGCGTCGAACATGTCCTTGAGCCGCGCGGCACCGTCCAGCAGCGAGTACTGGGTGTGGACGTGCAGGTGCGTGAACGGCGGCTTCGACACGGTTTCGGCCTCCAGGAAGAACCATCGGTGACAGGCTGCGGACAGTCTGGGGGGTCAGCGACGAAGTCTATGCCGCGGCACTGACACTCGGCGGAGGATCATCCGTACCGTCGGACGGGGCGCCGGACCGGAGGCCTGCGTTCGGCGCCGGAACCCGGGCACTCCCGCGTATGTTCGTCCGTTGGAAGTGGACGGACCCTTTGTCCCGGGGCGGCGCGCCCGTCCCGTCATGTCCCGCAGCACCTGCACCAGGAGGCACCCAGCGATGTCGGTCCCGCAGCTCAGCGCCGAGCAACGCGGCGAGCAGATCCTCGCCGTCTTCGACACCGCCTTCGGCGAGCTCCTGGCCGCCGACCCGGCCGCGTTCCGTGTGAAGTTCCGCAAGATGGCGGCCTCCGCCTTCGCGTTCTACCGCGGCACGGCGGCGCTCTTCTACCACGACCTCGACCAGGACCGCCGGGGCGGCCCGTACCTGGACGAGCGCACCTCGCGGGTGTGGATCCACGGCGATCTGCACGCGGAGAACTTCGGCACGTACATGGACGCCCAGGGCCGTCTGATCTTCAACGTGAACGACTTCGACGAGGCCTATGTGGGCCCCTTCACCTGGGACCTCAAGCGCTTCGCCGCCTCCGTGGCGCTCATCGGCTACGCGAAGGCGCTCAGTGACGAGCAGATCACCGAACTGGTGCGGGTGTACGCGGCCGCGTACCGCGAGCGCATCCACGCCCTGGCCACCGGCGCCAAGAGCGACGAGGTGCCGCCCTTCACGCTGGACACCGCCGAGGGCCCGCTCCTGGACGCGCTGCGCGACGCCCGGTCGCTGACCCGGTTCGGGCTCCTGGAGTCGATGACGGAGATCCGTGACTTCGAGCGCCGCTTCGCTCCGGGCGGCGGCTCCATCGAGCTGGACGCCGCCACCCGTTACAAGGTCCTCGCGGCCTTCGACGGCTATCTGGAGACGCTGCCGGAGTCCTCGCTCGACCGCCCCGACTCGTACCGCGTGAAGGACGTGGTGGGCCGGCGCGGCATCGGCATCGGCTCGGCGGGCCTGCCGTCGTACAACATCCTTCTGGAGGGCAACAGCGACGCCCTGGAGAACGATGTGGTGATCTACATCAAGCAGGCCCAGACCCCGGCCGTCTCCCGGCACGTCACGGACGCGGCGATCCGCGGCTACTTCCGGCACGAGGGCCACCGCACGGTGATCTCGCAGCGCGCGCTCCAGGCGCACGCCGACCCGTGGCTGGGCTGGACCGAGCTGGACGGCGCGGGACAGCTGGTCGCCGAGGTCTCCCCGTACGCGGTGGACCTGGACTGGGGTGACATCGACGACCCCGAGGAGATCGCCTCGGTGGTCGCGGACCTCGGCCGTTCCACCGCCACCATGCACGCGGCCGCCGACGACGAGAGCGGCCACTCGGACCTGGTGCCGTTCTCCACGGAGCGGGCCATCGACGCGGCCATCGCGGCCGACGAGGACGGCTTCGCCGGCCTCCTGGTGGACTTCGCGCACAGCTACGGCTCCCGCGCGCGCGAGGACCACCAGATCTTCGTGGACCTGTTCCGCAACGGACGGATCCCGGGACTGTAGGG
>NZ_JBHXDQ010000026.1:75639-102565 GCF_042725875.1 Streptomyces sp. NPDC127038 | reverse complement strand
CTGGCGGCCCGGTTATTTGTGGATTATCATACTGTTATCATTATCATGGCAGCTGGGCCCCCCGGGGGGGCGTCGGGGGTCGCACCCCCCCCGCCCCCGCGCCCGCCGGTCCTCGGCCGCCGGGGTCGGCGGCCTCGGGAACCGTCAGCCGAGCAGCTTGGCCGCCAGGGTGGTGGCGTTGTACGAGCCCCATCCGCTGGTGAAGTCCCAGCCGGTGGCGGCGGAGTAGGCGCCGTTGCTGCCGCTGGTGACGTCGTGGAAGCCGGTGCCCTTCGCCGCGTAGAGGGCGGGGTTGGCGAAGCCGAGGTTGGCGGCACCGGCCGCCGCGGCCTGCTGGTTGTACAGCGCGGCGAACGCGGCCCATTCGGGCGCGGCGGCGCTGGTGCCGCCGACCGCGGTCCAGGAGCCCTGCGAGTAGACCGAGACACCGGGGCTCGGGTTGGCGTGCGCCGAGACGTCCGGCACCTGGCGGAAGCCGCCGCCGGCGCTCTTCTGCACCGCGGTCTGCCAGCTGGGGATCTTGAAGACGGAGGACTTGCCGCCGCCGCCCCCGGACCAGGCCACCTCCTTGCTCCAGGTGTTGGACGAGGTGACGGTCAGCTTGGTGCCGCCGACGCCGGTGACGTACGGGTCGCTGGCCGGGTAGTCGACGGCGGTGGTGCCGTTGCCCGCGTCGTCGGAGCCGTCGTCGCCGGAGGCCGCGTAGAAGCCGAGGCCCTGTGCGGCGCCCGCCTTGAACACGGCGTCCACGGCGTTGATGTTGGACGTGGTGCGCGCGCTCTCGGCGGCGCCCCAGCTGATCGAGGTGGTCGGGATCCCGCTGTCGACGATGGCCTGGTACGTGTCGACCTCGCCCGCGTCGGAGTTGGGGCCCTCGAAGACCGTGACGTTCGCCTTGGGGGCGATCGCGTGCAGGACCTCGATGTCCAGCTCGACCTCGACCTGGCCGTCGCCGAGCGCGCCCGAGCCGCCGTCCACCTTCTGGACCACCGGAGTGGGCGAGCCCAGGCCGTAGTTGGTGTCGTACTTGGTGATGTTGGACTGCTGGAAGCCGTCGAACTCGATCAGCGCGATCTTCTGGCCGCTGCCGGTGTACGTGCCGGAGACGTTGTAGCCGCCCTTGAGCTGGGCCGGGGTGTAGCCGCCGCCCGGGCCGTTGTGGGGGGTCACGGTGGAGGGCGCCTGGTGGTGCAGCTGGGCACGGTTGTTGAGGCCCGCCACGTCGCTGACGAGGGAGGCGACGGCGGCCGGGAGGGTGGGCGCCGCGTCGTTGGCGTAGAACGAGCGCCCGGAGGCCGCGTCCTTCCAGGTCGACAGCTTCGTGCCGAACGCCTTCTCCAACTGGGCTGCGGTGCCGCTCGCGTCGACCAGCAGGTTCCCGGAGTGGACGGCGGTGACGGTGAGCCCCTGGGCGCGCAGGTAGTCCTTGAGCTGCCCGATCTCCGCGTCGGTCCGGCCGAAGCGGGCCGCGAACTGACGCTTGGTCAGGTAGTGGCCGTAGGAACTCGACCGGGGATCGCTGACCTTGGCGACGAAGGTGTCGAGTGCCTTGGCGCTTCTGGGAGTCAGGCTGATCGCCACCGATATCCGCTTGCCGGCGGCGACCTTTCCGGTGCGGGTCGCGTTGCCGTTCAGGCCCTTGAGGACGTCTCCGGTGACGGCGGTGCGGGCCGGGTGCGGCTGGGGCGCGCCCACGGCCTGGGCGGCGGGGACGACGGCGGCGAGGAGAGCCGGCGCGGCGACCAGACCGACCAGTTTCAGACGTGACTTCACTGAGGTCCTCCGGAGAGTGGGGGTGGTGTCCCGAAGCGGAACTGCTTCAACGTAGGAACATCAGCCCCACCCGCATAAGCGGGGGAACCCTTGCTTCACGTGTTAACTGCTGATGTCACGTCAACGGCGTGTGTCGAACGCGCGGGGGATCCGCGGACCCGGACCACCGGACTGACTGAGCGTCATGGTCTGCTCCGGCGGCCTCACTTGGTCGTCGTCGACGGCGTCCACCGCCGCACCCGAGGCGATGACGGCGGCCGCCATCGCGTGCGCGAGCGCGGTGCGGGAGCGGACGCCGAACTTGCGGTAGACCCGCGACAGGGCGCCCTCCACCGTCTTCACGCTGATGAACAGCTCCGCCGCGACTTCCCTGTTGGTGGCCCCGCCGCCGACCAGTCCGGCGATCCGGGCTTCCGTGGGCGTGAGTTCGGGCCCGTCCGCGCCCGTCTCACCCCTGCGGTCCCCGGCCTCCAGACGTGCCAGCTCGTCCCTGGCCCGGGCCGCGAGCGGAGCCGCGCCGATGCGGGTGGCGGTCTCCAGTGCCTCGCCGAGAGCCGTCCGCGCCGCGTTCCTGCGGCGCCCCCGACGTTCGACGGCGCCGAGCGCGATCAGGGTGCGCACGAGCTCCACGGGCAGCGGGAGCGGGCGCAGCAGGTCCACCGCGGCACGCAGCCGTACCGCCCCCTCCTTGGCCCGTCCCAGTCCCGCCTCGCGCAGCCCCTCCGCCCGTTCGAGAGCCGCCCGTACGCTCCCGGGCGCGTCGCCCGGCACCCGCGCGCGGGCCTCGGCGAGCACCGTCCCGGCCGCGTCGGACTCGCCCAGCACGACCAGGGCCTCGGCCAGGTCCCCGTACCAGCGCAGCAGCGGCGGATCGGCGGCGGACATGGCCTCGCCCAGCTCCTTGACGCGGCGCAGCGTCTCGACCGCGGCGGCGGCTCCGTGCGGGTCGCCGACGAGCAGCTGGGCCTGCCCGAGCACCGCGAGCGCCCGCAGCAGGAACAGCCGGTCGCCGTCCGCCTCCGAGGCCCGTACCGCCTGTCGGGCCAGGCGCCGGGCCTCCTCGACGGTCCCGCCCGCGGTGGCCGCGAGCGCCGCCGCGTACAGCGTGGGAGCCGCCTGGACGCCGGTCTCGGCCAGGGCGCGCGAGCAGCGGGCGGCGGTGCGCAGCGCCTCACGGCAGTGCCCGGAGCGCACCTGGATGCGGGTCAACGCGACCAGTGTTGCCATGACCTCCTCCACCCCGGCGAACTCGCCTATCTCGGCGAGGAGTTCGGTGACCTGGTCCCGGGCCTCGGTCACCCGGTCGGAGTCCAGGGCGAGGATCGCCCGCATCCGGATCAGGCCCCAGCTCTCGGGGCCGGCGCCGGTCCCGCCGACCAGGGCGAGCGCCTCCTCCAGCGCGGCGTCGGCGGCGGCCGGCTCGCCGGCCAACGACCGCACCCGGGCGAGGGTCGCGAGCGCCCCGATCCGGGTGTCCGTGTCCCCTGTCCCGGCCGCCTGCCGTGCGGCGCGCCGGGCGAACCGGGCCGCGTCCTCCAGTTCCCCGCACAACAGGCCGCGCAGCGCCGCCCAGTGGTGCAGCCAGGCCTGCGCCTCCGGATCGCCACCGGCGTCCCTGAGCCCCTCCTCGATCAGGTCGTGGGTGCCCTCCAGCGCCTGTCCGGCGTTGCGCAGCAGGATCAGCCGGGCCCGTACCCGCTGCCGCGGCGAACCCGACGTGGCGAGGACGGTCCCGGCCACCTCGCCGGCCTCCTCCAGCCGGCCGGCGTCACAGGCGTACTCGGCCGCGGCGAGCAGTCGTTCGCCGCGGTCCGCGGGGTGGTCGCCCGGGGTGCGCCGGGCGGCGAGCCCGGCCAGTTCGAAGGCGGCGTCGGGTTCGCCGTTCCGGCGGGCGTGCCCGGCCGCGGACATCAGCGTCCGGGCGACGCCCTCGTCCTCGTGCGGGTGGGCGAGCGCGAGGTGGCGGGCCTGCTCCACGGGCTCGGTGACCGCACGGGCCAGCAGGGCGTGGGCCTCCCGGCGGGAGTGCTCGGGGGCGTCGGCGTAGACGGCGGCCCGCAGCACCGGATGCCGGAAACGTACGCTTCCGTCGGCGTCGACCGCCGCGACGCCCGGCCCGTCGCTCTCCACCGCATCCGCGGCCGGATCCGGGGCCAGGTCCGCGGCGGGGTCGTTCAGTCCGGCGGCCCGCAGCAGGGTGAGGCTGGGGCGGGCGGCGGCGCTCGCGACGAGGAGGGTGCGCCGTGCCCTCTCCGGCAGCGCGCGCACCCGGTCCAGCAGCAGGGCACGCAGCTCCCGGGGGACCGGCAGCGCCAGGCCCGACCCGACGGGGGCTCCCTCGCGCAGCGCCTCCCGCGCCAACTCCGCCGCGTACCAGGGGTTTCCGGCCGCCGTGTCCTGGACGGCCCGCAGCAGTGCCGGTGGCACGCCAGGCCCGAAGCCGGTGCGCACCAGATGGGCCACCTCGCCGTCCGCCAGCGGCGGCACGGGAAGCGCGACGGTGTCCGGCGGGCAGCAGCGCAGCCGTTCGGGCCGCTCGCCCTCGGCCACCCGCTCGGTGGCCAGGAAGCGTAAGCCGATGTCCTCGACGCGGCGCACGACGAAGGCGAGCACCTCGGCGGTGGGCCCGTCGAGCCACTGGAGGCCGTCGACGACCAGCAGGACGGGGCCGGCGGCGGCCAGCGTCCGCAGCACTTCGAGGACGGCGACGCGCACCGCGAGACGGCTCAGGTCGTCGGCCGGTTCGGGGCCGCGCAGCAGCGCCGCCCGCAGTGCCGTCCGGGGCACGGGCGCCAGGGACTCCAGGCAGCTCTCCGGCACGCGGGCGAACAGGTCGACGAGGCCGACGAAGGGGAGAGGGGCGTCCTCCCGCGCGGGCGCGCAGGAGAGCACCGTGACGGCGGGCCGGCCGTGCGCCGCCGGAGGACGGGTGAGGGCGGCCACGAGCGTGGACTTGCCGATCCCCGCAGGACCGTGGAGGAGCACTCCCGGCCGGGCCGTCAGCCCGGCCCGCGCGGTGTCGAGCAGTTCGCCGCGCGTGGTCAATGACCGTACCTCCGCGGCGGTCGTCCGCTCCGGGACCCGGGGGCGGCACCGGCGGCTCGGCGGGCGCGCGTCCCCAGGCATCTCGGCAGCATCTGTTCATGACAACCTTCACGGATTCGGGTTGTCAATGACGTCCGTCACCCGACCGGTGCGGACTTTCGCCGGGCCGCGCGCCCCGGTCCGACGGAAGCGAACCCCGGTCCGACGAAAGTGCGCCCCCGGTCCGACGAAAGTGCGTCTCGGTCCGACGAAAGTCCGGACCCGGCCGACTTTGGTCGACGGCCGGGCTTCAGGAGAGGTGTCGGAGCGCCCGGCTGCGTAGATTTGTCGACCGTGAGTGGTGACAAACCGGGGCCCGAGCCGCACGACGTCCCAGGGCCGGTCGCGCACGCCCCGCGCTGGCTGCTGCCGTCCGCCGTGGCCGCCGACCTCGACCCCGACGCCGACCGCGCGGGGCCCTCCGGGCGTCCCCGGCGCACCGTGCGCGACTGGTTCGTCGACGTCGGCTGCTTCCTGCTGGCCGTCGTCATCGGCCTCGCCGCCGCGCACACCGTGACCGGCGACCCCGACGTCCCACACGGACTCGCCGTCGCCGACCAGGCCATCGGCGCGCTCGCCTGCGGGGCGGTCTGGCTGCGCCGGCGGTGGCCGCTGGGACTGGCCGTCGCCATGATCCCGGTCGGACTGATCTCCAACACGGCGGGCGGTGCGGGTCTCGTCGCCCTGTTCACCCTCGCCGTGCACCGGCCCTTCCGCTACGTGGCCTGGGTCGCCGGCGTCCAGATCGCACTGCTCCCGGCGTTCTTCTGGCTGCGGCCCGACCCCGACCTGCCGTACCTCGCCGCGCTCGCCGTCACCGCGCTGCTCACGTCGGCGGTGGTCGGCTGGGGCATGTTCGTACGGTCCAAACGCCAGCTCGTGCAGAGTCTGCGGGACCGTGCGCGGCGGGCCGAGACCGAGGCGGCGCTGCGGGCCGAGCAGGCGCAGCGGCTCGCCCGGGAGGCGATCGCGCGCGAGATGCACGACGTGCTCGCGCACCGGCTCACCCTGCTGAGCGTGCACGCGGGGGCGCTGGAATTCCGGCCCGACGCCCCCCGCGAGGAGGTCGCCCGTGCCGCCGGTGTGATCCGGGAGAGCGCGCACGAGGCATTGCAGGATCTGCGCGAGATCATCGGGGTGCTGCGGGCCGGGGACTCCGAGGAGGCGGGGCGGCCGCAGCCGACGCTCGCGGCGCTCGACGGTCTGGTCGCCGAGTCCCGCTCCGCCGGCGCGAAGGTCGTCCTCGACAGCTCCGTCCTCGACCCGGTCGCGGTTCCCGCGTCCGTCGGCCGGACCGCGTACCGCATCGTCCAGGAGGGACTGACGAACGCGCGCAAGCACGCGCCGGGCGCGGAGGTGACGGTGACCGTGCGGGGCGCGGCCGGTGACGGCCTGACCGTGACCGTCGCCCATCCCGCCCCGCCGGGCCCGGTGCCCGCGGTCCCGGGCTCCGGGCAGGGCCTGATCGGCCTGAGGGAACGCGCGACGCTGGCGGGCGGCCACCTGGAACACGGGGCGCAGGAGGACGGCGGCTTCCGGATCCGGGCCTGGCTGCCCTGGGGCCGGTGAAGGCCCGCTCGCACCGGCGGTCGCGGGCGCGATCCGGCCCCCGCGGCGTTCGGGGAGCGGGGTCCGGGGCGAGCCCCCGGTCCGGGACGGGCAGGGCGCAGGGGGCGAAGGAAGGCCCGCGAGCTGGTTGGGTGAGGGGATGACGGTGATTCGACTGGCGCTCGTCGACGACGACCCCTTGGTGCGGGCGGGACTGACCCTCATGCTGGGCGGCGCCGAGGACATCGAGATCGTCGGCGAGGCCGCCGACGGCGCGGAGGCGGAGGACCTCGTCGACCGCGCGAGCCCCGACGTCGTCCTGATGGACATCAGGATGCCGGGCGTCGACGGGCTGACCGCCACCGAGCGGCTCCGCTCCCGGCGGACACCCCCGCAGGTCGTGGTCCTGACGACCTTCCACGCCGACGAGCAGGTGCTGCGGGCGCTGCGCGCGGGCGCCGCCGGGTTCGTCCTCAAGGACACACCACCCGCCGAGATCGTGGCGGCGGTGCGCCGGGTCGCGGCCGGCGACCCCGTGCTGTCGCCCGCCGTCACACGCCAGTTGATGGCGCACGCCGCGGGCTCCGCCCTCGACAGCCGCCGGGCGGACGCCCGTTCCCGGATCGCCGTCCTGAACGACCGCGAGCGCGAGGTCGCCGTCGAGGTCGGGCGGGGCAGCTCCAACGCGGAGATCGCCGCCGGACTGTTCATGAGCGTCGCCACCGTCAAGGCCCACGTCTCACGGATCCTCGCCAGGCTCGGCCTCAACAACCGCGTGCAGATCGCGCTGCTGGCGTACGACGCGGGACTGCTGGAGGAGAACGGGCACTGACCGTGGACCCCGCGCGTTGAGCGGTGTGACGAGAGGAGATCCGTGATCGATCTGAGGGAGTACGGAGCGGGGTTCACCGAGGACCCGCACCCCGTCTACGCCGAGTTACGCGCGCTCGGCCCCGTCCACCGGGTGCGGCTGCCGCCACCCGACGAGGCCCATGAGACCTGGCTCGTCGTCGGGTACGAGGAGGCGCGCGCCGCGCTCGCCGACCCGCGGCTGGCGAAGGACGGGAGCGCCGCGGGGTTCGTCTTCTACGGCGAGGAGCTGATCGGCCGTCACATGCTCCTGGCCGACCCGCCGCAGCACACCCGCCTGCGGTCGCTGATCGCGGGCGAGTTCACCGGCCGCCGGGTCGCGGCACTGCGCCCGCGGATCCAGGAGATCACCGACGAACTGCTCGACGCGATGCTGCCGCACGGGCGGGCCGACCTCGTCGAGTCCTTCGCCTATCCGCTGCCGCTGACCGTCATCTGCGAACTGCTCGGCGTGCCAGGCCCGGACCGGCCCGCCTTCCGCGCCCTGTCCACCGAGACGGTGGCCCCGACCAGCGCGGAGAGCGCGGAGAAGGCATTCGTCGAACTCGCCGCCTACCTGGGCGACCTGATCGAGGACAAGCGGTGCGCCGGCCCCACGGACGACCTGCTCAGCGGGCTCATCCGCACCACCGCCGAGGACGGCGACCGGCTCTCGCCGCAGGAGCTGCGCGGGATGGCGTTCCTGCTCCTCGTCGCCGGACACGAGACGACGGTCAACCTCGTCACGAGCGTCGTCCGTTCCCTGTTCGCCCACCCCGACCAGTTCGCCGCGCTGCGCGCCGACATGACCCTCCTCGACGGCACCATCGAGGAGACCCTGCGCCACGACGGCCCGGTGGAGAACGCGACCTTCCGTTACGCCGCAGAGCCGCTCGACATCGGCGGCACGTCGATCGCGGCGGGCGAAGAGGTGATGATCTGTCTCACCGCGGCCGACCGCGACCCGGCGCGCTACCCGGGACCCGACCGCTTCGACATGCGGCGCACGACCCGCGGCCATCTCGCCTTCGGACACGGCATCCACTTCTGCCTGGGCGCGCCGCTGGCCCGCCTCGAGGCCCAGGTGGCCCTCCGGACGCTGCTGGAGAGATGCCCGGACCTGGCGCCCGACGGACCGCCGGACGGCTGGCTGCCCGGCATGCTGATACGGGGCGTGCGCCATCTGCCGGTGCGCTGGTGAGCGGCCCGGTACCGGCCGAGGCGCCCTGACCGTCCCGGTGACGGGCGCCGCTCAGAGCCTGCCGCCCGGGATCTCCGCCGGGGAGACCGGGCGGCGTTCGCGCCGGGACAGTTCGCAGGCCTCGGCGATCCGCAGCGCCTCCAGTGCCTCGCGGCCGTCGCAGGGGTTGGCGCGCTCGCCGCGGACCACCTCGACGAACGCGGCGAGCTCCGCCTCGTACGCGGGGCCGAAGCGGTCCAGGAAGCCGGTCCACGGCTTGTCCGCGGGCGGCGGCCCGGCGGGCTCGGTCGAGGCGATCGGCGTGCGGTCGTCCAGGCCGACCGCGATCTGGTCCAGTTCGCCGGAGAGCTCCATGCGCACGTCGTAGCCCGCGCCGTTCACGCGGGTCGCCGTAGCCGTCGCGAGCATGCCGTCGTCGAAGGTGAGGACGGCCGCGCCGGTGTCGATGTCGTTGGCCTCGCGGAACATCGCGGGCCCGGCGTCGGAGCCGGTGGCGTACACCTGGACGACCTCGCGGCCGCTGACCCAGCGCAGCATGTCGAAGTCGTGGATCAGACAGTCGCGGTAGAGCCCGCCGGAGAGCGGGAGATAGCCGACCGGGGGCGGCGACTGGTCCGAGGTCATCGCGCGTACGGTGTGCAGCCGTCCGAGCCGGCCGGAGCGCACCGCCTCACGGGCGGCCGTGTACCCGACGTCGAAGCGGCGCTGGAAGCCCATCTGGAGAACCGTGCCGGCGGCGTCGACCTCGGCGAGCGCGGCCAGGGTTCCCGCCAGGTCGAGGGCTATGGGCTTCTCGCAGAAGACCGGGAGCCCCGAGCGCGCGGCCCGGCCGATCAGTTCGGCGTGGGCCGAGGTGGCGGCGGTGATGACCACCGCGTCCACGCCCCACGTGAAGATCTCGTCCACCGTCGGCGCCGCCGTCGCGCCCAGCCGGTCCGCCAGCCGCTGGGCCCGCACGGGATCCGCGTCCGTGACGATGAGCGAGCCGCCGACCTCACGGTGGCGGCTGAGAGTGGCCGCGTGGAATGTGCCGATACGGCCCGCTCCGATGAGTCCGATGCGCATGGGAACAAACTGGAGGGCCACCCGTCGCGCTGTCAATGGTTTGTCCGGACAATCGAACTTCACAACTTCCCGTCAACATGTCCCGGAGCTACGCTCGATCCGTGGCCAAACCAGTTGTGGATCCGACCGTGTCGCTCCAGCTCGGCGTCGACCGCACCAGTCCGGTCCCGCTGTACTTCCAGCTGGCGCAGCAGCTGGAGGCGGCCATCGAGCGCGGGGCACTGACCCCGGGCAGCCTCCTCGGCAACGAGATCGAGCTCGCCGGGCGCCTCGGCCTGTCCCGCCCCACGGTCCGCCAGGCCATCCAGTCCCTGGTCGACAAGGGACTGCTCGTACGGCGCCGTGGCGTCGGCACCCAGGTCGTGCACAGCCAGGTCAAACGCCCCCTGGAACTCAGCAGCCTCTACGACGACCTGGAATCGGCGGGCCAGCGCCCCGCGACCCAGGTCGTCCTCAACACCGTCGAACCGGCGTCCACCGAGGTCGCGGCCGCCCTCGGGGTCGACGAGGGCAGCGAGGTCCACCGGGTCGAACGCCTGCGCCTCGCGCACGGTGAGCCGATGGCGTACCTCTGCAACTTCCTGCCCCCGAAGCTGCTGGAGCTCGACAGCGACCGGATGGAGGCCACCGGTCTGTACCGGCTGATGCGCGGGGCGGGCATCACCCTCCACAGTGCCCGCCAGTCGGTCGGCGCCCGCGCGGCCAGCGCCGAGGAGGGCGAGCGGCTCGGCGAGCCCGCGGGAGCGCCGGTGCTCACCATGCAGCGCACCACCTTCGACGACACGGGCCGCGCGGTCGAGTTCGGCACCCACATCTACCGCGCCTCGCGCTACTCCTTCGAGTTCCAGCTCCTCGTACGTCCCTGACCCGGCGGCCCCCGTCCGGCCTTGCGGCGACCCGCGCGCGGCCGTCGCGACCGCGGCCCTGGGACCGCCCCGAGGGACGCCGGACCGGTGTTGTGTTCATCACCTGTCATCCGTATTTGTGCCCATCCGGCCGGATGATCGTCCGCTTCCGCCGGAGCGCGGCACACGCGGCGCCGGGCCGCACCCGGCCCCGGAACACCCGGACGGGCCGACGCGCCGGACGGCCCGGCGTACCGGCCGGGACGGCTCACCCGTCACCTGTGTCACCGCGCTTCCACGGTGCGGTCCCCGTGCGGGGTAGGGCAGAATCGGCGCGATGAGCACCTACCGCGACCTCGCGCTGCCCCGAGCGCTCGGCTCCGCTCGCGCGGGGGGCACCCCCATGGGCTCCGCGCGGGCCACCGTCCTGCGGACCGTGGGCACACGCGAGCGCCGCTCCCACCTGACGGCACCCCGCGTCCCCACCGTCGGCATCGACATCGGCGGCACGAAGGTGATGGCGGGCGTGGTGGACGCCGACGGCACCATCCTGGAGAAGGTCCGCGCCGAGACGCCGGACAAGTCCAAGAGCCCCAAGGTCGTCGAGGACACCATCGTCGAGCTGGTCCTCGACCTGTCCGACCGGCACGACGTGCACGCCGTGGGCATCGGGGCGGCCGGCTGGGTCGACGCCGAACGCAACCGCGTCCTGTTCGCCCCCCACCTGTCCTGGCGCAACGAGCCGCTGCGCGACCGCCTCGCCGGGCGGCTCGCGGTGCCCGTGCTGGTCGACAACGACGCCAACGCCGCCGCCTGGGCGGAGTGGCGCTTCGGCGCCGGGCGCGGCGAGGACCACCTGGTGATGATCACGCTCGGCACCGGCATCGGCGGCGCGATCCTGGAGGACGGCCAGGTCAAGCGCGGCAGATTCGGGGTCGCCGGGGAGTTCGGCCACATGCAGGTCGTGCCCGGCGGACACCGCTGCCCGTGCGGCAACCGCGGCTGCTGGGAGCAGTACAGCTCGGGCAACGCGCTGGTCCGCGAGGCCCGCGAACTCGCCGCGGCCGACTCCCCGGTCGCGTACGGGATCATCGAGCACGTCAAGGGCAACATCGGCGACATCACCGGCCCGATGATCACCGAGCTGGCCCGCGAGGGCGACGCCATGTGCGTCGAACTCCTCCAGGACATCGGCCAATGGCTCGGCGTCGGCATCGCCAACCTCGCCGCCGCCCTCGACCCCTCCTGCTTCGTCATCGGCGGCGGGGTGAGCGCCGCCGACGACCTGCTGATCGGTCCCGCCCGCGACGCCTTCCGCCGGCACCTCACGGGCCGCGGCTACCGCCCCGAGGCGCGGATCGCGCGCGCCCAGCTCGGCCCCGAGGCCGGCATGGTCGGCGCCGCCGACCTCGCCCGGCTGGTCGCCCGCCGCTTCCGCCGTGCCAAGCGGCGCAGGGTGGAGCGCTACGAACGGTACGAGCGCTACGCCGAGACCCGCCGCGGCACCCGGCAGGAGTCGCCGTGACCGCCTCGCTCCCGCGCCAGGCCACGTCCCCCGACGAGCCCCAGCGTCCCCCCGAGGACCCGCGCCACAGGTTCCGCCGCCGCGCCCTGACCCTGCTGATCATCGTGCTGCTCATCGGCGTGCCCGCCGGCTACCTGGTGATCTCCGCCGACCAGAGCCGCAACAGCGGCAAGGACAAGGAGGCCAAGTACTCGGCGACCGGCCTCACCGCGGCCTGGCCCTCGCGCGTCCAGCGCCGCCTCTACCAGGTCCCGCTGCCCGCCGACTCGACCCGGGTCGCGTACTACGAGACGAACAACTGGAAGACCAGCCGGCTGTACGTCCAGTTCCGCACCAGCCGGGCCGGCCTCGACTGGTTCTTCAAGACCGTCGGCACCAGCGCGGCCGACCTGAAGAAGGACGACATCACCATCAGCGACCGCAACCAGAAGGTCGTCGGGTGGGAGTTCACGGGCCCCGGCCCCTGGGCGGGACTCGTGCACAAGCAGAAGGACCCGGCCCCCACCCAGGACATCGTGGTGAACGGCGCCGGGACGGACCACCCCATGGTGTACCTCGTCTCGCGCACCATCCCGTAGCCCCCGCCGAGGCCGTGGGAGCCGATTGTCAGACCCCGCCCGTAGAGTCGAAGACAACTGATGCGACCGACGGGCGGGAGGTGACCGGACGTGCCACACGGCGTGGACGCGACGAGCGCGCGGCTGCCTTCCGCCGGCACGCCGCCGGTACGGACGCACTCCGCGCCCGGCGCCGACCCGCGGACGCGGGAGGCCGATCCCCGGGCGCCGGAGCCCGCGCCGCGGCCCTCTCCCGGCGAACCGCCCTCCGCGCGGCTCGCCGCCGTGTTCCTGCCCGCGCCGCTGCCCCGCGAGGGCCGCGTCGCGTTCTGGGACCCGAGAGGCGACCAACGGCCCGCCACGGACGACGGGGACGCCCACCGGCCGGGGGAGCACCCCGACGGACCGGAGCCCTCCGCACCCGGCACCGGCACGTCCGCGCCCGGGCACACCGACCTGACCGTCGTGCGACCGCACGGCCAGGGAGTCCGCAGGAGCACCGTCCCCGCCGTCGTCCTCACCCTCGCCGAGGCGCTGCCCCTGCTCGCGGGCGCGCGGCGGGACCCCGCCGCCCATCCCGCCACCGCCTGCTGGGGAGCGGCGGCGCTGCACGCGCTGCGCCTGGTCGCCCGCGGACGCCTGCTCCCCGGACTCACCCCCGAGGGCTTCGACGCCTGGCGTGCGGGCCCCCTCGACCCGGAGGACATCGCGCACCTGAGGGCGGTCGCCGACGCCCTTCCCTACGAGGGCCACGCCGTCCCCCTGCCCGGCAAGGGGCCGCTCCGGCTGCCCGACCCCGAGGCGCTGATGCGGTCCTTCCTGGACGCGGTCGCCGACACCCTGCCCCGCACCCCGGCCGCCCCGTACACCGGCGGAAAGCCCTTCGCCGCCCGCGAACCGCAGCGGCTGACCGGCGCCCACGACTGGGCCGCCGAGGTGGCCGCCGGCATGGACGCGGGCGTCCGGATCTCCCTGCGCCTGGACCTGTCCGCCCACCAGCTCTTCGACGACGGCGAGGGGGCGCGCCGGGCGGGCGCCGCCGTCGTCCAGGTGCACAGCCTCGCCGACCCCACCCTCGTCGTCGACGCCGCGTCCCTCTGGGCGGGGGACGCCGACACGGTCTTCGGACCCCGCGCCCGTGTCGACGCGGCCCTGGCCGTCCGCCGCGCCGCCCGCGTCTGGCCACCCCTCGACCGGCTGTCCGAACAGGACGTGCCCGATGTCCTCGCCCTCTCCGAGGAAGAACTGTCGGACCTGCTCGGGGTCGTCGCGACCCGGCTCGGCGCCGCCGGCGTGGCCGTGCACTGGCCCCGGGACCTGGCGCACGACCTGAGCGCCGCCGCGGTGGTGCGCCCCGCGCCCGGCTCGGCGACCGACGGGACCGGGTTCTTCGAGAGCGAGGAACTCCTCCAGTTCCGCTGGCAGTTGGCCCTCGGCGGAGACCCGCTCACCGAGACCGAGATGGACGCCCTGGCCGAGGCCCACCGGCCGGTCGTGCGCCTGCGCGACCAGTGGGTCCTGGTCGACCCGGCCCTGGTCCGCAAGGCCCGCAAGCGCGAACTCGGCCTGCTCGACCCGGTGGACGCCCTCTCCGCCGCGCTCACCGGCTACGCCGAGGTCGACGGGGAGACCGTCGAGGCGGTCCCGGTCGGGGCCCTCGCCACCCTGCGCGACCGCCTCACGGCCGGCGTGACCCCCGTCGAGCCCCCGCCCGGCCTGGACGCCCGGCTGCGGGACTACCAACTCCGCGGTCTCGCCTGGCTGGACCTCATGACGTCCCTGGGCCTGGGCGGCTGCCTCGCCGACGACATGGGCCTCGGGAAGACCGTCACCCTCATCGCGCTCCACCTGAAGCGGGCCCGCAGCGAACCGACCCTGGTGATCTGCCCCGCCTCGCTCCTCGGCAACTGGCAGCGGGAGATCACCCGTTTCGCGCCCGGTGTCCCCGTGCGCCGGTTCCACGGCCCCGACCGCACCCTCGACGGACTCGACGGCGGCTTCGTCCTCACCACCTACGGCACGATGCGGTCGGCCGCCGCCCACCTCGCCGAACAGCCCTGGGGCATGGTCGTCGCCGACGAGGCCCAGCACGTCAAGAACCCCTACTCGGCGACGGCCAAGGCCCTGCGGACGATCCCGGCTCCCGCGCGCGTCGCCCTCACCGGCACCCCCGTCGAGAACAACCTCTCCGAACTGTGGGCGCTGCTCGACTGGACGACCCCGGGGCTGCTCGGCCCCCTCAAGTCCTTCCGCGCCCGGCACGCGCGCGCCGTGGAGAACGGGGAGGACGAGGAGGCCGTGGCCCGGCTCGCCCGGCTGATCCGCCCGTTCCTGCTGCGCCGCAAGAAGTCCGACCCCGGCATCGTGCCCGAACTCCCGCCCAAGACGGAGACCGACCACCCGGTCCCGCTCACCCGTGAACAGGCCTCCCTGTACGAGGCCGTGGTCCGCGAGTCCATGCTGGCGATCGAGACGACCGACGGCATCGCCCGCCGGGGACTGGTCCTGAAACTGCTGACCTCCCTCAAGCAGATCTGCAATCATCCGGCCCTGTTCCTGAAGGAGGACGCGCGGGCCGCCGCGCTCGGGACCTCCACGCGCTCGGGCAAACTGGCCCTGCTCGACGAGCTGTTGGACACCCTGCTCGCCGAGGACGGCTCGGCGCTCGTCTTCACCCAGTACGTCGGCATGGCCCGCCTCATCACGGAACACCTGGCCGCCCGCGCCGTCCCGGTCGAGCTGCTGCACGGCGGTACGCCGGTCGCCGACCGCGAACACATGGTGGACCGCTTCCAGAGCGGCGCGACCCCGGTCCTGGTGCTGTCGCTCAAGGCGGCCGGCACCGGTCTGAACCTCACCCGCGCCGGCCACGTCGTCCACTTCGACCGCTGGTGGAACCCCGCGGTCGAGGAGCAGGCCACCGACCGCGCCTACCGCATCGGCCAGACCCAGCCGGTCCAGGTGCACCGGCTCATCACCGAGGGCACGGTCGAGGACCGCATCGCCGAGATGCTGGAGGCCAAGCGGGCCCTCGCCGACGCGATCCTCGGTTCCGGCGAGGCGTCCCTGACCGAACTGACCGACCGCGAGCTGTCGGACCTCGTCTCCCTGCGGAGGCCCACATGAGCGCGACCGAGGACGAGCGGCCCGGCACGACCGGGGACGCGGACGAGCAGCCCCGTGTCACCGGGGCCGAGGACGAGCAGACCGGCGCCACCGGGGCCGAAGCCGTCGAACCGGCCGATGGCGCTGGTTCGCCGCGCCCGGTCACCGGGGACCGCCCCGCCGACGAGGCCCGCCGGGCCCTGCGCGCCGCACGGAAGACGGCCGCGGCCGACGATCACTCGGCTGCGGCTGCGGGTGGTGCGGGTACCGGATCCGGCTCCGACGCTGGGGTCGAGCGGGCCGGGGCCGGGGGAGGCGTACGGCCCGCGGACCTCGCCCGTGGGGCGTTGCGCGCTGCCGGCGCCGCGGCGGCGAGGCCGGGGGCCAACGAGCCCGCCCCGGCGGAGCCTGCCACGCCGGAGCGTTCCGGCGACGCGGCCGGGAGAGGCGCGCGCCCCGGCGACATCGCCCGTGAGGCGCTGCGCGCCGCGCGGGACGAGGCGCGGCGGCTTCGGTCCGAGGCGGGGGGCGGCGGCGAGCAGGCGGCGGACGACGACGGGAACGGAGTCGGTCCGCGGCGCCGGACGGCCAGGACGTCCCCGGCCGGAGTCCGGGGGCGCCGGAATTCCGCGCACCCCTTGCCCGCGGAACGGGCGTCCCAGCAGCGGCAGCTTCGCGATCTGCTCGCGGACGGTTTCCGGCTGCCGCCCGACCTGATGGATGAGACGGGGGAGTCGTCCCGTCCGTCCGCCGACATGGGGGAGCCGTCCCGTCCGTCCGCAGATACCGGGGAGTCGTCCCGTCGGTCCGCCGACAGCGAGCGACCGTTCCGTCCGTCCGCCGACACCGGCGAGCTGACCCGCGACCGGGACGACGACGGGAACGACGAGGGCAAGCACGATCGCCCCGCACGCCCTCAACTCGCCGACCCCGTAGATCACTTCACCCCCACCGAACGCACCCCGCATCCCGGCCCCCTCACCCGCCGGGCCCCCGGTACGGACCCGCACGACCGCACGGACCCGTACGACCGCCCAGACCAGGACCACCGCCCGGACCAGGACGATCGCACGGACCAGGACGATCGCACGGACCCGGACCACCGGATGGCCCCCGACTACCCCGGACACCCGGAACTCCCCACCCACCCCGAACACCTCACCGACCCCGGCGACTTCGCGCCGCCCTCCATGCCAGGCGCCGAGCCGGAGGTGCCGGAGGACGCCGAGCCCTTCACCGTCGGTTCGCTCGGTCTGGACTTCCTCGCCGCCGGACCCGGCACCGGTGAGCGGTCCCCCCGCTCCATGGCGGCCCCCCGCCGCGACGGCGAGCTGCGCCGGACATTCCCCGCCTACCCCGCACGGGCCGTCGACGAGGGCGGGTTCGCGGAGACGTGGTGGGGCAACGCCTGGGTCACCGCGCTGGAGGAAGGGGCGCTGGACACGGCACGGCTGGCGCGCGGGCGGACGTACGCCGGGCAGGGGTACGTCGACGCCGTCACCGTCACCCCGGGCCTGGTGCTCGCCTATGTGCACGGGAGCCGGCCCCGGCCCTACCGCGTCCAGGTCAGGGTGCGGACACTGACCGACGACGACTGGAACCGTTTCCTGGACGCGGCCGCCGAGCGGCCCGGACACATCGCGGCGCTGCTCGACAAGGAGATGCCCAGGTCGCTCGCGGACTGCGGCGTCGACCTGCTCCCCGGCCCCGGCGAACTCGAACCCCGGTGCAGCTGCCCCGACTTCGGGCACCCGTGCAAGCACGCCGCGGCTCTCTGCTACCAGACGGCACGGCTGCTGGACCAGGACCCCTTCGTCCTGTTCCTGCTGCGCGGCCGGGGCGAGCGCGAACTGCTCGACGACCTCTCCCGGCGCAACGCCGCCCGGGCGGCCCGCGCCGCCCAGGAGCGGGTCCCTGCACGGCCCGCAGGGGTGCGTGCCCGAGACGTCCTCGCACGGCGCCTGCTGCCGAAGCCGCCCGTCCCGCTGCCACCGCCCGCGCACCCCGGGCAGCCGCCGGCCTACCCGGGCGCGCCGGGCGGCCCGGACGCGTTCGCGCTCGACCAGCTGGCCACGGACGCGGCGGCCCGCGCGTACACGCTGCTGACCTCGGGCCGCGACCCCGTCGCGGACCTGACGCTCTGGCAGGACGCGGTGCGGGTCGCCGCCGCCCGCCCAGGGTCGGGGCTCACCGCCGCGACCCGCGCCCTCTACTCCTCGCTCGCCTCCGCGACCGGCCGTACCCCGGTCGATCTGGCCCGGGCGGTCGCCGCCTGGCGGCAGGGCGGCTTCGAGGCGCTCGGCGTGCTCGAAGAACCCTGGGACCCCCCGGCGGGCCGGTTCGACCGGGCCCGGCCGCTGCTCATGGCGGCCGACTTCCCGGCCTTCCGGCCCTGGCGCAACCACCTCACCCATCCGAGTGGCCACGCCCAGCTCCGCCTCGGCCGCAACGGACTGTGGTACGCCTACGAGTCCGAGCCGGGCCACGAGGACTGGTGGCCCCGCGGCACCCCGGACCTCGACCCGGTCGGAGCGCTGACCGGACTCGGCGCCCCGGACGAGTTCTGACCCCCGTCGGGTTCCTCGACGGGGGTGTGAAGCAGGCTGCGCGAGACCTTCACGCGGCTATCACATGGGGGGACGGCTTGCACAGGGCGGTCCACCCAAGGACGTACGAATCGGCAAGATGTGAGAACGTGCAGGGCGTGAGTGAGACGAAGACCCCTGCCCTGCAATACCGCCTCGACGGCCCGGAAGACGCTCCGGTCCTGATACTCGGACCCTCGCTCGGCACCACCTGGCACATGTGGGACAGGCAGGTCCCCGAGCTCGCGAAGAGCTGGCGCATCTTCCGGTTCGATCTGCCGGGACACGGCGGAGCACCCGCCTACCCGGCCGGATCGGTGTCCGAGCTCGCCGGCCGGCTGCTGACCACGCTCGATCAGCTGGGCATCCAGCACTTCGGGTACGCGGGCTGCGCCTTCGGCGGGGCCATCGGGCTCGAACTGGCGCTGCGCCGCCCGGAGCGGGTCGCGTCCCTCGCGCTGATCGCCGCCTCGCCCCGCTTCGGCACGGCCGACGAGTTCCGGCAGCGCGGAGTGATCGTCCGGTCGAACGGCCTCGACCCGATCGCCCGTACCTCGCCCGAACGCTGGTTCACGAGCGGCTTCGCGGCGGCGCAGCCCGCGATCACCGAGTGGGCCGTGCAGATGGTGCGCACCACCGATCCCGGCTGCTACATCGCCGCCTGCGAGGCGCTCGCCGCCTTCGACGTGCGCGGCGAACTGGGCCTGGTGGGGGTGCCGACCCTCGTCCTGGCCGGCTCCGACGACCAGGTCACCGGGCCGGCCGAGGCGCGCACCCTGGTCGCCGGCATACCGGACGCCCGCCTCGCGGTCGTCCCGGGCGCCTCGCACCTCGTTCCCGTGGAGCAGCCCGCCGCCGTGACGGACCTGCTCGTACGGCACTTCTCCAGCGCCTGGCTGCCCGCCTTCGACTCGACGACCGGCCAGCTCGCGGTGCAGGTCCCGCAGGCGCAGGCGCAGGCGTACCCGGTGCAGACGGCACCGCCCCCGGTCGCGCCCTTCGCCGAGATCGCCCCGGCCCCCGTGGCGTCCGAGCTCACGGGACGGCAGGACGCGTACGACATCGGGATCAAGGTGCGCCGTGAGGTGCTCGGGGACGCGCACGTCGACGGGGTGCTCTCCTCGGCCGACGACTTCTCCGGTGACTTCCAGGAGTTGGTCACCCGGTACGCGTGGGGCGAAATCTGGGACCGTCCCGGGCTCGACCGGCGTGCGCGCAGCTGTGTGACGCTGACCGCGCTGGTCGCGGGCGGCCACTTCGAGGAGCTCGCCGTCCACACCCGCGCCGCCCTGCGCAACGGTCTCACCCCGGTCGAGATCAAGGAGGTGCTGCTCCAGACGGCCGTCTACTGCGGAGTCCCGGCGGCGAACACCGCCTTCCGGGTGGCGCAGAAGGTCATCCACGAGGAGACCACACCCCAGGAATGAGCCCGCCGAGCCGCCCGGTCACCGGAGGAACGACCGGGCGGCTCCCCTCCGCCCGAGTGACCTCCGGGGCCGGTGCGGGGGCACGATGGACTCATGAAGCTCACGAAGAAGTCGCACGCCTGCGTCCGTCTCGAGAAGGACGGGCGCACGCTCGTCATCGATCCCGGGGGCTTCAGCGAGGAGGACGCGGCCCTGGGCGCGGACGTCATCCTCGTGACGCACGAGCACCCCGACCACTTCGACGAGGGGCGGCTCCGCACGGCCATGGAGGCCGACCCGGCCGCCGAGATCTGGACCCTGAGGTCGGTGGCGGAGCAGGTCTCCGCCGCCTTCCCCGGCCGGGTGCACACCGTCGGCCACGGCGACACCTTCACCGCCGCCGGGTTCGACGTCCAGGTGCACGGCGAACTGCACGCGGTGATCCATCCGGACATCCCGCGCATCACGAACGTCGGCTACCTCGTCGACGACGGCCGCGTCTTCCACCCCGGGGACGCCCTGACCGTCCCCGGCCGGCCGGTCGAGACGCTCATGCTTCCCGTGATGGCCCCGTGGAACAAGATCTCCGAGGTCATCGAGTACGTCCGGGAGGTCCGGCCGCAACGCGCGTACGACATCCACGACGCCCTGCTCACGGACCTCGCCCGGCCGATCTACGACCGCCAGATCGGCGCCCTCGGCGGCTCGGAGCACCTGAGGCTGGCGCCGGGAGCGTCGGCGCAGGTCTGAACCGGCCGCACGGGACGGCGGGTGCGGGCCCGTTGTCAGACCCGCCCGGTAGGTTGTGAGGCATGCGTATCGCGACCTGGAACGTGAACTCGATCACCGCCCGCCTCCCGAGGCTGCTGGCCTGGCTGGAGAGCAGCGGCACCGACGTGCTGTGCCTCCAGGAGGCCAAGGTCGCGGCGGAGCAGTTCCCGTCGGAGCAGCTGCGGGAGCTGGGCTACGAGTCGGCGGTGCACGCCACGGGCCGCTGGAACGGCGTGGCGGTGATCTCCCGGGTCGGCCTGGAGGACGTGGTCAAGGGCCTGCCCGGCGGTCCCGCGTACGAGGGCGTGGAGGAACCCCGGGCCGTGTCCGCGACCTGCGGCCCGGTCCGTGTCTGGTCGGTGTACGTGCCGAACGGCCGCGAGGTGGACCACGCCCACTACGCGTACAAGCTGGAGTGGTTCGAGGCGCTGAGGGCGGCGGTGGCCGGCGACGCGGCGGGCGCCCGCCCGTTCGCGGTGATGGGTGACTACAACGTGGCACCGACCGACGACGACGTGTACGACGTGGCCGCGTTCGAGGGCCTCACCCATGTCACCCCGGCCGAGCGCGCCGCGCTGGCCGCCCTGCGCGAGACGGGGCTGACGGACGTGGTCCCGCGCCCGCTCAAGTACGACCGCCCGTACACGTACTGGGACTACCGCCAGCTCTGCTTCCCGAAGAACCGCGGTATGCGCATCGACCTCGTGTACGGCAACGAGGCGTTCTCGGCCGCGGCCAAGGACGCGTACGTGGACCGCGAGGAGCGCAAGGGCAAGGGCGCCTCGGACCACGCGCCGGTCGTCGTGGACCTGGACGTCTAGGAAGGTATCCGGCCCCGCGATCGCGGGCATCCTCTCCCCACGCGGGGTCCGGGAATCCGCCGGGAATCCCGGGTCTCCGCGAGCGTTCCGGTATGCCTGATTTTCCCGATTCCGTGATGAAATGCCGTTAGCCGCATTCTGTTTCACGCGACGGGACACGGAGCTTCGACGATCGCACCCCACGGAGAGGCCGGTCATGAACATCCCCTTCCTGGACAAGCTGCTCAAGCGGCATCCGGTGCGACCGGACCGGCCTCTCGCCAAGGCCTTCGAGGACGACCCGGTGGGAGTGGCCGCGCTGCTCTCGGAGTGTGAACTGCTGCGCTCCCAGGCCGCGTCCGTCGGCCTCGAACTGGACGACACCCCGGACTCGTTGGTGGCCCTCGACCAGCTTCTGCCACTGTGGCGCGACGACCCCGAGGCGCTGCCCTGGCTCGGCAACGACGCCGGCCTCTATCTCGGCACCGTCGTGGTGCGCACGGTGCCGGGCGCCTGCTGGCATGTGTGGCCCGGCGGCAGCCCGGCCGTCCTGCTCCCCTCGGGCCGCGAGATCCCGGTCGTCGAGGCGGGCCTCGACTGGGCCGTGCAGGGTGTCCCCGAGCTGTCCCAGATGTACGCCGAGGCCACGGAGGCCTGACCGGCGCGGTCATGGGATCCAGCCTCAAATACGGCTAATGCCGAGCTGTGCGTGTCGTCCCTTAAGTGATGATTTGCGCCGATAGTTTGCGATGGCCGACGCCGCCGGACGGGGGCGGTACCGGCATGGCCGTCGATCCCCCGATCGGCCCGTACGACGACACCACGCACTTCGGGAGCCGCATGTTCCGCAGGACGACGACCTCGCCTCCGGCACGGGAGGCGAAGCCGGTCACCGGCCCGTCGAACAGATCCTCAACTGTCCGGTGAGGCGGACTTCCTCGGGCCCGGGAGGCCGGACGCGGCGATCCTCGACTACGATTTGCCGTTCATCCCCGTGGTGACGGTGACCTCGCCGCTCCGCACCGGGATGTGTGTGCCGCTCCACCGGTCCGCCCCGCGGGCGTACGGGCGGGTGCGGCACAGTCCCGAGACCGAGGCCGTGGGCGTGGCTCCGGCCGAACCAGGGACGCTGCTGCCGGGTGGGGTACCCCACACAGCCCCGACGCTGTAGGGGGCAGCAGCTCACAGGGCCAGGCCCGGCCGGCGCCAGCCGGAGATCACTGCTCGCGCAGGGGCACCGACACGTACGACGGGTCGTGCTCCGGCGAGGAGAAGGTCAGCTGCGCGCCGGACGGGTTGTGCTCGATGTACAGCGGGTCGACCGTGTCGAGGACCACGGCCAGGTGATGACCGGCCGGGACGTCGTAGGCCGTCGAGAACAGGTCCAGGTCCACACCGAACGGCGTGCCGGGCGTCTGCCCGTGGAACGTGTACGGCGCGTTGCTGATCAGCTTGCCGATGCCGAGCGGGCCCACGTCGTAGAGATAGGCGATGAACGTGCCGCTCTCGTGCGTTCCGGTGACCGTGGTGTGGAGTCTGACGGTGCCCCGTACGCGCTGGGGGCTCGCGTAGGTCTGTGACTGCCACACCGCGGCCCAGTAGCGCGGCAGCAGCGGGATCGAGGCCATCGGCGGGATCCGGGTGAGCTGGTCGAGGATGCTGGACAGGAAGATGATCCCGCCGTCCGCGCCCGAGTCGACGTTCGTGTGGATCCTGGTCGTGCCCTCCAGGGCGATCTTCCGGGTGGTCGCGCCGACCGACTTCCAGTCCGGGTAACCCTCGTAACCGCCCGTGGAGCGGGACTTGAGCTGCACCGGCTGTTCCCGGTCGATGCCGTTGTCCTCGCCCCGCAGATAGTGGTCGAACCAGCGGCCGGTGTCGGTCCACACGTCGTTGGGGAGCCCGAACAGGCCGGTGATCTCGGCGGTGGCGTGGTCGCCGGGGCGGAACTCCAGCCGCTTGGGCCCGGTCAGCTCGTCGTAGAACTTGGCGTACTGGTTGGGCGAGAAGATCGTGTCGCCCCAGGTGTTGGCCATGAAGACGGCGGGGCGGTTCTTGTCGAGCCCGTCGAGGTAGGTCTCCGGGGAGCGCACCTTCCCCCAGTCGATCAGGGACTGTTCCTTCGACAGGTTCGAGGAGAAGAAGTCCTTGAGCACCTGCTGGGTCTCGGCGCTGGGGTGCCCGGTGATGTGCCCCACGCCGTCCAGCAGGGCGGCGGCCTGGACGTGTTCGGTGCGTCCGGAGTAGATCGAGGTGGTCAGGTCCGCCCAGCCGCTCAGTGCCGCGACCGCCTTGATGCGCTTGTCGTGCGCGGCGGCCAGCAGACTGATCCCGGCGCCGTACGAGACGCCCGCCACGCCCACCTTCCCGGCGTCGGCGGGGGTGTTGGCGAGGGCCCAGTCGATCACCTTCGACACGTCGGCGGTGTCCTGGGGGCCGGCCACGTCGATCTCGCCGCCCGACTGCCAGAAGCCGCGGACGTTGTAACTGACGACGACATAGCCGGAGTTCGCGAGCTTCTGGGCCTGTGCGAGGTACTCGATCTGCGGCAGGCCCCAGCTCGTGGGCAGCACGATGAGCGGGTAGGAGCGGGTGCCGTCCGCTCCCGCCGGGGTGACGACGTTGGCCTTCAGGGTCGTGCCGCCGTCACCGGAGATGTCCACGAAGCGGACGCCGCCCGACGGGCCGGCCGCCTGGGCGGCGGGCGCCAGGCCCAGGCCAGCGGCGGCGATCAGGGTGGCGGAGAGGGCGCCGACGGCGGATGTGCGCAGGGGGTTGCGACCGTTTCCCAACGGGTCACTCCTCACTTGGTCAGTGCAAGGTGACCCGACGGTAACCGCGGCGGCTACTCGAAGTAACCCGTCGGTAAGTTACGTGCGAGTAACGATTGTTGAAGTGTTCATTGCCAATCGCCGGGACCGGCCGCGCGTCAGGTACGGCGGCGTGCCCGGGGCGTGGCCGGCCTCGCCGCACCCTCACCGTCCTGGCCGGGCTCCGCGTCCGGGTCCGGTGCCGGCTCCAGCGCGGGCGGCGTCGGCAGCGGGGCCTGGGCGGCGCGGGTGACGTCCGCGACGACCTCGACGACATCGGGGCCGTACGCCTGGGAGTTCACGACCTTCAGCAGCAGGACGAAGCTGTTGCCGCCGTGCTTGCGGGCGAGCCGCGCGTGGTTGCGGGCGAGATAGCGGGTCGCCGCCTGGTTGGTGATCGCGCGCTGGCCGCAGAAGAGGAAGACCGGTCTCACGTCACGGCTCTGACCGGCGGTGAGCCGGGCCAGGATCACGTACTCGGCCTGGCCGGACTCCAGGCGGTAGCGCTCGCTGCCTATCTGGAAGGCGCCCCGGTCGGGTCCCCGGCCGGAGTCGGTGTTGACCTGGACGCCGGGCAGCAGGGACTGGAGGTGCGCGGCCATGCGCCGGTTCGAGGCCGGCCCGCCCACGCAGAACTCCGTGCGCTCGCCGAACCCCTGCTGTGTGGCGTCGTGGGCGATGACCTGGGCGTGCGCGCCGCAGTCCTTGATCAGTGCGGACAGTTCGAGGAGCGCGAAGACGTCGTGCCGCGTCACCGTGAGCTCGGGGCCGCCCGCGTCGCGGTTCACCACAAGGAGTGATTCGGCGTTGTCGGGCAGCCCGAAGAACGCCTGCTTGCGGCGGAGCTTGCGCTTCCACAGGTAGGTGCGGGCGAGCCAGCCGAGCGCGGCACTGAGGCCGGCGGCCAGGACGCCGAGGACGATGTTGCGCACGTCGTCAGTCATGTGCGCGCATGCTAGCGGGCCCGCGGAACCGTGTTCGAGGGGGCCTTATGCGGTGACGGCGGTGAAGTTACGCTGCGCGGACGGCTGTTGACTGGAGGTATTGATGCGACGTCCTCTTGCGCGGAATCTGACGGTCCTGGCGGTTTCGGCCGCGACGGCATTAGTGGGCGCGGCGGCGCCGCCCGGGGCACCGGCGGCGGCCACGACCGCGAGAACGCCCGTGGCGAAGGTGCCCGTCGCGGTCGGGTACGGAGGCGCCGTGTCGAGCGTCGACGCGGACGCCTCGGCCGCGGGCATCGAGGTGCTGAGGAAGGGCGGCAACGCGGTCGACGCGGCCGTCGCCACGGCGGCGGCCCTCGGCGTCACCGAGCCCTACTCGTCCGGCATCGGCGGAGGCGGCTACTTCGTCTACTACGACGCCAAGTCCCGTACGGTGCACACGATCGACGGACGGGAGACGGCACCCCTGACCGCCGACTCCGGACTGTTCCTGGAGGACGGCAAGCCGCTCGCCTTCGCGGACGCCGTCACCAGCGGTCTCAGCGTGGGCACCCCGGGCACGCCCGCCACCTGGCAGAGCGCCCTGGACTCCTGGGGCAGCCGGAGCCTGGGCAGCGTCCTGAAGCCGGCCGAGCGCATCGCCCGCTCCGGGTTCACGGTCGACTCGACCTTCCGCGCGCAGACCGAACTGAACCAGGCCCGCTTCGCCGACTTCCCCGACACCGCGAAGCTGTTCCTGCCCGGCGGCTCGCTGCCGGTCGTGGGGTCGACCTTCAAGAACCCCGATCTGGCGCGCACGTACGAGGAGTTGGGAAGGAAGGGCACGCGCGCGGTGTACGGGGGCGATCTGGGCCGGGACATCGTCGCCACCGTCGACAAGCCCCCCGTGGACCCGGCGTCCGGCTACGACGCCCGTCCCGGCAAGCTGTCCCTGAAGGACCTCGCGGCGTACAGGGCGAAGCGCCAGGCGCCCACGAGGACGTCGTACCGGGGTCTGAACGTCTACTCGATCGCCCCCTCCTCCTCCGGCGGCACCACCGTCGGCGAAGCGCTCAACATCCTGGAGAGGACGGACCTCTCGAAGGCGAGCGAGACGCAGTACCTGCACCACTTCATCGAGGCCAGCAGGATCGCCTTCGCGGACCGGGGCCGCTGGGTGGGCGACCCGGCCTTCGAGGACGTGCCGACCAAGGGCCTGCTCTCGCAGCGGTTCGCGGACGGCCGGGCCTGCCTCATCAAGGACGACGCGGTGCTGACGAGCCCGCTGGCACCCGGCGACCCGAGCCGCCCCGCCGCCTGCGGCGCCACCGGGACGGCGGCACCGACCACGTACGAGGGCGAGAACACGACCCATCTGACGGTGGCCGACAAGTGGGGCGACGTCGTCGCCTACACCCTGACCATCGAGCAGACCGGCGGCAGCGGCATCACCGTCCCGGGACGCGGATTCCTCCTCAACAACGAGCTGACGGACTTCTCCTTCACACCGGCCAGTCCGGCCGTGCACGACCCCAATCTGCCGGGCCCCGGCAAGCGTCCGCGCTCGTCGATCTCGCCGACCATCGTCCTCGACCGGCACGACCGGCCTGTGGTGGCGCTCGGTTCGCCCGGCGGAGCGAGCATCATCACCACGGTTCTCCAGACCCTGACCGAGTTCGTCGACCGCGGGCTCCCGCTGGTCGACGCGATCGCCGCGCCGCGCGCCAGTCAGCGCAACGCGGCCCAGACCGAGCTCGAACCGGGACTGTACGACAGCCCGTTGAGGGCGCAGCTCGAAGCCATCGGCCATTCCTTCAAGCCGAACCCGGAGATCGGCGCGGCCACGGGCGTCCAGCGCCTCCCGAACGGAGCGTGGCTGGCCGCGGCGGAGAAGGTACGAAGGGGCGGGGGCTCGGCCATGGTGGTACGGCCCGTGAACTAGGCCCGACACGCCCCGGGTCGAGCGGCTCCGTTCGTGTCCCGCGGCTCGGGGCCCCCCGGGGGGGGGGGGCCCGGCCCCCCGGGGCCCCGGGGGGCGCGGGCGTGTGGCGCGGGGAGTGCGCCCCCCCCCCCCCCCGG
>NZ_JBHXDQ010000026.1:32077-75629 GCF_042725875.1 Streptomyces sp. NPDC127038 | reverse complement strand
CCCCGGGGGGGGGCGGCTCGTGGGGGCGCCCGGGGCGGGGGCCCCCGGGGCGCGGCGCCCCCCCCGCCCCGGGGACACGTGGGTCCGAGGGCTTGTCGCGCGTGAAGTCGCCCCCGGCGCCCCGCGGTTCGTGACCTACGGGGTCAGCGTGCCGTCAGGATGCGCGGACCCGAGTCCGTGATGGCCACGGTGTGCTCGGCGTGCGCCGCCCGCGAGCCGTCGTTCGTACGCAGCGTCCAGCCGTCGGGAGCAGCGTGGTAGCCGTCCGTGCCGCCGCCGATGAGCATCGGCTCGATGGCGAGCACCATCCCGTGCCGCAACGGCATTCCGCGCCCGGGGCGGCCCTCGTTCGGGACGCCCGGGTCCTCGTGCATCCGGCGCCCGATGCCGTGGCCGCCGAACCCGTCCGGGATCCCGTACCCGGCCGTCCGGCACACCGTGCCGATCGCGTGCGCGATGTCCCCGATGCGGTTGCCGACGACGGCCGCCTCGATGCCCGCGGCCAGCGCCCGCTCGGCGGTCTCCACGAGCCGGGCGTCCGCCGCGCGCGGCCTGCCCACGATGAAGCTGATCGCCGAGTCGCCCACCCAGCCGCCGAGTTCGGCGCCGAAGTCGATGGAGACCAGGTCGCCGTCGCGCAACCGCTGGTCCGTCGGGATGCCGTGCACGATCGCCTCGTTCACGGAGGCGCAGACGACCGCGGGGAAGGGCGTGGGCGCGAAGGAGGGGTGATAGCCGAGGAAAGGTGACGTCGCGCCCGCGTCACGCAGCACCTGATGCGCGATCTCGTCCAGCTCCAGCAGGGAGACGCCCACGTCGGCGGCCTCCCGTACCGCCGTCAGGGCCCTGCCCACGACCTGGCCGGCCGCGTGCATCTCGTCGATCGATGTGTCCGTCTTCAGTTCCACCATGCCAATTACTATACCGGTATTAGAATGGCCTCATGGTGCGAACCCCCCTGACCCCCGAAGAGCGCGAACGCGGCGAGCGGCTCGGCCGGCTGCTGCGCGAGGCCCGCGGTGGCCGCAGCATGGCGGACATCGCCGGGGTGGCCGGGATCTCCGCGGAGACCCTGCGCAAGATCGAGACCGGGCGGGCGCCCACACCGGCCTTCTTCACGGTCGCGGCACTGGCGCGGGCCCTCGGGCTCTCGATGGACGAGCTCGTCGTGCGGTGCGCGCTGGTGCCGGTGCTCTGAGCGGGTGCCGGGCTCGGCTCGGCGCTCGCCACCCGTTTTCATCGGCATTCGGTCGCTATGTCGACCGCGGTCGACCGCGAGTGGGCGCGTCGGATGGTCGACCGGTCGGACGGTGTTCAGGAAATGTTGAATTCATTGCCCATTCCCTTGTCGTCTACGCGCGTAGTCACTAACCTCCGGCCATGTCGAACACCAACGCCCGCTCCGGCGTGGCGACTTCGAAGCAGCAGGCGCTCCGCGAGGCGCGTCCCTCCCTCCCGGCAGAACCCACGGTCGGACGCGGACGCCGAGCGCGCAGGGTCGTACGGCTCGTCTGCACCGATCTCGACGGAACCCTGCTCGACTCGGCCGGAACGATCCGTGAACGCACCCTGAGCACGCTCGCCGAGGCGGGGCGTGCCGAGGTCGCCGTGGTGGGGGTGACCGGACGGCCCGTCCGCGACACCCTGGACCTGGCCCGGCGCTACGGCCTCACCGGACCGGTGGTGTGCAGCAACGGCGCGGTGACCGTGGACGCCGGGTCGGGGCGGCTGCTGGACTGCCGTGGATTCGGTCCGGGCGACGCGACGCGGATCCTGCGCGCGGTCCGTGACGCGGTGCCCGGGGTCGCGCTCGGGGTCGACTCCGTGTCCGGGCTCCGGCTGGAGACGGCCTTCGTGCGGCTGGTGCCGAACGCCTGGCGGCACACGACGCCGGAGCACGTGTCCGCGCCGGTGGAGGCGGACCCGGTGGTCAAGATCCTCGCCGCCCATCCGATGCTCCTCGTGGACGAACTGGCCGCAGTGATCGGCTCGGTCGTCGACGAGGGTGCGGTGGTCACGCGGTCCACCGGTGACTTCGTCGAACTGTCCGCCCCCGGCGTGGACAAGGGCGAGGCCCTGCGGTCGCTCGCCGAGCGGAACGGGCTTCCGCTGGAACACACCGCCGCGGTCGGCGACATGCCCAACGACATCCCGATGCTGCGCGCCGCCGGGCTCGCGGCCGCCGTCGCCAACGCCCACGAGGACACCCTGAGGGCGGCCGACATCGTGCTGCCCAGCAACGACGACGAGGGTGTCGCCGCCCTCATCCGGCTCGTGCTGCCCCGCGCGGCGGCGGTGGAGGCGTGCCGCATCTGAGGGGGCGGGGGCCCGTCCGGGCGGGGAGCGAGGTGCCTTCCGGGCGGGAGCCGGAGTGCCGTCCGGGCGGGCGCCCGAGGGCTCCGTTCGTGCGCCCCTTGCCGTGCGGGCGTGCGCCGGAGCGGTACCTCGACGCGCCCCCTGGACGAGTGCCCCGGGGGCGCGCCGAAAACTCCCCGTAGTCGTCCCGTAACACGGCTCGTGTTTCCTGTCGGGTCGAAGTGCTCACGTCGGGCAGGGAGTTGGGTAATGAACGTAGGACAACTCCCGGTACAGGTACTGGAGTTCGCGCGGTACCTGAACGGGCTGGTGGGGCGGCTCGACCGGGGCGGCGGCTGGTGCGGAGTCTTCTGGCGCCGTGACCCCGAGGGGATGCTCGCCTGCCTCGAAGGCCGGGAGGTGCCGCCGTGGGACGTCGTGGAGGCGCTCCTCCAGGACGTCTTCGCGCGCTACGGGGAGCGTGCCGCGGCCCAGGAGACGGTACGGGCCCGGACGCTGTACGAGGCCTCGCTGGCCGCGTACGACGTCGGGCCCGGCGCCCGGGACGCCCTCGGCGACCGGCTGGACGTCATGCTCCGCGAACAGCGGTACGCCGCCGAGCGCCGGGTGGAACTGGACGGGCGGATCGCGGAGGCGGCCTCCCGCGAAGAGGCCGAGGCGATCGGTGTGGACCTCGCCTGGGCCGAGGACGATCACGAACGGGCCGTCGCCCGCTGCGCCGAGCTGCGCCACCGCATGGACAACGTCGACCGCCGCACCCGGCACGCCCGCGCACAGGGCACACAGGGCTTCCCACCCACGGAAACGGGGCCCGGCCCTGGAGCCGGGCTCGGTTTTGGAGCGGGTCCTGGCGCCGGTCGCGGTCCTGGCTCTGGTCCCGGGTCAGGTCTTGGCCCCGGACTCGGAGCGGGTCCTGGCGCCGGTCCTGGTTCCAGCCCTGGCCCTGGCTCCGGTGTCGGTTCTGACCCCGGACTGGGTCCTGGCTCTGGCCTTGGCCCCGGACTCGGAGCCGGCCCCGGCTTCGACTCCCGCCCTGGCCCCGGTTCCAGTCCTGGCGCTGGCCCTGGCTCCGGTCTCGGGTCCGGTCCCAGTTCCGGTCTCGGTCCTGGCGCCGGTCTCGGTCCTGGCTCTGGCTTTGACTCCGGCCCCGGCCATGGCCCCGGTTCCAGCCCCGGCCCCGGATTCGCAGCCGGGCCTGGCCCTGGGGCCGGTCTCGGTCCCGGCTCCAACCCCGACCTCGGCCCGGCCCCCGGCTCCGGCCATGGCCGTGTCCCGGGCGGCGGCTCTCGTGCGTCGTACGTCGGGCCGGCCGCCGGGCAGGCCGGGCCCGGGCCGTTCTCGGCGGCCCAGGTTCCGGGCGGCCACGGTGATCCCGGCCCCCGTCCCACGGGCCTCGTGCCGGGCGACGCTTCCCGCCCCCTGTCCGGCCCCGCGTCCCACGCGCCGGCCCGGGACCCGTGGCCAGAGCCGCCGCCGACAGGTCTCCCGCCCACGGGTCCTCCGCCGGTGGACCCCCTGCCGGGCGGCGCGCGGGGCCGCGGTCCGGCCGCCGTGCCCGCCCCGGCGGATGACGGGACCCCACCCGACCTCCACCCGTCCCCGGTGAAACGGGCCAAACGGCGCCGGCGAGGGGGCGCGCGGTTCGCCGGGATGGCGGAGACCGACGTGGCGCCCGTGGTCGTACCGCAGACGGCGCCCCTGCCGTCCGCCGCGCCCGCGCAGGGCCGGAGCACGCCCCGCGGTGCGCGGTTCGCCGGGGCCGCGGAGGAACCCGCGAACCGGCGCCCGGCGGCCGCCCCGGAGCCGCAGGACGAGGACGCCCGGCGGCTCACCGCGGAGACCGTCGCGGCGCTCACGCGGCTGCGCGGCGAGGGCCGCAGCGGCGAGGCGCACGCCCTGCTGGTGGAAGCGGCGTACTGGCCGCCCGCCCGCTTCCCCCTGCTCGCCGCCGAACTGCACCGCGCCGGCCTCGACGCGGACTGGGCCACCCTGCTCTGGGAGGCGGCCTCGCTGCCGGCGGGCCGCCTGGTCGCTGCGGCGGACGCGCTCACCGCGGCCGGCCGCACCGGCGACGGCCACCAGCTGCTGCGCCAGGGCGCCGTCAGGCCCGCGTCCGAGATCGGCGCCGCCGTCCTCGGCCTCGCCGACGAGGGCCGCGGACGCGAGATCGGCGCCCTCCTCGACGCGTACGTCCGCGTGCGCGCCCCCGAGGAGGCCGCCCGCAGCGTCGAGACGGACCCGGAACGGCTTGTGCCGCTCCTGCTGCGGGCGGCGCGGGCCGTCTCCGAGGAGTGCCAGTGGGACCTGATCCATGCCTTGCGCGTCGCGGGGTTCACGGCCTGACGCCCGGCCCGGTACGGGGACGAGCCGCGGCCGCCCCCGTCCGCGCCCGGCGAAGGCCGCGAGCCCCGCTCCGCGGCTGGCGAAGGCCGCGAGCCCTGTCCCGTGCCCGGCGAAGGCCGCGAGCCCCGCCCCCGTCCGTGCCCGGCGAAGGCCGCGAGCCCCGCCCCGTGCCCGGCTAAGGTCGAGACCCCGCCCCGGGCCGGCGAAGGCCGTGACCCCCGTCCCGCGCCCGGTTAAGGCCGAAACCCCTGCCCTTGGCCGGCCTGGGCCGGCCAAGCCCGAGACCTCCGCCGGGGGCCGGCCAAGGCCGCGCCCCCACCCACCCACGGCCCACCCACGGCCCGCCCACGTCCACCCACGCCCACGCGCGACCGCCCGCGGACGCCCCGCCCTCGCGCCCGCGGACGCGCGCCCGCGCCCGCCCGCGCGTTCCCCCGATCGGCCGTACCTCCGGCTCCACCGGCCACGTCACTCACCCGTGAGGGTCAGAAACGTGATCGACTCAGCGGGTTAACGACGATGGTCTTGGCAAGGCTGTCCGGGGGGCTTACTTTCGAGCCTCTACAGCCCTTGTCTACGGGCGTAGAGGCTCTCTGACGTCCCGTCGAAGGAGCAGCTCATGGGCAACGTCGTACGTGCCGCCCTGGTCCAGGCCACCTGGACCGGCGACACCGCATCCATGGTCGCCAAGCACGAGGAACACGCCCGTGAGGCGGCCCGCCAGGGTGCGAAGGTCATCGGGTTCCAGGAAGTCTTCAACGCCCCCTACTTCTGCCAGGTCCAGGAGCCGGAGCACTACGCCTGGGCGGAGCCGGTCCCCGACGGGCCGACCGTCACCCGGATGTGTGAGCTCGCGCGCGAGACCGGCATGGTGATCGTCGTGCCCGTGTTCGAGGTCGAGCAGTCCGGCTTCTACTACAACACCGCGGCCGTGATCGACGCCGACGGCACCTACCTCGGCAAGTACCGCAAGCACCACATCCCGCAGGTGAAGGGGTTCTGGGAGAAGTACTACTTCAAGCCCGGCAACCTCGGCTGGCCCGTCTTCGACACGGCGGTCGGCCGGATCGGCGTCTACATCTGCTACGACCGGCACTTCCCCGAGGGCTGGCGCCAGCTCGGCCTCAACGGCGCCCAGCTCGTCTACAACCCCTCCGCCACCTCCCGAGGCCTCTCCGCCTACCTCTGGCAGCTGGAACAGCCCGCCGCGGCCGTCGCCAACGAGTACTTCATCGCCGCGATCAACCGGGTCGGCCAGGAGGAGTACGGCGAGAACGACTTCTACGGGACCTCGTACTTCGTCGACCCCCGCGGACAGTTCGTCGGGACCCCGGCGAACGACAAGACCGAGGAACTCCTCGTCCGGGACCTGGACTTCGGCCTCATCGAGGAAGTACGCCAGCAGTGGGCGTTCTACCGTGACCGGCGCCCCGACGCCTACGAAGGGCTGGTGCAGCCATGACCGACCTGTACACCCGCCACCAGGCCGTCCTGCCCGACTGGCTCGCCCTCTACTACAAGGACCCGATCGAGATCACCCACGGCGAGGGCCGCCACGTCTGGGACTCCAAGGGCAACAAGTACCTCGACTTCTTCGGCGGCATCCTCACCACGATGACCGCGCACGCCCTGCCCGAGGTGACGAAGGCGATCAGCGAGCAGGCCGGCCGGATCATCCACTCCTCGACGCTCTACCTCAACCGGCCGATGGTCGAACTCGCCGAGCGCGTCGCCCAGTTGTCCGGCATCCCCGACGCACGCGTCTTCTTCACCACCTCAGGGACCGAGGCCAACGACACGGCCCTGCTGCTCGCCACCGCCCACCGGCGCAGCAACCAGATCCTCGCCATGCGCAACAGCTACCACGGGCGGTCGTTCAGCGCGGTCGGGATCACCGGCAACAAGGGCTGGTCGCCCACCTCGCTGTCACCGCTCCAGACGCTGTACGTGCACGGCGGCGTCCGCACCCGCGGCCCCTACGCCGGCCTCGACGACGCGGCGTTCGTCCGCGCCTGCGTCGAGGACCTGAAGGACCTGCTCGGCCACGTCCGGCCGCCGGCCGCGCTGATCGCCGAACCGGTGCAGGGCGTCGGAGGGTTCACCGCACCGCCCGACGGCCTCTACGCGGCCTTCCGCGAGGTCCTGGACGAGCACGGCATCCTGTGGATCTCCGACGAGGTGCAGACGGGCTGGGGCCGTACGGGCGAGCACTTCTGGGGCTGGCAGGCCCACGCCGCCTCCGGCCCGCCCGACATGCTCACCTTCGCCAAGGGCATCGGCAACGGCATGTCCATCGGCGGAGTCGTCGCCCGCGCCGAGATCATGAACAGCCTCGACTCCAACTCGATCTCCACGTTCGGTGGTTCACCGGTCACGATGGCGGCCGGGCTCGCGAACCTCACCTACCTCCTCGAACACGACCTCCAGGGCAACGCCCGGCGCGTCGGCGGCCTGCTCATCGAACGGCTCCGCGCGGTCGCCGCGCAGTTCGGCGGCGTACGCGAGGTGCGCGGGCGCGGGCTGATGATCGGCATCGAGCTGGTGGTGCCGGGCACCGACCGCGCGAACCCCGAGGCGGCCGCGGCGGTGCTCGAAGCGGCCCGCGAGGAAGGCCTGTTGATCGGCAAGGGCGGCGGCCACGACACCAGTGTGCTGCGCATCGCCCCGCCGCTCTCCCTCACCGTCGCGGAGGCGGAGGAGGGCGCCAAGATCCTCGAACGCGCCCTGAGGCGGGCCCAGTAACGGATGAGCAAGGGCGGGTGAGCCGAAGGGGCGCGGGCCTCGAAGGCCCGGCGCGAGCGGACCGCAGGGTCCCCGCCGTGCCGGGTCCCCGAGGCCGCCCGCGACTCCGGAGGCGAACCGAGCCACGGACAAAGGGGAACGCCGCCATGACCACCGCCTTGGAACCCGCCCTCTCCGTACGTCAGGTCCTCGCCCTGGACCGGGTGCTCGCCGGAGAGCCGGAGGTGGTGGCCGGCGCCGGCCACCTCGACCGCTCCGTCCGCTGGGTGCACGTCGCCGAGGCCGCCGACGTGGGCGTCATGCTCAGCGGCGGTGAGATGGTCCTGACCACCGGGGTGCTGCTCGCCGGCGACCCCGACGCCCAGGCCGAGTACATCCGTTCGCTGCACCGCGCCGAGGCCGCGGCCGTCGTCCTCGGACTCGGCCGGGCCTTCCCGGCGCCCCCGGACGTGATGCGCCGGGCCGCCGAACGCTGCGGCCTGCCGATGGTCGTGCTCCACCGCCCCTTCCCCTTCGCCGAGTTGACGGAGGAGGTCCAGTCCCGGCTGGTACGGCAGAAGTTCGCGGCCGTGAGCCTCTCCGAGGCCGTGCGCACCGCGCTCACCGGGCTGATCACCACCGGCGCCCCGCTCCAGCGCCTCCTGGACGAGATCGCCGTTCACACCGCCTGCCCCGTCGTCGTCACCAACCTCGCCCACCGGGTCCTCGCCACCGGCGGCGAGCGCTCCGCCGTCGACGACGTCCTGCGCGACTGGGACCGCATCGCCCGGCAGGCATGGGGGTACCACGCAGGCCCTTCAGGCACCGGGGGAGTCGGCGAGGGCGACGGCTGGATCCGCGCCGAACTGGGCGGCCGGGGCGAGCGATGGGGCCGCGTCGTGCTCTGCGGCCACCGGGGCGACGCGGCGACCGGGCGGCTGCTCGCCGACCGTGCCGCCGAGGCCCTGATCCTGCACCGCATGCTCGCGGGACCCGCCCACTCCTGGGAGGAGGAGTCGGCACAGGGCCTGCTGACCGACCTGGTGAGCGGTGTCGTACCGGCCCGCCAGCTGCTGCCGCGGGCGCGCGCCGCGGGACTCCCGGTCAACCGCCGCACCTTCGTACCGCTCGTCGTACGGGGCGGCGACCCCAACCAGCTCGGCAAGGTGCTCCGTCTCCTCGGCCTGCCCGGGCTCGTCGCCGAACTGTCCGACGGAGCCACCGCCCTGCTGCTCAGCCTCCCGCGCGACCAGGACGCGGAGGCGCTCGCCGAGCACTTCGCCCTGCGGCTGCGGCACGAGACGGGGGTGCCGGCGACCGTGGCCGCCGCCGCACCCCGTACCGCCTGGGACGACGTGCCCTTCGGACTGCGCGAGGCCCTCCATGTCGCCGAGGCCGCCGCCGACACCCCCGCCGACGAGGACCGGCCCGCGCTGGTCCGGCTCAGGGACGTCCATCTGCGCGGTCTGGTCCGGCTGCTGCGGGACGACCCGCACGTCCAGTCCTTCGCGGAACGGGAACTCGACGGGCTGCTGTGCGGACCCGGGGCCGACCCGCGGCTGCTGCCCGTCCTGCGGACCTATCTCGCCACCGGCCGCAACAAGTCGCGCACCGCGGAGCTCCACCACGTCAGCCGGCCCGCGCTCTACCGCCGCCTGGAGGTCATACAGGCCCGCCTCGGCGTCGACCTGGACGACTTCGAACAGGCCGCCTCCGTCCACATCGCCCTGCTCGCGCACGACGCGCAACAGCGGTGAAACACACGACCACTCGGACGCAACACGAAAGAGCGCGGAGGTGACACCGTGGAACGGCACGGCACTTCGGACGTGACACGGTGCAACTCAAAGAACGCGCCCGGGCTTTCTAGTCTCCTCGCACACCGAGCGACCGGAGGTCCCGATGAGCAGAGTGATCCGCGCCGCCGTCTTCCAGACCGCATGGACCGGCGACAAGGAATCGATGATCCAGGTCCACGAGCAGGCGGCCCGCGACGCGGCCGCGCAGGGCGCCCAGGTCCTGTGCTTCCAGGAGCTGTTCTACGGACCCTACTTCTGCCAGGTGCAGGACAAGGAGTTCTACGCGTACGCCGAGCAGATTCCCGAAGGCCCCATCGTCCGGCGCTTCCAGGCGCTGGCCAAGGAACTGGGCCTCGTCCTCGTGCTGCCGATGTACGAGGAGGAACAGCCCGGCGTCCTGTACAACACGGCGGCCGTGATCGACGCCGACGGCTCCTACCTGGGCAAGTACCGCAAGACCCACATTCCCCAAGTGCCGGGATTCTGGGAGAAGTTCTACTTCCGTCCGGGCAACTCCGGCTGGCCCGTCTTCGACACGGCCGTCGGCCGGATCGGCGTCTACATCTGCTACGACCGGCACTTCCCGGAGGGCTGGCGGGCACTCGGCCTGGCGGGCGCGGAGATCGTCTTCAACCCGTCGGCCACCTCCCGCGGACTGTCCGGCTACCTCTGGCAGCTGGAGCAGCCGGCCGCGGCCGTCGCCAACGAGTACTTCGTGGGGGCGATCAACCGGGTCGGGCAGGAGGAGTACGGCGACAACGACTTCTACGGGACCTCCTACTTCGTGGACCCCGAGGCGCAGTTCGTCGGCGAGGTGGCGAGCGACAAGGAGAGCGAACTCGTCGTCCGCGACCTGGACATGGCCAGGCTCCGCGAGGTCCGCGACCGCTGGCAGTTCTACCGCGACCGCGCCCCGGGCGCGTACGGGCCGCTGACCGCGCCCTGACCGTCCGGACACGGCACGCACCTCACGTCCGTGCCGGGGGCCCGGCGATCCGAGCGCCCGGCCCCCGGCACGGCACCCGGCCTCACGGCCCGTCCCGCGAACCGCCGCACGGGCCCCGCCGCCGGAACGCGGCGCCCGCCCCGGCCACCGACAGGCCCGCAACGTCCTCAGTGCACGCACGACCGGAAGGAGAGGGAGCATGAGCCGTACCGTCATCCGGGGTGGTCTCGTCATCACCGCGTCCGACGAGATCCACGCCGACGTCCTGATCGAGGACGGCCGGATCGCCGCCCTCGCCGCGACAGGCACGCCCGCGGCCCGGTCGTGGACGGCCGAGCGCGCCATAGACGCCACCGGCAAGTACGTGATCCCGGGCGGCGTCGACGCCCACACCCACATGGAACTGCCCTTCGGCGGCACCTTCGCCTCCGACACCTTCGAGACCGGCACCCGGGCCGCCGCCTGGGGCGGCACGACCACCATCATCGACTTCGCCGTGCAGAGCGTCGGCCGCTCGCTGCGCGAGGGACTCGACGCCTGGAACGCCAAGGCCGACGGCAACTGCGCCATCGACTACGGCTTCCACATGATCGTCTCCGACGTGAACCAGGAGACGCTCAAGGAGATGGACCTGCTCGTCGAGGAAGGGGTCACCTCCTTCAAGCAGTTCATGGCCTACCCGGGCGTCTTCTACAGCGACGACGGCCAGATCCTGCGCGCCATGCAGCGCTCCGCCGAGAACGGCGGGCTCATCATGATGCACGCCGAGAACGGCATCGCCATCGACGTGCTCGTCGAACAGGCCCTGGCCCGCGGCGAGACCGACCCGCGCTACCACGGAGAGGTGCGCAAGGCGCTCCTGGAGGCCGAGGCCACCCACCGGGCCATCAAGCTCGCCCAGGTCGCGGGCGCCCCGCTCTACGTCGTGCACGTCTCGGCGACGGAGGCGGTCGCCGAGATCGCCCGCGCGCGCGACGAGGGCCTGAACGTCTTCGGCGAGACCTGCCCCCAGTACCTCTTCCTGTCGACCGACAACCTCGCGGAGCCGGACTTCGAGGGCGCCAAGTACGTGTGCAGCACGCCTCTCCGGCCCAAGGAGCACCAGGCGGCCCTGTGGCGCGGCCTGCGCACCAACGACCTCCAGGTCGTCTCGACGGACCACTGCCCGTTCTGCTTCGTGGGCCAGAAGGAGCTCGGCCGCGGGGACTTCTCGAAGATCCCCAACGGCCTTCCCGGCGTGGAGAACCGCATGGACCTCCTGCACCAGGCGGTCGTCGACGGGCACATCTCCCGGCGCCGCTGGATCGAGATCGCCTGCGCCACGCCGGCCCGGATGTTCGGCCTGTACCCGAAGAAGGGGACCATCGCCCCCGGCGCCGACGCCGACATCGTCATCTACGACCCGCACGCCGAGCAGATCCTGTCGGCCGAGACCCACCACATGAACGTCGACTACTCGGCGTACGAGGGCAGGCGCATCACCGGACGGGTCGAGACCGTGCTGTCGCGCGGCGAAACGGTCATCTCCGACCGCGAGTTCACCGGACGCGCGGGCCACGGCGTCTACACCCCCCGTTCCACCTGTCAGTACCTTCTCTGAGCGACCAGGAGTGGCGCCATGGACTTCGGACTCGTCCTTCAGACAGACCCCCCGGCCTCCCGTGTCATCGACCTGATGAAGCGGGCCGAGGGCAACGGCTTCACGTACGGCTGGACCTTCGACTCGGCCGTGCTGTGGCAGGAACCCTTCGTGATCTACAGTCAGATCCTGGCCAACACCGAGAAGTTGACGGTGGGCCCGATGGTCACCAACCCGGGCACCCGCACCTGGGAGGTCACCGCCTCCACCTTCGCGACGCTCAACGACATGTACGGCAACCGCACGGTGTGCGGGATCGGGCGCGGCGACTCGGCGATGCGGGTCGCCGGCCGCAAGCCCAACACGCTGGCCCGGATCAGCGGCGCGATGAAGGTCATCCGCGCCCTCGCCCGCGGTGAGGAGGCCGACCTCGGCGGCACCGTCGTCAAGTTCCCCTGGGTCAGGCCGGGCGCCGAACTGCCGGTCTGGATGGCCGCGTACGGTCCGAAGGCGCTGAAGATGACGGGCGAGGAGGCCGACGGCTTCATCCTCCAGCTCGCCGACCTCTATCTCACCGAGTACATGGTCAAGGCCGTGAAGGACGCGGCGGCCGAGGCCGGGCGCGACCCCGCCGAGGTGAAGATCTGCGTGGCCGCGCCCGCGTACATCACCGAGGACGACTCGCCCGAGGCGCTCGCCCACGCGCGCGAGCAGTGCCGCTGGTTCGGCGGCATGGTGGGCAACCACGTGGCCGACCTGGTGTCCAAGTACGGCGAGCACTCGGCGGCCGTACCCGACGAACTCACCGACTACATCAAGGCCCGTGAGGGCTACGACTACTCCCACCACGGACGGGCCGACAACCCCGACACCGCGTTCGTGCCCGACGAGATCGTCGAACGGTTCTGCCTGATCGGCCCCGCCGAGCGGCACATCGAGAAGCTGAACGCGCTGCGCGCGCTGGGCGTCGACCAGTTCGCGGTCTACGACATGCACGACGCGCAGGAGGCCACGATCGACGCGTACGGCGCGCAGGTCATCCCCGGAGTCAACGGGCGTTAACCGAAGGCCGATCCCCTCAGTCTCCCCTTCCCGCCGTCCCGGGAAGGGGATCAGGGCGCAGTGTGCGCACCCCCCAGTCGTCCCCGCACGGCCTTTCCCGTCACTCCTCATTGATTGGCCTGCTCATGACAGAAATAGTCTCTCCGGGCGTCCCGCCCGCCGGACAAGTCACGCTCCCCGACGGCCGGGTGGAGATCGCGCCCGACGCACCCGCGCCCACCGGTCCCTACGCCAACGACGACCTGCTCCCGGTTCCGGTCGAGAAGCGCACCTGGACCACGTACAACTTCTCCGCCCTCTGGGTCGGCATGGCCCACAACACCGCCTCCTGGACGCTGGCATCGGGCCTGATCGCCGTCGGGATGGACTGGAAGCAGGCCGTCCTCACCATCGCGCTCGCCAACCTGATCGTGCTGGTCCCGATGCTGCTCACCGGGCACGCGGGCCCCAAGTACGGCATCCCCTTCCCCGTCTTCGCCCGGGCCTCCTTCGGCGTCCGCGGCGCCAACCTCCCCGCTGTCGTCAGGGCGTTGGTGGCGTGCGGCTGGTTCGGCATCCAGACCTGGATCGGCGGCGAGGCGATCTACTTCCTCGCGGGCAAGCTCTTCGGCGACAGCTGGGCCAACGCCTCCGAGATCGGCGGACACGCCTGGACGATGTGGCTGTCGTTCGCCGTCTTCTGGGTGCTCCAGGTCGCCATCATCTACCGCGGGATGGAGATGATCCGCCGGTTCGAGAACTGGGCCGCGCCCTTCGTCCTCGTCGGTGCCGGCGTGATGCTGTGGTGGATGAGCAGCAAGGCCGGCGGCTTCGGACCGCTGCTCGACCAGCCGTCGAAGCTCGGCTGGGGCGGCGACTTCTGGAAGCTGTTCTGGCCCTCGCTCATGGGCATGATCGGCTTCTGGTCCACCCTGTCCCTGAACATCCCGGACTTCACCCGCTACGGCAGGAGCCAGCGGGCGCAGACGCTCGGGCAGGCACTCGGGCTCCCCACCACCATGACCCTCTTCGCGTTCCTGTCCGTCATGGTCACCTCGGGTTCGCAGGCCGTCTACGGTCAGGCGATCTGGGACCCGGTCCAGCTGGCGGCGAAGACCGACAACGTCGTCGGCATCGTGTTCGCGCTGGTCACCGTGCTGGTCGCCACGCTGTCCGTGAACATCGCGGCGAACCTGGTCTCCCCGGCCTTCGACTTCTCCAACATCGCCCCGCGGAAGATCAATTTCCGGGCCGGCGCGCTGGCCACCTGCGTCATCGGCGTGCTGATCTTCCCCTGGAAGCTGTACTCCGACCCCCAGGGCTACATCTTCACCTGGCTGGGCCTGGTCGGCGGTCTGCTGGGGACGGTCGCCGGCATCCTCATCGCCGACTACTGGATCCTGCGCCGCACCAGGCTCGACCTCGCCGATCTCTACCGTACGGGCGGCCGCTACTGGTACGACGGCGGCTGGAACTGGCGGGCCGTGGTCGCCTTCGTCACCGGCGGCGTCCTCGCCGTCGGCGGGGCGGACTTCCACCCCCTGGTCGACGGACGGCCGATCCCGGCGCTGAAGTCGCTCGCCGACTACGGATGGGCGGTCGGCCTCGCCACGTCCATGCTGCTGTACCTGGTCCTGATGCTGACCCGCGGAAAGGACGCGACCACGGGCTGACCGCTCGGGCGGAGGGCGGTCAGGTCAGCTCTTCTGGCCGCCCTTCAGTGCCGCCGTCGCGTCCTTGGCGGCCTTGATGGCACCCTTGTTGATCTCGTCGGTGCCGGGCGCCTTCTTCGTCTCGAAGTTGCTGCCGTTGTAGGTGACGACCACCAGCGCGTTCGACGCCCGGACGATCACCACGCCCTCACGGGTGTCCTGCTTGTCCTCCGTGGTGAGGTTGACCACCGAGTAGGCCTCGTCGCCCACGCCCGGCACCGCGCCGCCGCCGGTCTTGTCGGCGACACGCTCCTTGTAGGCCTTCTCCGCCGCCGCGTCCGACTCCTTGATCTCGTACGAGACGTCGAGCCAGCGGTAGTCGAATCCCTTCAGGGCGTTCCACGAGCAGGTGCGGCGCACCGCCTTGTCGGTCGACGCGATCTCCTGGCCGGCCGTCTTGGCGCCGGGGACCAGGGACTTGATCGTCGCGACCTGGATGCCGCCACAGGGGGCCGGCGAGGCGGCGAACGTCTTGACGGCGGCCGAGGCCGAAGGAGCTGACGGCGAGTCGGATGTCTGTTTCTGTGTCGATTTGTCCTCGGCGTTGGGGGTCGCTTCGGACGGGCCCGTCGCCAGGGCCCAGCCCGCGGAGGCGAGCAGAGCGACCGGCAAAAGGCGCGCGGCGAGCGCGAGCGGCAGAGGAAGAGAACCCAAAGCGCACTTCTCGTGGGGGATGGTGCGGAGGTGGTCCGCACTGCGGACGGGACGCCAGTGTCACATGAGACGCGGTGGCGCGGAAGGGCCGACGGGCGGCATGCCCGTGTGATGACAGCGACTCACCTTGGCGGCGATTGACTGAAGCTGCGACAGGATGTCTGTTTTGTTCGGCTCGATGATCGCCGCTTTCTCCGTATCGCGGCGCATCGCGGCCGTTCCATTCCGAGATCCGGCGGTGCCGGTCGCCGTGCCCCGGTTTCGCGACGGAACGGCCGCGTGATCACCTTCACCCTCAACTGGCCCTGAAAACAAGGGATTCGGGGTCGAAGGACGGGTTCGAGGGAAGGCGGGGCCATGCCTTCCGCGGTGCTCACGTGCCATGATCGGCGCATGTTCGCGACGAACCGGCGACGCGCGGGCGCGACGGCCCCCGCCGGACCACCGGCCCGGCCCGAAGTCCGCACCGTCTCCTTACCCGCGCGCGGTGCTCCGTCCCGTGCCGCCGCCCTCCGGAGGGCGTGGACGCGCCCCGTCCTGCTCCTGTGCCTGGTCGCCACGGCCACCAGCGGGTGCGGCCTCTCCGCCGAGATCGACCGCGAGCGCGACCCCGGACGGACCGCCGTCCCCGGCCCGGTCCCGAGCGTCGTCGGGACCGACGCCGCTCACCTCCCGGACCCGTCCGCCACCTCCACGGACGGGCACCTCGTCATCGAGGTGCCCGAGCCGTCGGGAACGGCGACGCCCGAGGCCGTGCCGACCCAGGCGGGCAGCGGCTGCCCGCCGTCCGGCCTGCGTCTGGGCACCGGATCCGTCGACGGGGCCATGGGCCTGCGCGGTCTGACCCTGACCCTCACCTACTGCGGCGCACGCTCGTACGAGGTGAACGGCTACCCGGCCGTCCTCCACGTGCTCGACCAGGACGGCACCCCGTTCCCGGACGTGCACGCCGTCGACGGGACGGACAAGGTCTTCATGGCCCCCGCCGACCCCGGCCCCAAGCCCTTCACGCTCCACCCGGGCGAGAGCGCACGGGCGACCGTGTACTGGCGGATGGCGGCCCAGGCGGGGGTCTACCTGCGGATCGCACCCCGGCGCGGGCAGCCCGCCGTCAATCTGCGGCTGACCGAGCCGCTCGACATCGGCCCCGAGAACACCCTCGGAGCCACGGCCTGGACACCCGTCCGCTGAACCGGAACACGGCCGCCCGGCCCTCACCCGAGGGGCCCGGCCGGGGCCGACCGGCCCGTACCTCCGACGTCCCCGGCCGGAACACCCGCCCCGCCGCCCCGGTCCCGGCGGATGCCATAGTCGGACCCGAGCCCGATCGCTCCGAACCGTGAGGTGGCAGGCATGTTCACGACCCGACCCACCCTCCAGGGCACCTTCGGCATGGTGTCCTCCACGCACTGGCTCGCCTCGCAGTCCGCGATGGCCGTCCTGGAGAGCGGCGGCAACGCCTACGACGCCGCCGTCGCCGCCGGTTTCGTCCTGCACGTCGTGGAACCCCACCTCAACGGACCCGCGGGCGAGGTCCCCATCGTCCTGGCCCCCGCCGACGGACCCGTGAGGGTGCTGTGCGGGCAGGGCGTCGCGCCCGCCGGAGCCACGGTCGCCCACTACAAGGGCCTCGGCCTGGACCTCGTGCCCGGTACGGGCCCGCTCGCCGCCGCCGTGCCGGGCGCCTTCGACGCCTGGATGCTGCTCCTGCGCGACCACGGCACCAAAACGCTCGCCGACGTCCTCCGGTACGCCATCGGCTACGCCGAGGACGGCCACGCGCCCGTGGAACGCGTCGGCGAGACCGTGGACGCCGTACGCGCGCTCTTCGAGACGGAGTGGACCTCGTCCGCCCGGGTGTACCTCCCGGACGGCAGGCCGCCGCGCCCCGGAGAGCTGTTCCGCAACCCGGCCCTCGCCGCGACCTGGCGCAGGCTGCTCGACGAGGTCTCCGGCGCGGGCGACCGGGTGGCCGAGATCGAGGCGGCCCGGGAGGTGTGGCGCACCGGATTCATCGCCGAGGCCCTGGTGAGGCAGGCCGCGCGGCCCACCATGGACACCAGCGGCGAGCGCCACACCGGCACCCTGACGGCCGCCGACCTGGCCGGCTGGTCCGCGTCCTACGAGGCACCGGCGACGTACGACTGGCGGGGCTGGACCCTGTGCAAGGCGGGCCCCTGGAGCCAGGGCCCCGTCCTCCTCCAGCAACTCGCGCTGCTCCCGCCCGAACTGCCCCGCCCCGGTTCCGCCGACTACGTCCACCTGCTGGTCGAGGGCTGCAAGCTCGCCATGGCCGACCGGGAGGCCTGGTACGGGGACGCGGCCGAGGTGCCGCTCGCCGACCTGCTGTCGGAGCCCTACAACGCGGCCCGGCGGGCACTCGTCGGGGACAAGGCGTCGTACGAACTGCGCCCCGGCAGTCCCGGCGGCCGGGAGCCGCGGCTGAGCGCCTACGCCTGCGCGGTGGCCGCGGGTGAGCCCGGCTTCGACGCCCTCGCGGTACCGGGCGCCGGCGAGCCCACCATGGCCCGCACGGCCGGGGAGCCCCGGCCGGCGTCCGACGGCGGCACCCGGGGCGACACCTGCCACCTGGACGTCGTCGACCGCTGGGGCAACATGGTCGCCGCCACCCCCAGCGGGGGCTGGCTCCAGTCCAACCCGGTCGTCCCGGAGCTCGGCTTCCCGCTCGGCACCCGGCTCCAGATGGCCTGGCTGGAGGAGGGGCTGCCCAACTCCCTGACCCCGGGCCGCAGGCCGCGCACCACGCTGACCCCCTCCGTGGCCCTGTTCGACGGCGTCCCGGTCATGGCGTTCGGCACCCCCGGCGGCGACCAGCAGGACCAGTGGCAGACGCACTTCTTCCTGTCCGTGGCGCTGCGCCCGCGGGTGCGCGGCGGACTCGACCTCCAGGGCGCGATCGACGCCCCCAACTGGCACAACGACAGCTTTCCCGGTTCCTTCCACCCGCGTGGCATGCGGCCCGGCAGCCTCACCGTCGAGTCCCGCACGGACGCGGAGGTGGTGGAGGAACTGCGCCGACGGGGCCACGACGTCACCGTCGCCGAGGCCTGGTCCGAGGGGCGGCTGTGCGCGGTGGCCCGTGACCCCGCGACCGGCGTCCTGTCGGCGGGAGCCAATCCGCGCGGGATGCAGGGGTACGCGGTCGGGCGGTGAGGGCTGTTCCGCCGTCGGTGCCGGCGTTGGCGCTGGTGCCGGTGCTGACGACGGTGCCGGTCCTGGCGGCGGTGCCGGTGCCGGTGATCGTTCCGCCCCGGGAATTCATGGCGATTCCACCCCGAGTACCCCGGAGGGGTGGGGATTGTCAGTGACGCGTGCTGTCATGGAGCCATGATCCAAGACATCGAAACCATCGACGAGTTTCTCGCACACCGTGCGTCCGACGTGGAACGGGCCGTCCGCGCAGCGGCCGCCGCGGAGATCATGCCCCGGTTCCGGCAGCTCTCCGCCGACGAGATCGACCAGAAGTCCGGCCCGCACGACCTGGTGACGGACGCCGACCGCCTGGCCGAGAAGTACCTCACCGCCGTCCTCACCGAACTGCTGCCCGGCTCGGTCGTGGTCGGCGAGGAGGCCGTGCACGCCGACCCGGCCGTCTACGAGGCGATCCACGGCACGGCGCCCGTGTGGATCGTCGACCCGGTCGACGGCACCCGGCAGTTCGTGCACGGCGACCCCGGGTTCTGCACGCTCGTCGCGCTCGTCCTGGACGGCGTGGTGCGGGCCTCGTGGACGTACGCCCCGGCGCGTGACCAGTTCGCCACCGCGATACGGGGCCGGGGGGCCGTGCTCGACGGGGTTCCGCTGCGCTCCGGTTCGCCCGAACCCGGCCGCGACCTCGTCATAGCGACCTCCCACCCGGACTACACCACCGACGAGCAGAAGCGCGCCCTCCTCGGACTGTGGGTCGAGGGTGTCGCCCCGCGCCCGTGCGGTTCGGCGGGCCTGGAGTATCTGGCCATCGCGCGCGGCGAGTTGGACGGAACCGCCTTCAGTTGGGAGGCGGCCTGGGATCACGCGGCGGGACTTCTGCTGGTCGAGGAGGCGGGCGGTGCGCATCTGACGCTCGACGGCGAGCCCTTCCGCGTCACCGGGGGCAACGCGCTGCCGTTCACGGCCGCCCGGGACGAGGCCACGGCCCGCCGCGTGACCGCCCTGCTGACGGCACAGCCGGAGTGGGTGGCCACCGGCGCCTGAGCTCCAACACCCCGTGCCGGCAGGGCTGTCGGTGGCCCGGCATATCCTGATCCCCAGTGGCCGTCGGCTGACGAAGGAGTCCGAAGGTGCCGTCGATGTTCGATGCGGTCGTGGTGGGTGCGGGGCCGAACGGACTGACGGCTGCCGTGGAGCTGGCCCGCCGGGGTTTCTCGGTGGCCGTGTTCGAGGCCCGTGACACGGTGGGCGGGGGATCGCGCACCGAGGAACTGACCCTGCCCGGTTTCCGGCACGACCCCTGTGCGGCGGCGCATCCGCTCGGAATCAACTCACCCGCGTTCCGTGCGATGCCCCTGGAGCGGTACGGCCTGGAGTGGCTGCACGCGGAGCTCCCCATGGCGCACCCGTTCCCGGACGGCTCGGCCGCGGTGCTCGCCCGGTCCGTGGCCGAGACGGCCGCCTCCTTCGGGCCCCGGGACGCGGGCGCGTACCGCAGGCTCGTCGCGCCGTTCCTGAGCAAGTGGGACACCCTGGCGCACGACTTCATGTCGCTGCCGCTGACCTCGCTGCCCCGGGACCCCGTCACCCTCGCCCGGTTCGGCCTGGCCGGGCTGCCGCCCTCGACCTGGCTGATGCGCCGCTTCCGCGACGAGCGGGCCCGAGCCCTGTTCGCGGGCCTGGTGGCGCACGTCATGGCGCCGCTGGAGGGCGTCGGCACGGGCGCGGTCGGCCTGGTCTTCGCGCTGGCCGCGCACGCCCGGGGCTGGCCCGTCGCGCGCGGCGGCTCCCAGTCCATCGCGGACGCGCTCACCGCGTACCTCGAGGACCTGGGCGGCACGGTCCACACCGACTACGAGGTCAAGCGCCTGGACGACCTGCCTCCGGCGCGGGCCTACGTCTTCGACACCTCGCCGACGGCCCTGGCCCGGATCGCGGGCTTCGGGCGGTACTACGAGGGCTACCGGTACGGAGCGGGCGCCTTCAAGATCGACTACGCCCTCGACGGGCCCGTGCCGTGGACCGCGGAGCGTGCCCGCGTCGCCGGGACGGTCCAGGTCGGGGCCAGCCGGGCGGAGATCGGCACCGCGCTGCGGGCGGCCTCGCGCGAGGGCCGGGCACCGGACGCGCCGTTCCTGATCACCGTGCAGCCGAGCGTCGTCGACCCGTCCCGAGCTCCCGAGGGCAAGCAGGTGTTCTGGGCCTACGGCCATGTCCCGAACGGCTGGACCGGAGACCTCACCGACGCGATCGAGCGCCAGCTGGAGCGGTTCGCGCCGGGCTTCCGCGACCGGGTGCTGGCCCGCGCGACCGCCGGACCGCCCGTCCTGGCGGCCCGCAACGCCAACTACGTGGGCGGGGACATCGCCTGCGGGGCAGCATCCGGACTCCAGCTCATGCTCCGCCCCCGGCTGTCCCTGTCGCCGTACGGCACCCCTCACCCCGCTGTCTTCCTCTGTTCCTCGGCCACTCCGCCGGGACCCGGGGTGCACGGGATGTCGGGGCACAACGCGGCGAAGGCCGTGTGGAGGAGGCTGAGACAGTCATGACCACGATCACGCTGGTGCGGGGCGACATCACCCGCCAGAGCGTCGACGCCGTCGTCAACGCGGCGAACTCCTCGCTGCTCGGCGGCGGAGGCGTCGACGGGGCCATCCACCGCCGCGGCGGCCCGGCCATCCTGGCCGACTGCCGGAAACTGCGCGCCGGGCACTACGGCAAGGGCCTGCCGACCGGCCGCGCGATCGCCACGACCGCGGGCGACCTCGACGCCCGCTGGGTGATCCACACCGTGGGTCCCCGTTACGCGCGGGAGGAGGACCGGTCGGAGCTGCTCGCCTCCTGCTACCGGGAGTCCCTGCGGGTCGCCGACGAGCTCGGCGCCCGTACGGTCGCCTTCCCCGCCGTCTCCGCGGGCATCTACGGCTGGCCGATGGACGACGCGGCACGCATCGCGGTGGAGACGGTCCGCGCGGCGGGGACGCAGGTCGAGGAGGTCCGCTTCGTGCTCTTCGACGAACGGGCGTACGACGCGTTCGCCGCGCGGCTGTGACGCCGGGCGGGGCCGCCTGAGCGGAGCACGGGGGCCGTCGGCGTGTGTCCGCACGTGCGAGCCCCCGGCCGGTTGGCCCGGCCCGGCTCGGCCCGTCCCGGTCACAGGGGCAGTTCGACCACCAGCGGCCGGTGGTCCGAGACGGGCGTGCTCGGGGCGTGCGCTCCGCAGGCCGCGCCCGCCCCGATCCCGCTCGCCAGGACGTGGTCGAGCTGGACGAGCGGGCGGTGCGCGGGATAGGTGGGCGTGCGGGCCATGTCCCGCCAGCCGCGCGGCTCCGGCCCGCCACCGGGCCTGGTTCCGGTTCCACCGGGCCGGGGCCGGATGCCGCCGGCCGGTCCGGCGGGGCCGAGGACCGCGCGGGGGAGCGCGCCGGGCAGGTTGAAGTCGCCGAGGAGCACCCGGGGGCCGGGCAGGTCGGCGATCCAGGCGCGGACGGCGCGCAACTGGAGGAGGTTCCAGCCGGGCACGAACGACAGGTGCACCGCGACCACGGTGAACGGCCCGCGGCTTCCCTCCAGGACGGCGGCGAGAGCGGCCCGTGGCTGGTCCCTGGACACGGTGAGGCCGGGGTTGCCGGGCGTCCGCAGCGGCATGGGGACGGGCGCCGGGGCCAGCCGCCGTGCCCTCCAGTGCCGTACGGGCAGCCGGGACAGCAGGGCGATGCCGTGCGAGGGGAGGCTGTTGCTCGCCCCGGCCGCGTCCGTCCCGGCGTCGCCAGCCCCGGTCTCGCGCGGCCCGTAGACCCGCAGGCCCGGCACGGACGGCTCCGGGATCCAGCCGCCGTCCGCCGTCGCCGTGCCGTGGAACGCGGACGCGTACCGCCAGTGGTGTGCGCCGGACCCTTCGGCCGCGGCGGACGCCTGGTCCACCCCGCCCGAGCGTTCCTGGAGCCGGTCGACCTCCTGGAGCGCCACCACGTCGGCGTCCAGCGAGGCCACGGCCCGGACGAGCGGTTCCGCGGGGCCGCCCGCGGGCCGGACGGAAACGGGTCTGCCGTCCACCAGGGTCCGTCCGTGCAGCACGTTGAACGTCGCGAACCGCACACGCGCGGAACGCGGGGAACCGGGACGAGCCGCCTCGGGGGGTGTCATGAGCGCGACGGTACCCGGCGGGGACGCGAGAGACGGCCGGGACTCCTGAGGTTCAGGATTCCCGTGGGGGTGTGACGAGGGGGCGCGATGAGGATCGAGGGCGGGGGCGGCCGTGACGTGGGGCCCGGACGTGGGGCCCGCCGCGACCCGACCCGCGCCCCGGCCTGTGACCCGCCCTGGCCCCGGCCGGGTCAGAAGCCGGGCAGTGTCTCCGCCAGCAGCCGGAGCAGATCGCTCGTGGCGTCGGCCGCGCCGAGGGCCGGGATGGCGCCGAGGGCGAGCACCGCCGCCGCGACGGACCTCATGACCGGCGGGGGAGCGGTCTGGAGGGCCGCGATCCGGCGGGTGACGGCGTGTTCGGAGAAGTGCAGCGCGCATCCGGGGCGGGCGCGCTGGGAGACCAGAGCGGCGCGGGCCAGGGCGCGGGCCGTGGTGCGCCGGTCGCCGACGCTGCCGGCGGCCTCCTCGTCGGCCCACCGCTCCAGCAGGAACGCGACGGTGTCGCGGACCGGCACGAGCAGCGGGTTCGCGGCCGCGGCCAGGGCCACGACGGTGGACAGCGCCGCGTGCCGGTGCGCCAGATGGGCGCGCTCGTGGGCGAGCAGCACCCGCCGCTCGACGGGTTCGAGCGCGCCCAGCATGGCGGCCGTGACCAGGATCCGGCCCGGCTTGCCGGGGATCGCGAAGGCGCGCGGGGTCGACGAGGCCGCGACGACGAGCTCGCTGTCCGGCGGGTGCCCTTCGCACAGCTTGAGCAGGACGCGACGGGTCGCCATATGTGCTCGTACCACACGAACAATCCGGTGGGTGATCATGGCGAGGCCGGCCACCGCCAGGACGGCGACGGTCTCCGGAACCGGCTCGGGCAGGGACCGCCCGTCCTCTCCGGCCTCGGCGATCACCGGCGGGGCGTGGTCGATCAACGTGGTCCCGAGCAGCAGCAGCGCCCAGGTGGAAGCGGCCGCGGTCAGCGCGGCGGCCGTGACGAGCACACGGGCCGCCAGGGCGGGCGACACCCGCCTGCCGACGAGCGGGGCGACCGCGGTCAGCAGCAGTGCCAGCACCAGCGGGATGTAGACGTCGATCCTCATGGCCCGTTCCCTCCGAGGAGATCGCGCAGGGCTTCCTCCTCCTGGCGGCTGAGCCCGGTGACGAACTGCTGGAGGGCCGCGATCGGATCGGGTCCGCGGTCGAGTGCTTCGTGCATGGCCTCGGCGGTGAGCTGGGCCGCGTTCTTCGCGGGGCGGTACGCGCCGCGCCGGCCGTCAACGTCCCGGAGCACGAGGCCCTTGTCGTACAGACGTTTGAGAATGGTGTGCACCGTGTTGTAGGCGAGTCCGCCGCCGATCTCGGCCTGGATCTCGGCGGGCGTCAGTGCGTCGTCGGTGGCCCACAGGGCGGCGAGGACTTCACTCTCGAGTTCGCCCGCGTTGCGCCGTTCCGCCCTTCCGTGGGGACCTGTGCCAGCCATGCCCGTCACCTTACAGCGCGTAGTCGAGCCCGGAGCGGCGCCGTCCGGGTGTGTGTGCCCGAGGGCGCCTCGGGAGCCGGACATCGCCCCTGATACCGCCCCCGGGTATCTCCTCGAATGCCCGTCCTGTTCGGCGCCTTCTTCCGGTGAGCGGTAGTTTGTCCATGATTCCACGGCTCCCGGCCTCACTCTACGTCTTGTAGGGTGATGAAACCCTACAGTGTGTAGGGCTGAAGGGTGGACGATGGCCAAGACCCTGAACGTGCCGCTCATCGGCACCCGGCGGCCCCGACCGTCGGACCGGACGGCCCGCGAGGCCTGGCGCCGCAGCGATCTGGGCCCCCTCGCCCTGGTCGCGGCCTGCTTCGTCCTGGCCCAGCTGCTCCTCGTGCACCCCTGGATGGGCCTCGGCTGGGACGAGACCGTGTACATCAGCCAGGTCTCCCCACACGCCCCGGCGGCGTTCTTCAGCGCGCCCCGGGCCCGCGGGGTCTCCCTGCTCGTCGCGCCGGTCGCCTCCTGGTCGTCCTCCACCGCCCTGCTGCGGATCTACCTCTCCGTGCTCTCCGGACTCGGCCTCTTCGTGGCCCTGCGCGTCTGGCGCGGAGTGTTCCCGGTGCGGGTCCTGGCCGTGGCCGGCGCCCTGTTCGCCTCCCTGTGGGTCACCCTCTTCTACGGGCCCCAGGCCATGCCCAACTACTGGGTCGCGATCGGCGCCCTGGTCTGCGTCGGCTGCTTCCTGCGCGCCCAGGCCGGCGGCCGTGACCGGGCGGCACTGTGGGGGACCGGACTGGGTGCCGCGCTGATGGCGTGGATGCGGCCCCCCGACGCGGTCTGGGTGACCCTGCCGCTGCTCGTCCTCGCCGTCGCGGTCCCGCGGTGGCGGCGGGCCCGGCCGCTGCTCGCGCTCGTCGCGGGCCTGCTGGCCGGAGCGGCCGAGTGGATCATCGAGGCGTACGTCAGCTACGGCGGCCTGACGCAACGGCTCTCCGACGGTTCCCGGATCCAGGGCGGCCTCGGCTGGAACATCGCGGTCGGCGACCAGATGCGCAGCCTCGGCGGCCGTGTGCTGTGCCGGCCCTGCAACGGCGGGATGCCGAACCCGGTGGTGATGGCGTGGTGGTTCGTGCTGCCGCTGATCGCCCTGCTCGGCCTGGTGATCGCCGTCCGGGCCCGTCGCCGGACGCCCACCCTGCTGCTCCTGGCCTGCGCCGCGACGGCCGGGATCCCGTACCTCTTCATGATCGGGTACGCGGCTCCGCGCTTCCTCCTGCCCCTCTACGCCCTCGCCGCCATCCCCGTCGCCGACGCCCTGGTCCAGCTGCTCACCGTCCCCGCCGGGCGATGGCGCCCGGCGATCGTGACCGCGGTGGCCGTCGGTCTCGCCGGGCACCTGGCGGTGCAGTTCGCGGTGCTGGACGCCGTCGTGCGGCGCACCACCGACAGCCACCACGGCTGGGCGGTGACCGCGGCGGAGCTGCACCGGCTCGGTGTCCGGCCGCCGTGCGCGCTGAGCGGCCCCGATACGGTCCCCATCGCCTTCTACGCCGGCTGCTCCTCCCTGGCGACCGGCGGGCACAACGCCAACGCCACCGCCGCGAGCATCACGCGGTCCGCCCTGCACATGCCCGTCGCCGTCGTCACGTCTCCCGGAGGCGAACCGCCCGCGTACGCCCGCGCCTGGGCAGCGCACCGCGCCGGTGACGTCGACATCTACGTCTCGCCCGGCGCGGGGAGCGGTACGCCGTGACCCTTCCGCCGAAGCCGCCCCCACCGGCGGACCGGGCGCGGCCGACCGTCCACGGGCGCGGACGGGGCCCCGCCCGAACGCCCCACGGCGAGCCCGCGCCCGGCGCCGCGGCCCGGGCCCCGGCCGAGACCAGGACACCCGGCGACGCACGGGCACCCGATCCGTCCACCCCACCTGGCGGCCCGGCCCGGTCCGGTGCGGCCGCCGTCGTCGATGCGTCCCCCGTGCCGACCGCCGACGGTTCGGGTGTCTCCCGGCCCGGGCCGGGCGGGGCGGGTGCCCCCGTGGTGGCCGTCGGACGGTGGGGGAGCGGCGGGCGGGACGGGCGGGTGGGCCGGCACGCCGGGCTGTCGCTGCTCGTGCTGGTGTGCGCCGCGTTTCTCGCCCGCAGGCACTGGCCGGTGCTGGAGGCGGGCGTCGCCCGGCTCACCCACGCGGACCGGGGCTGGCTCCTGGTGGCGGCCGTCGCCACCCTGGCCACCTGGGGATGCTCCGCGCTCGCCCAGCAGGGCGCGGTGCCGGAACCCCTGCCCGCCGGACGGCTGGTGACCGTGCAGTTCGCGGCCGCGTCCGCCAACCACCTGCTGCCCTCGGGACTCGGCGCGGGTGCCGTCAACCTGCGCTTCCTGACCCGGTGCGGACTGCCCCTGGCCCGTTCCGCCACCGCCCTCGCCGTCAAGGCCTGCGCCGGAACCGTCGTACGCGGCTGTCTGATCGGCGCCCTCGCCCTGGCCTGCCCCGGCGCGCTCCGGCTCCCGAGACTGACGCCGGGCGCCTGGACCGTGGCCGCATGGACGGCGGGCACCGTGACGGTCGCCGTCGCCGTCGCCCTCTTCGCGGGGCCGCTGCGGCGGGCCGTGCGCCGGGTGCTCGTGGACGTCCGGGCCGTGCACGAACTGCCCGCGCGGGCCGCCGCGCTCTGGGGCGGCTCGTTCGCCTTCGCCGCGCTGCACACCACCGTGGTCGTCGCCGTCGCCCAGGCCGTCGGCCTGCCGCAGTCACCGGCCCGGGTGGCCCTCGCCTATCTCGCCGCCAGCAGCGCCGCCGTCCTGCTGCCCACCCCGGGCGGCCTCGGCTCGCTGGACGCCGCGCTGGTGCTGGCCCTCACCCTCGCGGGGGCGCCCGGGGACGCGGCGGCGTCCACGGTCATCGGCTACCGCATGCTCACCGTGTGGCTGCCGCTGATCCCCGGCCTGGTGGCGCTCGGCCTGCTGATCCGCCGCCGGGTGCTGTGAACCGGGAGAGCCGGCGGGGGCCTACGGCGGTCAGGACGCGTCTCGCGGCCCACCGGTGACGCTGGCCCGGGCTTCGGCACGGTCGCCGCCGGCGTGCTGTTTCCGAGGGTCGTCCTCGGACCGGTCGCCCACCTCGCGATCACCCGCCGCGACGCCACGGCCGCCACCCGACCCACCCTCCAGGCCGACCCACCCTCCAGGCCGACCGCCCCTCCAGCCGCCTGACCCTCAAGACCGCCTGACCCTCTGGGCGGTCCGAGCCTCCGGATTTGCTGACCCTCCGGGCGGTCCGAGCCTCCGGATTTGCTGACCCTCCGGGCGGTCCGACCCTCCCGACTCGCTGACCCTCCGGGCGGTCGAACCCTTCGGACTCGCTGACCTCCCGGCGTTCCGGCCCTCCGGGCGCTACGACCTTCCGGCCCGTCCGGTTTCTCGGGACGGCGGCCGGCCCTCCGCACGGGCCCGCCGACGCCTCAGCCGGCCGACCACGAAGGAAGGCCGACCACGAAGACCGCACCCTGGTCGCGGGCCTCCTCGTGGTGGACCTCGCCGCCCGCCGAGCGGGCCAGCCGTCGCGCGAGCGGCAGACCGAGGCCCGCACCGCCGTGTCCGTCCCCCGGATCGGCGCGCCGGCCCGGCTGGAAGAGCTGTGCCGTGAACGACGCCGGTACGCCCTCCCCGTCGTCCCCGACCTCGACACGGACACTGCCGGGGGCCGCGCAGGCCCGGATCTCGACCCGGGTCGAGGCGTGCCGCACCGCGTTGTCGAGCAGCGGGCTGACGATGCGCTCCAGCAGGGCGTCCGGCACCCCCGCGATCAGACCCGCCTCGGGGCCGGTGACGCCGATCTCCACCTCCGGCCGCGTCGGGACGGCACGGTCCGCGAGCCGGCGAAGCACCGGCACGACCTCGGTGGTGCCGGGCGAGGCGGACGCGTCGTCGCGGGCGTCGTCGAGCAGCGTGTCGCAGATCGTGCGCATGGACCGCGCGGCGTCCGAGATGGCCTCCTGCGTGATCCGGGTCTCCTCGGCGGAGCGCGGCCGGGACTGCCACCAGTCGAGCTCGGCGATGATCCGGGCGAGCGGATTGCGCAATTCGTGCGACAGCTCCTGGGTGAGCTGCCGTTCATGACGCAGCAGCGCCCGGATGCGGTCCAGGAGGGCGTCCAGGGACCCGCCGAGCCGGGCGAGCTCGTCGGGCCGGGCGATGCTCCCGAAGCGTTCCTCGGAGGCCACGGCGCTCCAGCGGGTGGCCTGGTCGGTCATGGTGCGTACGGGACGCAGGGCGCGCCCCACCGCGAGGCGCGTCAGCGCGTACGTGCAGGCGAGCATGAACGCGTCCAGGGCGAGCGACGCGAACAGCAGGGTGTCCGCCGAACCGAGGTAGGGGGACAGGTCGAGGGCGGTGACGACGGTCGCGCCGGTGCCGTCCCCCGGCACCTGCCGCGCGCACAGCCGGACGGGGTCGTGTCCGCCCGCGGTGACACAGCGGGTCAGGCCCCGGGCGGCGAGGGCGTCGGCCGCACGGGTCAGCGGCCCCCTGGCCATGGCCGACGGCGGCTTCTCCAGGAGCCGGCCGCCCGCGTAGATCCACACGTTCGCGTCGAGCAGTTCCTCGCCCGGGGTCTCCAGGACGCGCGGCCGGGGGCCGCTGGTGTCGACCGTCGCTGCGACGGCGGTGCCCCGGGTGCGCAGCTCGTCGTCCGCCTGGTGCTGGAGGTGGCGCCGTACGACGGTGTTGAACGCGACGGTGAGGATCACCATCAGCAGGGTGGCGGTGGTCAGCGCGACCAGCGAGAGCCGGCCCCGCAGCGTGCCGGGACGCCAGGGGGCGAACGCTCTCCGGAGTACGGTCCTGGCCCGGGAGACGCCCGCGGCGGCGGGCCGCGGGCGTACGGGATCCGGCCTCATGACAGCCGGTGTCCGATGCCCCGCGCGGTCGTGACCGTCAGCTCGCTGCCGCCGTCCCTGAGCTTGCGGCGCAGCCGGGTCAGATACTGGTCTAGCGTGTTGTCGCTGACCTGGGCGCCCTCGGGCCAGCCGGCCCGGGTCAGCTCCCGACGGCCGACGATCGCTCCGGAGGCCGCCATCAGCGCCGCCAGCAGCCGGAACTCGGTGGGCGTCAGCGCGAGGCGCCGGCCGCGCACGGTCAGGGTGTGGGCGACGGGGTCGAGGACCAGGTCGCCGGCGGTGTCGGACGGCCCCGGTCCGGCGCGCTTGAGGGCCGCCCGCAGCCGGGCCGCGAGCTCCGTCAGATGGAACGGCTTTGGCAGATAGTCGTCGCCGCCGGCCGAGAAGCCGGCCAGCCGGTCGGTGAGCCGGTGGTGGGCCGTCAGGAAGATCACGGGCGAGAGGAAGCCGTTGGCGCGGATCGCCTGGCACACGTCCCGTCCGTCGGCGTCGGGCAGGCCGACGTCGAGGACGGCCGCGTCGATGCCGTCCCCGGCCAGCCGCAGCGCGGTGGCGCCGTCCGGCGCCGGCACGGTGTCGAAGCCCTCGTCCCGCAGCCCGCGCCGCAGGACGTCACGCAGCGCGTGGTCGTCCTCGACGACCAGGATCCGCCGGCGCATGCCCCCCGCTCACCCGCTCTTCGCGAGCCGGGGCGCGAGGAGCAGGACCCCGAGCCGCGAGGCGGCCAGCGGGTGTCCCGACACGTCGGGCAGCCTTCGTACGGCCGCCACCATCGTCATCGCGACCAGCGTGCCGACGAGCAGACCGGCCGCCACGTCGTGCGGATAGTGCACCCCCACCCAGACCCGGGAGGCGGCCATGGCGCCGGCGGCCACGAGGGCCACCGTGCCGACGCGGCGCGAGACGAGGAACAGCGCGACGGCCGCCGCGGCCGCGATCGCCGCGTGATTGCTCGGGAACGACCAGTCGCCGTGGGCCGGGCACGCCTCCAGCGTGGTCACCTTCAGGCTCTGGCAGGGGCGGTCCTCGCGCACCAGTAGCTTCAGTCCGAGATCCACCACGTACGCCATGACCACGACGACGGGCACACTGAGCGCGAGCAGCGCCGCGCCGGGGCTCTCGCGCCGGGCGCGCCACCAGGTCAGGACCATCAGCACGGCGAACAGGCCGAGCCCGTACGTCGACCAGGTGGACACCACGCTGTCGAGCCACGAGGGGGAGGAGTCCGCCAGCCCGGTCACGTACCGGTAGGCGGAGCCGTCGATGGTCGATCCGTCGAAGGCCAGGATCATCCCCGCACCTCTTCCTTGCCGGAGGCGCCTTCCTTGCCGGGAGCGCTTTCCTCGCCGGGGGCGCCACGGCGGCGCGAGCGGTACAGCTCCACGCCGAGGGGGGCCAGGGACACGAGGACGATGAGCGCGACGATCGGGAGCAGATACTTGTCCACGTTCGGGATGGACGAGCCCAGCGCGTACCCGGCGAGGGTCAGGCCGATGCTCCAGACGAGGCCGCCGACCACCTGCCAGACGGTGAACGTCCGTACCGGCACGCCCAGCGCACCCGCCATCGGGTTCAGCACCGTACGCACGACGGGGACGAAGCGGGCCAGCACGATCGCCTTGGCGTAGCCGTACCGCTGGAGGAGATCCTCGGCACGTTCGGCGCCCGCCTGGAGACGGGGGGAGGAGCCGCGGGCGAGCAGTGCGCCGCCCGCCTTCCGCCCGATCAGATAACCCGTCTGGGCGCCGATCAGGGCGCCCAGGGCCGCCGCGATCAGCAGCGGGGGGAGCGACAGCTTCAGGCCGTTCTGCCCGGAACCCGTGCAGAGCAGGCCCGCCGTGAACAGCAGTGAGTCACCCGGCAGGAAGAAGCCGATCAGCAGACCGGTCTCCGCGAACATCACCACGCCGACCCCGAGCACACCGAAGGCGGCGAGCAGGGACTGCGCGCTGAGAATATTCACGGCGAGGTCGGACGCTGTGAACAATGGTGCGGCCATCGTCGCGGACCCTCTCATACTGGTGGGGGCGGGCCCGGTCGAAACCCGGACCCGACTGACTACAATTCTGTAGACGGTCTACTGAACTGTAGACGATGGTGGGGTGAGGATCGTTCCGATGAGCAGTGACAAGGACGAACGCCGGCCGGCGGGAGAGCTGGAGGCCAGCGTGATGGCGGCTCTCTGGGCCGCGGGCGTGCCGCTCACGCCGGGCCGGGTGCAGAGCGAGCTGGACTCCGGTCTGGCCCGCACGACGGTGACCACGATCCTTTCCCGTTTGCACGAGAAGGGAATCGTCGGCCGCGAGAGGCTCGGCCGCGGCTACGCGTACTTCCCCGTCCAGGACATGCACGGTCTCACCGCGCGCCGCATGCACACCGAGCTCGACCGGGACGACGACCGCGAGACCGCGCTGGCCCGCTTCGTGGCCCAGCTCAGCCCCGACGACGAGCGGCTCCTGCGGGACCTGCTGGAGCCGGATCTCGGCGCGCGCCCGGAACCGGGTGAGGGATGATCCTTCTCCTGCTGGTGCCGCTGCTGGTCCCCTTCGCGCTGGGACCGCTGGCCCGCCGCTGCCTGGACCGGCTCACCCCGGTGGCCGCGCTGTGGTCCGTGACCCTCGCGCTCGTCGTGCTGGCCGGGGCCTCCGTGGCCTCGCTCGGCGCGCTCGTCCTGACGGGCCTGCTCAAGGTGCCGCTGCTCGCCGGCCTCGGCAACCTCGTCCACCCGCTGCGCACGGCCTCCGACCTCGTCGTGCTGCCCACCGCCGCCGCCGCGACCGGGGTCCTCACCGTCGGCGTCTGGACCGTCGTCCGCTCGGCCCTGCGCCAGCTGCGCGCCTTCCGCTCCGCCCGCAGCCAGGCGGACCGCAGGCCCGCCGCGGGCGACCTGTGCGTCATCGAGTCACCGCACCCCGACGCGTACGCGCTCCCGGGCCGCCCGCACCGCATCGTCGTCACCACCGCGATGCTGCGCAGCCTCTGCGCCGACGAGCGCGAGGCCCTCTTCGCCCATGAGCGGGCCCACAACGCGGGCGGCCACCACCACTTCCTGGTCGTGGCGGAACTCGCGGCCCACTGCCACCCGGGGCTGCGCAGCGTCCGCGCGACCGTCGCGCTCGCCGCGGAGCGGGCCGCGGACGAGGCCGCGGCCGTCACCGTGGGGGACCGCAGGCTGATCGCCCGCGCCATCGCCCGCGCCGCCCTGGCCACCGGCGAGGCCCGCTCCGAACGCCCCGACTTCGCGCCCGCGGCCACCGCCGGGCCCGTACCCCAGCGGGTCGCGGCCCTCCTCTCCGCCCCCCGGCACCGCCCCCGCGCCGCCGTCTGGATCGCCGTCCTGCTCGCCGCCTGCGCCGCCGTCTCGGCGGGCGCGTCCGGGGCGGGCGTCATGGCCTTCCACCACCAGGTGGAGGTGGCACAGGGCGAGGAGAACCGCTGACGGGGCCGGGCTTCCGTCCGGTGCGACGCGCGCGGGTGGTCGGCGCGCGCGGTCGCCGGGTGCGTACGACGAGTGGTCGTCGTCCTGCGGTGGTTGCCGGGTCCGTACGGCGAGCGGTCGTCCTGCGTGGTCGGCGGGTCCGTACGGCTGTCGGAGCCGTCAGGCCGTGGTGCCGTCGGTCGCCCTGCGCGGGGGCGCGGGGCCCTGTCGCCGGTGGTTCCGCGCGAGGCGTCGGTCCGCGAGGTTGATGTCGGATTCTCGCCAGCCCCGGTCTCCGGGGTGCCCGATGCTTGAGGGATGCAGAACGGGATGCACACGGACACGGAGCGCTGCGTACGTGCCGTCCAGTCGAAGGACGCGCGTTTCGACGGATGGTTCTTCACCGCGGTGACCACGACGAGGATCTACTGCCGGCCCAGCTGCCCGGTCGTGCCGCCGAAGCCCCGGAACATGACCTTCTACCCGAGCGCCGCCGCCTGCCAGCAGGCCGGATTCCGCGCCTGCAAGCGGTGCCGCCCTGACACCAGCCCCGGTTCACCCGAATGGAACCACCGCGCCGACCTGGTGGCCCGCGCGATGCGGCTGATCGGCGACGGGGTCGTCGACCGCGACGGCGTACCGGGCCTGGCCGCCCGCCTCGGCTACAGCACCCGCCAGATCGAACGGCAGCTCCTGGCCGAGCTGGGCGCCGGACCCCTGGCGCTCGCCCGGGCCCAGCGCGCCCAGACGGCCCGGCTGCTGATCGAGACGAGCCCCCTCCCCATGGCCGAGATCGCCTTCGCCGCAGGCTTCTCCTCCATCCGCACCTTCAACGACACGGTCCGCGAGGTCTTCGCGCTGTCCCCCAGCGAGCTGCGCGCCCGCCTGCCACGGAACCGGGCCGGAGCCACGGCCGCCGTCCCGGGCCTGCCGGGCGTGCTGAACCTCCGGCTCCCCTTCCGCGCCCCGCTCAACCCCGACAACCTCTTCGGACACCTCGCGGCGACCGCCGTACCCGGAGTGGAGGAATGGCGCGACGGCGCGTACCGGCGGACCCTGCGGCTGCCGTACGGGCACGGCGTCGCCGCCCTGACACCGATGCCCGACCACATCGCGTGCCGGCTGACCCTCAGCGACCTGCGCGACCTGTCCGTCGCGATCAGCCGCTGCCGCCGTCTGCTGGACCTCGACGCCGACCCGGTGGCGGTCGACGACCAGCTGCGCACGGATCCGCTGCTGGCGCCGCTCGTCGACAAGGCCCCCGGCCGCCGGGTGCCGCGCACGGTCGACGAGGCCGAGTTCGCCGTACGGGCCGTGCTCGGGCAGCAGGTGTCCACGGCCGCCGCCCGTACCCACGCCGCGCGACTGGTCACCGCGCACGGCGATCCGGTGGACGACCCCGAGGGCGGCCTCACCCATCTCTTCCCCTCGCCTGAGTCGCTCGCCGCACTCGACCCCGAGACCCTCGCGATGCCCCGCACCCGGCGGACGACCTTCACCACGCTGGTCGGCCAACTCGCCTCGGGAACACTCAATCTGGGAGTGGAGAGCGACTGGGCCGAGGCCAGGGACAGGCTTCTCGCGCTTCCCGGCTTCGGCCCCTGGACCGCCGACGTGATCGCGATGCGCGCCCTCGGGGACCCCGACGCCTTCCTGCCCACCGACCTCGGGATCCGGCGCGCCGCACGGGAGTTGGGGCTTCCCCCCACCCCGGCCGCCCTGACGGCCCGGGCCGCGGCCTGGCGCCCCTGGAGGGCCTACGCGGTCCAGTACCTGTGGGCCACCGACAGCCATCCGATCAACTTCCTGCCGGCACCGACCGGCGCCCCGAACCCCTCGGACACCCCCACCACCTCGCGCGGCAAGGACGCCCAGTGAAACGGCACACCGTCATCGACAGCCCCTACGACCCCCTCACCCTGGTCGCCGACGACGACGGCGTCCTGTGCGGACTCCACATGGTCGGACAGCGCCACCGCCCGCCCGAGGAGAGCTTCGGCGAGCGCGACGACACCCTCTTCGACGAGGTCACGGAGCAGCTGAACGCCTACTTCGAAGGCGAGTTGAAGGAGTTCACCGTCGAACTCCGCCTGATCGGAACGCCGTTCCAGCGCAGCGTCTGGGACCAGCTGCAGCGGATTCCCTACGGCGAGACCCGCTCGTACGGCGAACTCGCCGATGCCCTTGGCAACTTGGGCGCCTCCCGGGCCGTCGGCCTGGCCAACGGCAAGAACCCGATCGGGATCATCGTGCCGTGTCACCGCGTGATCGGCGCGAGCGGCGGACTCACCGGCTACGGCGGCGGCCTCGACCGCAAGCGGCAGCTTCTGGACTTCGAGAGCGGGTCGGCACTCTTCTGACCGCCCTCCCGCTCCCGCTCTCCCTCCCTCCCTCCCTCCCTCCGCTCCCGCTCCCGCGACACGGCCGGACCAGCGCCATGACCCGTATGGCGCACCGCGCTCTTCTCCCGAGTGACCCCGGTGGCGCGCTCCCGCGATTCACCGGTCCCTGTACGAAGGGGGAGCGGGCAGAGAGCGGGAGACCATGGAGCGGAAGTACAAGCACCTCGCGACACCCCGGGCCGCCGGGGCCGCCGGGGTGGCGTTCGCCGTCCTGACGGCCGCGGCGATCGTGCTGGTGCGTATCGCCCTGCCCGGCGGCGGCGACGGTGTGACCCTCGACGCCGGACAGCGCAAAGGCGTCCGGACGGCGCTGGAGCTGGTGCCGTTCGCCGGGATCGCGTTCCTCTGGTTCATGGGCGCCCTGCGCGAGCAGGCGGGCCGGGCCGAGGACCGGTTCGTCGCCACCGTGTTCCTCGGCAGCGGTCTGGTCTTCGTCGCCACGCTGTTCGGCGCGGCGGCGGCGGCCGGGACCGTGCTCGCCCAGGGCGGAGGGGGCCCGTCCTTCGGCAGCCGCTTCGCCTACGCGCTGCTCACCACGTACGCCATGCGGATGGCGGCGGTGTTCGTCATCGCGACCTCGACCATCGGCCGCCGCCTCGGCGTCCTCCCGCGCCCGCTCGTCGTCATCGGCTACCTGGCGGGTCTGACCCTGCTCGTGGCCGGATCGTCCGTGCCCTGGTCCGAACTCGTCTTCCCCGCCTGGGCACTCGTCCTCAGCGTGAACATCCTGGCCGGCCGGCGTCCCGACCCGGCACCGCCGGCGGCCCCGGCCTGATCCACCCCGCCGCTCACTCGAACGGTGCTCCTCTCGTCGCGCCACCCGCCGGGCCCGTCGAAGGTGGTCGCAGGAGGGTTGACCGGGCCCTTGGAGAGGACCGATCCCGTGGTACGGATTGCCGTCGATCTGAACCGCTGCCAGGGCTACGCCCAGTGCGCGTTCCTCGCCCCCGAGATCTTCGCCATGCACGGCGAGGAGGCGCTGCTGTACGACCCGGACGCCGACGAGGCCCACCGCGAAAAACTGGAGCGGGCCGCGGCGGCCTGTCCGGTCGGCGCCGTCATCGTGGACGCCGTGGCACCCGGCACGGCGGACGCGTCGGCCGAGGCGGTGTCCCGTGCTCGGTGACGGATCCCTGGAGCGGTTCAAACGCGAGGGCCGGATCGTGGTCGTCGGTGCCTCACTGGCCGGTCTGCGGGGCGCCGAGACCCTGCGGGAGAAGGGCTTCGCGGGGTCGCTGACCATGATCGGCGACGAGCCCGGTGAACCGTACGACCGCCCGCCGCTGTCCAAGCAGGTGCTCCTGGGCAGGGCGAGCGCCGAGCGCACCGCGCTGCCCAGGCTCCGCTCGCTCGTCGCGACCTGGCGCCTCGGCACCCCGGCCACCGGTCTGGACATGGCCGCCCGGCGGGTGCGGCTGGCCGACGGCGAGGAGGTGCCGTACGACCGGCTCCTGATCGCCACCGGCGTACGGGCGCGTCCCTGGCCGAACGAGGCCGAGGCCGAACTCGACGGCGTGTTCGTGCTGCGCACCCGCGAGGACAGCGCGGCGCTCGCGCGCCGGCTCGACGCGGGTCCCAAGCGGGTCCTGGTCATCGGGGCCGGGTTCACCGGCTCGGAGATCGCCTCCGCGTGCCGCGAACGCGGCCTGCCCGTCACCGTCGCCGAACGCGGCGCCGCACCGCTGGTCGGCGCGCTCGGCGGGGTGGTCGGCGCGGTCGCCGCCGAGATGCAGCGCGAGAACGGGGTGGACCTGAGGACCGGCGTGATGGTGACCGCCCTGGAGGGCGACGCTGCGGGACGGGTGCGCGCCGCCCAGCTCTCCGACGGCTCCACCGTGGAGACCGACGTGGTGATCGTCTCGCTGGGTGCCCAGCGCAACACCGAATGGCTCGCCGGGTCCGGACTCGGCGCCGGCCCCCGCGGCATCGCCTGCGACGCCGGATGCCGCGCCTTCGACATCAGGGGGATCGTCACCGACGACATCTACGCAGCCGGCGACGTCGCCCGCTGCCCCAACGCCCTGTTCGGCTACCAGTTCCTCTCCCTGGAACACTGGGGCAACGCCGTCTCGCAGGCACGGATCGCGGCGCACAACATGCTCAGCGAGAGCACCGACCGCCTGCCGCACATGGAGGTCCCCGCGTTCTGGTCCTCGCAGTTCGGGGTCAACATCAAGTCCGTCGGGATCCCGTCGATGGGGACGGAGATCCTCATCTCCCAGGGCTCGCTCGCGGACCACCGCTTCCTCGGGGTATACGGGTACCAGGGGCGCGTCATCGGCGCCGTCGCCTTCGACCAGGGACGCTGGCTGCCGTTCTACCAGCAGCTGATCGAGACCACCGCGCCGTTCCCGCCGCCGTTCGCCACGGTCGACCGGCGTCCGGAAGGACGGCGGCCGCTGGACGCGGACTTCCCGGACCCCTCGGTCCCCACCCACGGCCCGACCGTCACCCTCAGCGGGTACGCGCCGGCCGACCGCCGGATGACGTTCACCCCCGCGCGCTGACCGAAGGCCCCGAGGACGCTAGGACTCGCCATGACGCAATCCCTGCTGCACCAGATCCTGGACTACGCCAACCGGGCCGACCCGTACCCGATCTACAAGGAGCTGCGCGGGACGCCGGTCCACCACGAGGACGGCGGACCGTACGTGATCAGCACGTACTACGAGATCCGCAGTCTGCTGCACGATCCCCGGATCAGCTCCGACGCCCGCAACCTGGCCTCGAACGCGGCCGATCCGCTGGCCTCCGGGGCGCCCGCGGAGGAGAGCACGCTGCCGCCGAGCTTCCTGCGGCTCGACCCGCCGGAACACGACCGGCTGCGGCGCATGACCAACCGTCCCTTCGGGCCGCCGCACTCCCCGCACCGGGTCGACGGGATGCGCGGGGAACTCCACGACATCGTCACCGGCCTCATCGACGGCATCGGCGACCCGGACCGGATCGACCTGGTGGAACAGTTCTCGTATCCCTTTCCGGTGACCGTGATCTGCCGGCTGCTCGGGGTGCCGCGCGAGGACGAGGCACGCTTCCACACCTGGGCGGACGCCATCGCCGCGAGTCTGGACCCCGACCCGGACGCCGATCCCGCCGAGCACGGCAAGGGCGCGCAGGACGCCCGTATGCAGCTGGGCATGTACCTGGCCGGCCTGATCGAGGAACGCCGCAAGAACCCGGGCGACGACATGCTCTCCCGACTGGCCACGGCCGAGGGCCAGGACGGCCCGATGACCACGATGGAGCTGCTCAGCACCGCGGCCCTGCTGCTGATCGCGGGACACGAGACCACCGTCAACCTGATCACCAACGGAATGCTCACCCTGCTGCGCCATCCCGACGTCCTCCAGCGGCTGCGCGCCGATCCGCGGCTGGCCGTGCCCGTCGTCGAGGAACTGCTGCGCTACGAACCGCCGGTGCAGCTGGTGCCGCAGCGCACCACCCTCGCCGACATCGAGGTCCGCGGGGTCACCATCCCCAAGGGCGCCACCGTCTGGCTGGTCCTGGCGTCGGGCAACCGCGACCCCCAGCGCTTCGAGAACCCGGACCGCTTCGACCCGGACCGCAGGGACATCCAGCATCTCGGCCTGGGCAGCGGCATCCACAGCTGCTTCGGCGCGCCCCTGGCCCGCCTGGAGGCCCAGTTCGCCCTCGCGGAACTGGCCCGCAGACTGGAGAACCCCCGCCTCCTGGACGACCCGCCCCCCTACCGCCGCAACGCCGTACTCCGAGGCCCCCGCCACCTCCACCTGACCTGCGACGGAATCCGGCCCTAGCGGCCGCTCCGGACCGGGGCACCGGGCCGCCGTCACCCCTCGCCGAGCCGCCGCAGGAGTTCCGGCAGGGCGGTGCCGATCGGTTCGCGTACGACCTCGTCGGCGCGTTCGTCGTACGGGGTCGGCTCGGCGTTGACGATGACGAGCCGTGCGCCGTGGTCGGCGGCCACGCCCGCGAGGCCCGCCGCCGGGTGGACCTGGAGGCTGGTGCCGACTGCGATGAAGATCTGGCAGGCCTTGGCGATGTCGGCGGCCTGGCCGAGGACGACGGGGTCGAGGTGTTCGCCGAACATGACGGTCGCGGGCTTGAGGATTCCGCCGCAGGTGAGGCAGGCGGGGTCGTCCTCGCCGTCGTCGACGCGGGCGAGGGCGTCGTCCATGGGTGTCCTGGCGTGGCACCGGGTGCACTCCACGGTCCGTGCGGTGCCGTGGAGTTCGAGGACCTTGCGGTCGGGCATGCCGGCGAGCTGGTGGAGTCCGTCGACGTTCTGGGTCAGGACCCGCACGGGCACCCCGGACCGCTCCAGCTCGGCGACGGCACGGTGCGCGGTGTTGGGCTCGGCCCCGGCCGCACCGCTCTCCCGCCGCATCAGCCAGGACCGGCGCCTGATCTCGGGGTCCGCCATGTAGTACTCGTACGTCACGAGCTTCTCGGCCTCGGGGTCCTTCCGCCACAGGCCGTTCGGGCCACGGTAGTCGGGGATTCCGGAGTCGCAAGGCATCGGCAGATGTAACAGGCCGCCATCGACGCAGCAGCGTCAGCGATGTTGTCGGCCGTGTCCAAGCACAGACGAGTTCTCGCCGATGCCTTTCGAAGGCTTCCTGACCTGGTGAAAACCCGAGGTCGAACCTTGATCATTTTTGTGATCTTCGCCACGGGTCGCACTGAACCCGATGTCGCCATCGGCCGTTGTTGATCTTGTATCGTCTCCGCTGCCAGAAGTCGTGATCATGACAAGAAGGATGTGGAATGATGCGTAAGCACCTCAGTGGCGCCGTTCTCGTGGCCTGCGTGGCAGCTCTCCCCTTGGTCGGCTCGACCGCTGCGTCGGCGGACACGGTTACCCCGCAGGCCACTTCATGCCCCAGCAGCGGGCGTATCACTGACTGGGATGTCTGCACCACCCTCACCAACGGCATACTCCTGCTCAGCGAGACCAGCGACGGCAGCAGCATCAGCGTCAGTTACACCAAGACCGGTGGGTCGAGTGTCACGGGGAAGCTCGCCTACGTTCGTAGCGACACTGTCCACAGCAGCCCCACCCTGACGTTCTCGACGAGCAAGATTCAGGAGTACGACTGGAGTGTCGGGGCGAGCTGCGCTTCGACGACCGGTGAGCTCATTTCCGGGTCGGACGTCTTCACTACCCCCGCCGCGCCGGGCTGCTGACATGATGGCGGGTCGTCCCTCGGACGGCCCGCTTCGGCAAGTTCATCCCCCGCTGCATCTTTGGGAGTTCGTTCGTGCTCGAAGCAGTTTTCCGCGGTCATGGCCCGTTCGTCGTGATAGCGATCCTGATCATGGTTGCTGTAGGGGCTGCGACTCTTCGCGCATCGTCCCAGCCCGCGTCCCGCGCGTTCGTCTCCGCCGCGTGGGCCGCGTCGATCGCTGGTGTCCTGGCGCTGACCCTCTGGAGCACGGGTGGATCACGTGGTCCGGGGGAATGTGTCATCGACGCCGATCTGTGGGACTCGTTCGGCACCGAGCAAGGCCTGCTCAACCTGGCGATGTTCATCCCGACCGGAGTTCTGGGTGTCCTGGCCACCCGCCGGTTCCTGCCTGCCGCGGTGACCGGCCTCGCGCTGACCGGAACGATCGAGACTCTGCAAGGCGCCTTTCCCGCATTGGGCCGCGCGTGCGATACCGGTGACCTGCTCGCCAATTCCTGCGGCGCGCTCTTCGGAGCCGCAGTCGGCTGGGCCCTCGTCAGAATCGACACCCGCAACGCTGAACCCTGGCACTTCCGGAAGCGTCCCGCGCTGATAGGAGTCGCTGTGTTTGCCGCGTGCCTCGGCACCCTCTGGGGCACGAAAATCACCCCACGGTCCATCACCACCGCGACTCCGGTGCGGATCGCCAGCGCCGCCCAGAAGCAGGCGCTGCGTACCGAACTCCATCGCGCCTTCGGCAGCCAGTACACCCCGGACCTGATCACCTTCATACAGACGGGATCGGATACGGGAAACATCAGCGCCTCCATCGGACCCGACTCCAGCATGCAGATCTCATGGCCGGACGCCACCCGTGCCGAGTACAGCCTGGAGATCGCGGCCCAGGGCGAGAACCACGGCTATCGCGTTCCCGGGGCCCTTCACCCGGCATCGACTCCCGAACAGGCCATTGCCGTCGCGACCGTGTACGCACGCGCCCACACCCCCTGGGCTCTGCCCGGCGTACACCCCACCGCGACCCCGGTTCCCCACATCGGATGGATGATCAGCTGGCGGCGCCACGTGCACAACGTCCTGATGCCGATGCGCCTGGACATCGAGATCGACCGCGAGGGCCGGATCGAACAGCTCATCAGCCGGCACCTTCCCGACGTGTCCGTTCCTCCCCCCACGCTCAGTGGCCGCCAGGCGGCCATGGGCGTCATGCAATCAACCCCCCGATGCAGCAAGGCCGTCCCGGGTGAACTCCTGGCCTTGCGTCACGGCAGCCAATGGATCGCCGCCTGGAGGGTCGCAGTCCTGTGCGGCGACCGCGAGGGCGTCATCACGGTGGATGCCCGCACGGGATCGACGCTGTCCCAGTCCCTGTACCCGCGACCCAACGCAAGCCCCGCCGCGATACGGCTCAGGTAGAACTGTCGCGGCCCGACGGGGCATGCGCGGCTACGGGTTCGTCGTGTGCAGTCGGCGCAGGAGTTCCGGCAGGGCGGTGCCGATCGGTTCGCGTAGGACCTCGTCGGCGCGTTCGTCGTACGGGGTCGGTTCCGCGTTGACGATGACGAGCCGTGCGCCGTGGTCGGCGGCCACGCCCGCGAGGCCCGCTGCCGGGTGGACCTGGAGGCTGGTGCCGACTGCGATGAAGATCTGGCAGGCCTTGGCGATGTCGGCGGCCTGGCCGAGGACGACGGGGTCGAGGTGTTCGCCGAACATGACGGTGGCCGGTTTGAGGATTCCGCCGCAGGTGAGGCAGGCGGGGTCGTCCTCGCCGTCGTCGACGCGGGCGAGGGCGTCGTCCATGGGTGTCCTGGCGTGGCACCGGGTGCACTCCACGGTCCGTGCGGTGCCGTGGAGTTCGAGGACCTTGCGGTCGGGCATGCCGGCGAGCTGGTGGAGTCCGTCGACGTTCTGGGTGAGGACCCGCACGGGCACGCCGGACCGCTCCAGCTCGGCGACGGCCCGGTGCGCGGTGTTGGGCTCGGCCCCGAGCGCACCGCTCTCCCGCCGCATCAGCCAGGACCGGCGCCTGATCTCGGGGTCCGCCATGTAGTACTCGTACGTCACGAGCTTCTCGGCCTCGGGATCCTTACGCCACAGACCCTTGGGCCCGCGGTAATCAGGGATGCCGGAATCGGTGGAGACGCCTGCCCCGCTGAGGATGGCGACGAGTGGCCTGTTCATGGACATGAAGGTACGGCGCTGGTCTGCTCGGAGCGACCGGATATCTGGGGACGGGACAGGATGACGTGGGTCAATCCCGGTTCACAAGGTATTTGCGGTCGACTGACGTCGGGCTGCCAGAGCGACCAATGCGTCTCAATCGTGCACCAGCCTGTGTCCAAGGAAACCATGAACGCGATCTGAGCTCGGACTTCGGTGGTATTTCTGACCTTAAGTGGACGCCCTTATCCATCGGCCCGACCAGCAGGAAGCTCCCGCGTCTGATAGTCCATAACGCGGATCTCAAGCTGGTCACAGCCACAAGCCAAGATTTTTGGGATCTCTTGGCGCTGCGCGCAACACCTCGGCGAATGCAACCTTCTAAGCTCTCGTCGCCGACCTTTGACGCGCAGATTGGTGCCTTAGGGTTCGTCCCTTGCCCGGTCTTCCATCGTTGCACGGATCGCCCTGAGGCTGTTCAGGCGGAGGCGGTGTCGGGGTGGTCGGGGTCCAGGGCTGCCTCGGCGATGGCCAGCGCCCGCTCCTCCAACGGCAGGGCATCGGCGTACCGCCCCAGACCGCTCAACGCGCCGGCGAGGTTGTTCAGGTAGAGGGCGGTGTCGGGGTGGTCAGGGCCCAGGGCTGCCTCGGCGATGGCCAGCGCCCGCTCCTCCAACGGCAGGACATCGGCGTACCGCCCCAGATCGCTCAACGTGACGGCGAGGTTGTTCAGGTAGAGGGCGGCGTCGGGGTGGTCAGGGCCCAAAACTGCCTCGATGATGGCCAGCGCCCGCTCCTTCAGTGGCAGGGCTTCGGAGTGCCGCCCCAGAGCTCTCAACGTGGTGGCGAGGTTGCCCAGTCGGAGGGCGGTGTCGCGGTGCTCGGGGCCCAGGACTGCCTCGGTGATGACCAGCGCCCGCTCCTCCAACGGCAGGGCTTCGGCGTGCCGCCCCAGAGCGCTCAACGTGACGGCGAGGTTGCCCAGTCGGTGGGCGGTGTCGGGGTGGTCGGGGCCCAGGGCCGCCTCGGCGATGGCCAGCGCCCGCTCCTCCAACGGCACGGCTTCGGCGTGCCGCCCCAGAGCGCTGTACGTCCTGGCGAGGTTGCCCAGTCGGAGGGCGGTGTCGGGGTGGTCGGGGCCCAGGACTGCCTCGGCGATGGCCAGCGCCCGCTCCTTCAACGCCAGGGCTTCGGCGTGCCGCCCCAGAGCGCTCAACGTGGTGGCGAGGTTGTCCAGTCGGTGGGCGGTGTCGGGGTGGTCGGGGCCCAGGGCCGCCTCGGCGATGGCCAGCGCCCGCTCGTCCAACGGCAGGGCATCGGCGTGCCGCCCCAGAGCGCTCAACGTGACGGCGAGGTTGTCCAGTCGGAGGGCGGTGTCGCGGTGGTCGGGGCCCAGGGTTGCTTCGGTGATGGCCAGCGCCCGCTCGTCCAACGGCAGGGCATCGGCGTGCCGCCCCAGAGCGCTGTACGTCCTGGCGAGGTTGCCCAGGCGAAGGACGGTATCGGGGTGGTCGGAGCCCAGGGTTGCTTCGGTGATGGCCAGCGCCCGCTCGTCCAACGGCAGGGCATCGGCGTGCCGCCCCAGAGCGCTGTACGTCCTGGCGAGGTTGCCC
>NZ_JBHXDQ010000026.1:0-31980 GCF_042725875.1 Streptomyces sp. NPDC127038 | reverse complement strand
CCCAGGCGAAGGACGGTATCGGGATGGTCGGGGCCAAGGGTTGCCTCGGCGATCTGCAATGCCCGCTCATCCAACGGGAGGGTCTCAGCGCGGCTTCTGATGACTAGGGCCCGATGCTGCTTGAAGCGAGTCTCGGCCTCCAGATACTGGCGTTCCCACTCCTGCTGCTGGGTCTCGTAGCCCGGTAGCCAGGCGTCGCTCTCGGGATCGAAGCCCTCGGGGTAGATGTAGTTGCCCTGATCGTCGTACGACGCGACCATGCCGTACAGGGTCGGGTCGAACTCGACCGAGGCCGGGTCGGCACCGAAGGACTCGTTGGCCTGCTTCAGCGAGAGGCTGATGCGACGACGCTCGAGGTCGGCGTCGATGACCTTGACGAAGATCTCGTCGTTGACGTGGACGGCCTGCTCCGGGATCTCCACGTGGCGCTCGGCCAGCTCGGAGATGTGGACCAGCCCCTCAATACCCTCGTCCACGCGGACGAACGCACCGAACGGAACGAGCTTCGTAACCTTACCCGGGACGACCTGACCGATCTGGTGCGTACGGGCGAACTGCTGCCACGGGTCTTCCTGCGTCGCCTTGAGCGACAGGGAGACGCGCTCGCGGTCCATGTCGACGTCCAAGACCTGAACTGTGACTTCCTGGCCGACCTCGACAACCTCGGAGGGGTGATCGATGTGCTTCCAGGAGAGCTCGGAGACATGCACCAGACCGTCGACGCCACCCAGGTCCACGAACACACCGTGGGTAACGATCGAGGAGACAACGCCAGAGCGGACCTGACCCTTTTGCAAGGTGGCGAGGAACGCTTGAAGGGACTTGGATTGGCTCTGCTCCAGCCAGGCACGGCGGGACAGGACCACGTTGTTGCGGTTCTTGTCCACCTCGATGATCTTGACCTCGAGCTCCTTGCCCACGTAGGGCTGGAGATCGCGGACACGGCGCATCTCGACGAGAGAAGCCGGCAGGAAGCCACGGAGGCCGATGTCGAGGATGAGACCACCCTTGACAACCTCGATGACGGTGCCGGTGACGATGCCGTCCTCTTCCTTGATCTTCTCGATGGTGCCCCAGGCGCGCTCGTACTGGGCACGCTTCTTCGAGAGGATCAGGCGGCCTTCCTTGTCCTCCTTCTGGAGAACCAGAGCCTCGATCTCGTCACCGAGAGCGACCGCCTCGTTCGGATCAGCAATGTGCCTGACGGACAATTCGCGAATTGGAATGTACCCAAATCGCTCACCACCGACATCGACAACTACTACGTCCGATTCAATTCCGATTACGAGACCAGCAATAATATCCCCTTTTGCATACTCCTTCCTGTTCGATCCTTCAGGAACAAGGCGAGGCCTTTCCGATCGCAGAAAAATTTCAGCAGACCGAAAATGGTCGCGCACAGCTTCTGCGAGTTGGCGAGCAATTGAGCGATGCTGGCCTCCCGCGCCAGCAAGAACCGTCACAGCAACCTCAGCAAAGGGCAAACTGCGTTCGTCGAGCCGAGTCGCCGAAGCAACGATCTCAGGTTCAGTCACCAACGAGGCTAGAGCTCTGAAATCCAGAGTTCCTCCGAAAGTGGCAGCTACCCTTCCGGAAACCTTCGGCAACACTTCCTCAAGGAGACGCACAGACTCTCCTCGCGTGAGTTCACTTAGCAATTCCTCTCGGACACCTTCGCGAAAATCATAAACTTCCTCGTCTGGGTCATCGACTGTCGGCACACCTTTCCTCCTAGTGATTAGTCCGGAAACAAACAACTCTGCAAGGTCAGTTTGTTTCGAAGTAGGGACGGTAGCCTTTTGCACCAAACGCATAACAGGCAGGCTCAAGGGTGCTGCCGCGAGATAGCAGGCCAATCGATAAGCGTCAGGCGAACACCCGCTGCGAAAACGAGTGACTTGGTCTGCAGCAGAAATTGTCGCCGCCGAGAACTCACCGGAGCGCCGCGGTCGATTCATTCCAGGCACTGAAGCAGCAAGCATTGGGACCCACCCCGCTCTATGTCCCGCAATCTGCTCCACCCAGGGAGTGAGCCAGTTGCCATCAACTTCCATGACTGGTAGCCAACTCGCGACTCCCCGCGCTCCCCGGAAAAGACCACGCACTCCGGCATTCAAGCGAACGGCAGGAACGGGACGTCGCGCGTCAATGACACAAGCCTCCACCGAGGTTGCCCTTAGGGCTGTACGGTGCCACAGCCGGCGAGGCAAGACTTGCAGCGTTGCCGTCGGGCGACTACTGATAGCCTCACCCAGAAGTGAAGGAAGCTTAGTCCCGTACCAAGCCGGACCAACAGCATCGGTGAGCACGAACAAGATCCGACCATCTGATCGGTCCTGAAATGGCGGGAACCAGTGTGGTGAAGACGCTCGATTCGGCGCATGGTAAGAACGCTTGCGGTGAAACGGAGCTAAAAATGGAACTACAGAATCCGTATTCATTGCCCAGCAACGCACGCTCGCGAAGGCACCATGCCTCTCCAGGAGGTCATACAACTCTCCTGCGAGGCGATGCCAAACCGCCATGGTGGCGCCGGTGTCTACCACCAGGTCGACAGAAAAACGCGGTTCCCGTACTGGTCGCCAGACGGGAAGCAGACGACCTGCCTCGCTGGAAGCCTGAGCGGTGGCTTCTTCGTCGAGGCACGACGTACCACGGGCGTCTACCTGCTGCCGCAGGGGGCGCAGCGCTCTTTCTATTGCCAGGGAGCCGGATAGGTCCGGAGGGCGCGTCACTTGGACAACGTGATCAGAACCGCTGCGGACGCCACCAATTTGGCTACGTGGAAACGGATGGAGCCGCACTTTGGGCTCACCGTGCGATCGGGCGGCATTATCAGATTTTCCTGAATTCGCCGTATCTGAAGTGGATGAACCATCCTCATGTACGTCAAGGCGCTGCCCTCGCTTAGGCGCCTCATCGTCGGCCCTGTCGGACCGACTGGGAACATCAGCCAAAGGCATCAGTCCGGCAAGTCGCGAGATGTACAAGACATCGGCAAGGTCGTCAGGAGTGAACTCGCCGTCTTCCGCACCAAGGAGCTGGGCGAGGGCTTCGCGTAGCCCTCCTCGCCCAGGTGGCCGATTTGTCATTCTATTCAACTGTCACCGAGTGAACGCAGCAGCACGTCTTGAATGACGTCACGCCCTGCCTTATGCGACCACAGGCCACGCTCGGCCATGAGTAGCGCGTTCAATAGCTGGTCATTTGCCAAGCTTGCTCCCTCTTCACGTTGACGACGGAGAAACTCTGTGATCAAGCCAGCACGGATCGATTCTGAATCTGGGTCGTCGCCCAAATGGGCTGAAACCATCGCCGCCAGCCGCTTCGCATCTGGCGGCTGCACTTCAAGGCGCACGCAACGACGAAGAAAAGCTTTAGGAAACTCGCGTTCTGCATTGCTAGTAAGAATGACGAAGGGAAACTCTGCACACCGCACTACACCTCCCTCCACGTTAGCAACCGCGGACTGATCTGCTGTCATAACCTCTCGCTTACCGGAGCCAAGTCGGGAGAGCTCCGGAATTTCGAATTCTCCCTCCTCGAAAACGTTAAGGAGATCGTTCGGCAGGTCAACATCACTTTTGTCGATCTCATCAATCAACAATACCCGAGGATGCCGCCAAGGCAAAAGAGCGGTGCCCAAGGGGCCAAGTCTCAGATACCGTCCAATCTTTGGCTCTTTGAATTCTTTCGAATCACCTCTTATCCCAGCGTCATGAAGACGCCCGATTGCGTCATAGGCGTAGAGGCCGTCACGAAGAGTTGATCGACTAGTGATGGGCCAACGCAGTACAGGACCCAAACGCAGTTCGTGCGCTACGGCGTATGCCAGAGTGGATTTACCCACCCCCGGTTTACCGGTGATCAATAGTGGGCGACGCAGATGAAGAGCGAGATTAACCAACTGCACTTCGGCTTTGTCTGCCTGGTATGCAGCCGCTTGACGAACGCGCCCGAGTCGTCGGCTGGTGGCACCGGGAGAGAGTTCCTGGGATGGCAGCGGCAACAACGTCTGGGCTGAAGTGTCGCCGAAAGCCCGCCACGCTGGCGGTGATGGCAGGCCATTAACGCCGGCATGAGGAATGCCATCTCCTTTGTAGATCCACCAGTCTTCATTCAGGGGCTCCGTATCCTGACTGATTTCCATGCAGCCACTCCTCAAATCATTCCCGCGAAGGGGGTGTCTTGGTCCGGATCGAGGCAGTCTGGGTCATCCCATAGCAGCGTAATGTTATTACGTACATCATCTGGTCCCGCGACACGTCCGCCTCTGCGACACATGTGGACTGTCACTGGGAGGTCAGTTAGGCAATTAGGCTTAATTTCTCGTAGCGCGTCTAGCAACTCAGAGATCGCTCCTTTATCCCTTCGCCACAACAGCACTGGCATACCTTCTGTAAAAATCGCATCATCCACGGCATCGCGCATGGCGGGGTCAAGTTCGTTGTACGGCACGCTCAATCCCAGACACGCGAGTGCAGGACGAGCAGCAACCCAACGTGTAAATTCAGCTGCCTTTTCGGATTCCAATACAGGCCACCCGATCAAGTCGAGCGCATCTACCTCTACCTCTCCTTCCTTCTGCTGTAGGGAATTCCAACGCTCCCGCCAAGGGCGGGTGTCAAGCCAAGCATCAATATAACGCTCCAGTGAGCGAATAACCACAGGGTGATGTTGCCCCAAGGGGCGCCGCGTGGCACCAGTTGACCACAATTCAGCCGGATGGCTTAGCAGAGATGTCGGCAGTAGGAACTCAATCCTGACATGTCCACTGGCGGATGAACGGAATTCACGCGCCAAGTCAGCCCAGCGAGTTAGGCGAGCGCTTCCCTCACCAATTAGCTCATTTTTAGAGAAAGACTCAACCTGTCCCAGGCTGCCGACCCGCTCCAAGCGTCCGCCAGATAGCCCCTGGCGATAAAAAGAAGCATTCAGCCGGTAGCGTCCATTCGGTTCATGCTCGGCATCTTCAGGCTCAACGCGGATCTGCACGATTAGGCGGTAACCATCCGAAGGCGCATTGTCGCCTTCACCCGCCGAATTGCAGTGAATTCTCATTCTCGCTAGGACATCTCGAACTGGTTCGAGCTCCTCATATACTGGACTTTCCACGTCCGAACTAAATGAACGCAGGAAGCGGAACATAGCGGTCAGATTCGGATCACCGCGAAGGTCGGCGAGACGTGCCAATATCTCGGGCAAAGTCTCATTGCCGCGCAGCGTGTTAACCCCCTTGCTCGATCCGAGCAAATATGCGTGCAATTTTTGAGGTCGCGGCTGTGAGGTCAATGCACGAAGGGGTTTGATTAGAGATAACATCTGCTCAGAGATCGGCGGTGGACAGTTCGCTACTGTGAGGACGATTAGCTTTAGCCATGGCATTGCGCCATCGTAAGGTGCTTGTACGGTCAGTGAATCAGTCAGGGATTCAAGAACTCCCACCGGATCCGCACGTGTAGCAATGACGCCTATAATTGCCCTGATGTGAATACGCGGGTCCGATGATTCGCTCACATCATGATTGATATCTCGCGATCGTTCATCCTTTGCCATCTGACCGAGCACACTCAATCGAAATTCCAGGCGTTGCATTTTTTCGAATCTCAGTAGCACATCACACAAGAGATCTGCTGTCGATTGAGACCAAGGCTCGGCCTGCATCTCTGGATTCCGCGCAATGCTCATATTATTTCCCCTCCCAGTCGCCAATAGCATGACTGACGACCAGGCGAAGACGCTCGAGGGCGGCGTCGTAAGGTACGAGTTCCTCCATCGCTGTATACACTGCCCGCAGTGCACTTTGACTGTCTCGATAGTGTCTACACCGATGCACTAGCCGATAAAGGTGATCTCTTCGGTCGGAGCGATCGTCGACTTCGAAGGAGTGCGGAAGTCCTAGATGATTACCTATCTTCTCGAATAGATCGTAGCGACTATCGGGGCGTGCCAAGGTGGGAAATGCCATCAAAGCCTGCACAAGCTCTGCATCAGTCGGTGGGTAGTTCATCGTGTCCGGATTTTGAGGTGGGGAACTGTTCGCACCAAGAAAAATCGCGAGCACGGTAACCGGGACAAACCAACCGCCCTGATCGACTGAGTATGAGCGACTCCCCTTAAGCACGCCGTAGGCCAGGCGGTCTGGACCCAGCAGTACGCTGCCGCTATAGCCCGCTTTTACGCCATCCCCCAACACTCGCATGAAACCTGCTGACCTGCCCGCAGAGCTAAGAACAAGTGTTTCAGGTTGAACTCCGGGAGTCGGAGTGTCGGGAGAATATCCAAGCGCTATTAGTTGCGTTCCAATTTCGGGGTCGCTAGACGCCAATGTGACCACTGGATGTCTATTCCAATGTGGCACTGACAGGCATGCTAGGTCTGGGTACGGGTAAAATCGGCTTCCATCGTGCCTAGTCGGCTCGATTCGGATCTTCTCCATCGGCACTACATGTGTACCTGATGTGTGGTGCACGGTGGCCTCTTTGGCTGGCCCGCAGGCGTCCGCAACAACGTGCGCTGCTGTGATTACCAGGCCGGGTGAAACCAGAAATCCGCTGCCCCGAAATTTTCCATCGACAGAAATCCAGACAGTGCAGTGATGAGATGTTTCGATGTCGCCCAGTCGTAGTTGTGACAGCGTCACCCGAGGTCCTGAACGGATGTGTCGGCACTTCGACGCGAAGCGAGATCCCATGAGAGTCGAATGGTTAGCCCTGCCTCGCTGCCGGCCTCAGCGATAACACCAAGCAACTGACCAGACTTCACTGCCAACTTGATCCCGAACTCAACCTCGAAGGCGTCTGGTGCTCCCGCGGAGCCCTCGATGATACTTTGCGCGGCCCACCGGCCTACTCCCTGCACGGTGCCACGTACCTGGTCCAGTGTCATAGCTACGGCAGAACCGAGTTGAGCTGCGCGCTGCCGCACCCCAACATCGCCGTAGTCCGCAGTGGGAGGTTGCTGGAAAGGCAAGTCGCCGATCACTTCGGCTGTCACGGTGTCACCGTTGCCCAAGTCGATCGTCACTATTTCGCTCACACGGCCCCCAAGGTCACTATGCCCGTGACCATGATAGTCGCCTCGCCTCAACTTGGTGCATGACTCGCGGAGTTGGACATCTCGCATACCCGGCTTATCGATCTTGAGATATGGGCGGCCCGGCCGCGAGCATGGGAGTTCTCGTTGTCTGGTCCGCCTGCACACCTAGCTTGGACAATACGACGAGACCATCGTGTACCTCGCCTTGCGATGGTCTGCCACTGGGTACTGTCGTGGCCATGTGTCTAGCGCACGTTGGGTTGGTCACCTAGGTGCGTGCGCTGGTTGATCGCGCGCGACTAGGGGAGCTGGTGCGGGCATGGTGGTTGACGCTGCTCGGTCTGAAGAGGGGTTCACCTCGGTGAGGGCGACGCGGGTGATGGGTGCCGCGTGCCGGGCCGCGGGGCTCGATGACAGAGGTGCTGAGTTGATCCGACTCGGGGAGAACGCGTTGTTCCGGCTGGCGTCAGAACCGGTGATCGTGCGGGTGGCCCGTGGGGAGGAGTGGCTGCCGAAGTCGCGCAACGAGGTGGCTGTGGCGCGGTGGCTGGCGGCGGAAGGGTTTCCTGCTGCGCGGCTCGTTGAGGATCTGGAGCAGCCGCTCGTGGTCGACGGGCACCCTGTGACGTTCTGGCATCTGATAGAGGAGGGGGATCGCAAGGCAACGTACGGGGAGCTGGGCGCGATCCTGAGGGATCTGCACTCCTTGGCGCTGCCGGCTGGCCTGGAGCTGCCCTCGTTCGATCCCTTTGCCAAGCAGGAGTTGCGGCTCGATCGGGCCGTGATTCCTGGGGATGACAAGGTCTTCCTGCGGAAGCGGTGGCGGGAGCTGCGGGACAAGTTTGAAGAGCTGCGGTTCGAGACGCCCAAGGGGCCCGTGCACGGTGACGCTCACGTGCAGAACCTCATGGTGGACGAGCAAGGGCGCGTGCTCCTGATCGACTTCGAGGTTTTCTCCTTCGATCATCCTGAGTGGGACCTGATGGTCACCGCCGTTGAGCACCACAGCCTTGGATGGCAGACCGACGAGCAGTACGCCGACTTCGTCAGGGCCTACGGGCGGGATCTTTACGAGTGGCACGGCTACGAGACGCTGCGCGGGTTGCAGGAGTTCGGCATGACGACGTGGCTGATGCAGAACGTGCAGGAGGACGAGCGGACGGCGGCCGAGTATCGCCGGCGTATCGCTGGGCTGCGCAATGACGACGGGCCTCGGGACTGGCATCCCTGGTAGTCGCTACTCGTCGTCGTCCAGGCGGGCGAGTGCGTCGCGCACTTGGTCGCTGAAGGCTGCCACGATCGGGTTCGCCGCGTGGATGCTTACTTCGGCTTGGAAGTCGGCTACGTAGCGCTGGAAGCGGGCGGACTGGAGGGTGTCCCCGCCGTCCACGGCCAGACTGGCTGTCGTGACGGCGGCTTCCAGTTCACCGTTCAGCAGGTGGCTTTGGGCGAGCACCATGCGGCAGAACCCCAGGGTGCGGGCGTACTTCGGGTCGGTTTGATCGACTGCTCGTTGCGCTGCCTCGACGGATTCGCGGCGCATCTTGAGGTCGCGGAAGCAGTGGCAGAGTTCGCCCATGAGTTCCGCGGAGTCGAAGTAGTCGAGCCACGCGGGGTCGTCGGCGGTGTCGGCATGCTCGAAGTGGCGTTCCGCTTCGTTCATCGCCCGGCCGGCGCCGATCCGGTCTCCACTGTTGGCCAGGGCGCGGGATTCCATCGCCGAGTTCAACGCCATGGCCCGCGGCGTGGCCCTGCCCTTGGCGCCTTCGACTGCGGCGCGCGCGAGTTGAATGGCTTGGGCGTGGTTGCCCAGGTAGTTCGCCTGGTGGCTGAGGTTGCCGAGGATCCGGGCGCCGAACATGCGGTCGTCGATGACCTGGGACAGGCGCAGTGTCGACGTCAGGTAGCGGTGGGCGAGACGCTGGTTTCCGGTGTCGTACGCGGTCCACGCGAGCAGCTGCGAGACCTCGGCAGCCGCGCCGAATAGCGCGGTGCCGACCTTCTCGCTGTAGCTGGCTTCCAGGAGTGGTAAGACCTCCTGGCGGAAGTAGTGGCGGAGGGCCCGGTGACCGTGGCCTCCGCCGTACTTGAAGTCGAGCTGCATGAACATGCTGGCGGCGTCTCGGATGGCCCGCACGTCGCGCATGCCGATGCGTTGGTGAGCGGGCCTGTCGGCCTCGACGCCGTCGGGGCGCGCGATCATCCATGACAGGACCGCCGAGTTGAGATCGGTGTCGGCGACCGCCAGGTGGTCGGGGGTGACGGCTTCAACCCGCTCGTCGGCGAGTCCGTCGAGCATGGACAGTACGTCGTACACGGTGCCCAGGTACCCGATCGGCTGCGGCGTCGCCTGCCGGAGCTGGGCGAAGAATCCGAGATCGGCCGGTGTGATGCGGCGGTTCAGCTTGGAACTGAGAACGTCCGCCATGATGGCCGCCGTCTGGGGCTGGATGCCCGCGCCGTCTCGCCAACGCTGTACGGCGACGTGTGTCGTCCCGAGACTCGTTCCGCGCTGGACAGCGGCGTCCTGCATCCGCTTGGCGAGTCCCTTGTTGGAGACGTTCGCTTCGGTCATGACCGCGATCAACTGTGCGTTCGGCTCTCGGCTCATGCTCCCCTGCCAACCCGAGAATGACAGCGAGCATTCATCGTGGCACAGAGCTATGACATTGGGGGGTTCATCAGCGAACCTCCTTTGCATTTGCCGGTGTTCACGTGAACCCCCTGGTGAACGCTCCCGGTTCTACCGCCCGCGCCGTTCACTGTTCTGCACGGAGCGACGGGCTACAGGGCTCGTCGGCAGTCGGCAGGGGACGCAATGGACGTTCGGCAGAGCAAACGCAGAGCGAACATCCCGCGGGCGGTCTCGCTGCGTGACGCGGCGCAGGATCCCTCGGCGGGACACTTCCGGGCGCTGACGCTCTTCGACGAGTCCGCCGACACCGCGTGCGCCGCCCGCAACATGGTGGGCGCCTGCCTCCAGGACTGGGGGCTCGACCACATGGCCGATGACGCGCGACTCGTCGTCTCGGAGCTGGTCGGCAACGTCGTGCACCATGCCGTGCCAGACGAATGCCTGACCCAACCTGGTGCCGCCCGGCGGATCGACGTGCTCGTGAAGGCATGGCCCGGGTGGCTGTTCATCGGCGTCGCTGACGAGGACTCGACTCCGCCCGATCTTCCGGCCCGCGAGTTCGTCTCGCCGGAGCTGGTGGGTGACTTCTCCGAGGCGTTGCTGCCAGACCAGGGGCGGGGGTTGCTGATCATTCAGCGACTAGCCGACGCGGTGTGGTGGTCGCCAAAGGGCCCGGGAGGCAAGACCGTGTGGGTCCGCTTCGACCTCGACAGCGCTACGTAGAGATCTCCGGGCCGCACGCCTGTCCACTCTCACGCGATCGGGAGTGAGCGGCGGCCCGGACGCCGGCCGGAGTCTGACCCGCTTCGGCCGTACGGGGCGCGGCTCCTCGGGTCATCCCGGGAGCTCCCCTCCCGAGCTGAGGGGCCGCGCTTCACAACCTCATACCGAGACCGGACCACCCCCGCGCCGGGAAGCAACCGGGGTGGTCCGGGAGGGGACGCAGCGGTCCCCGGTGCCTGATGGTACCGGGGCCGCTGCGCTGCGCATCTGCCCTGAAGAAAAGAGAGTTGACGATCCGTTACTAGATCAGGGCAGAGGTGGGCAAGGTGACTGGCTCGGATGAGGACTGGCTGAGAGACGGTCTCGACTTCGAGGGCGCGGACCGTGGTTTGTGGGTGTCCGGCGTCGACTACATCGCGGGCTGGCGTGCGGCGCGGGAGGCTGCGGACCGGCTCAACCGGGCACTTCTCGGTGCGGGGTTCGAGCTGTCTGAGGTGCGGGCTGTTGCCTCGACGGACGAGAGCGGGCGGGGCGTCGTGCGGGTGGCGGGCCGGCTCGATGCGGTGGACCGGCTTTCCGTGCTCCTGGAGGGGATCTCGGGCGGCGACGGCGGTGTGGCGTGAGGCGTCCTCTTGCTGGTGAGTGGCGCGCGTGGGCACGTCGTCGGTCGCTGAGACTTTGGACGGTAGCTGCCATGGGGCGAGTGAACAGGGGGCCTTACGCTCGCCAGCGGATCGGGCAGTCCTTGGACCTGCCCGCAACAGCCCGATCGGCCCCCTGTTCTTCGAGGCTCGTCCCATGGGAGCTGTCTAAAGTCTCGGCGGCAGGCGACCCCCAGCCCCGTGGGCCCCGGCCCGCTCCGGTGGGTGGATGCTTCGACTCCTTGGGCGTGTTGTGGTGCGGGCAGTCGGGCGACCGGACGGGACCGGCGGCCACGCCGCACGCCCGGCCGGGGCGGCCGGGCTGCCCGGCGCGCCGCAGGCGCGCCCTTGAGGAAGTGAAGACTGTTTCGACCGATCTACGGTTGCGGGTCGGCCTTCGGCTCGAAGCGGCGGGCGTGTGCTGCGGCGCGCAGCAGCGATTGGGCGACTCGCTCGGCGTCGTCGGCCGACAGGTAGATCTCTTGGGTGAACAGCACGGCCAGCCGAACTGTGCCGTCCAGGGCGTTGGTTGCCACGTCGACCTGCACCCCGTTACCCGTCACGTCGTAGACCTCAAGGTCCAGATCGCTGCTGAATGCGCTCATGTCCTGAGCTTGCATCACGGAACGTGCGGGCTACTCGCCGGCGTCGATCCGGTAGGTGAGTTCGGTGCGGGCTGCTCCGATGTGGAGTTCTTCCAGGATGAGGGCCTGGTCGTCGGTGCCGCAGGTGACGCGGGAGACGTGCAGGACCGAGGTCGCGTCGGGCAGGCGCAGGTTGGTGCGTTCGTCGGGCAGCGGCATGCGGGCCCGTACCGACTCCGACCACCACAACTCGTGGCCGGCCGCCGTCAGCATGCTGTAGATCGCGGCCGGGGCGGCGTCCGGCCTCTTGCCGAGATCGGATACGGCGTCGACGGTGGCGAAAGGGATCAGTGTCCGGAGCATCGCGCGGGCTCCGGTGTCCGGGTCGGCGAGGAGCTGGTCACAGCCGAACAGGGCCTCGCCTACTTGGAGTCCCAGCAGTTGGGCCGTGGCCTCGGTGGTGTGGGTGCGGTAGGTGTGGGGTTCCTCGGCCTGTTGCCAGACGGCGACGCCGTACAGCCGGAAGTGCCCGGCCGGTGTCCTGCCGATGTGGCGGGAGATCGCGACGGCGGGACCGCCGGCGGAGCGTACGAAGCTGCCCTTGCCGTGCTGGACGTCGACGAGACCTTCTGCGCGCAGTGCGGCGACGGCGTTGCGGACGGTGGGGCGCGAGACCTTGTAGCGCTCCATGAGTTGGGCTTCGGAGGGGAGCGGGACTCCGGGTTCGTACTCGCCGGCCAGGATCGCTTCGCGGATCGCGGCGGCGACCTGCTGGTAGAGGGCTCCGGGGCGCTGGATCTCTGTCATCTCGGCATCTCCGGGTGAGGTCGTAGACACGTCGCACGCGCGACATCACTCGTCAGCATAAGTAGTTGCACTCTCGTCGTACAGAGCCGCATAGTCGTAACTCATAAGGACAAGTGACGTCTGAATATGTTGGGCGTCCCGACTGGCCAAGGAGGCCACGCAATGCAGTCCATTCCCGTGGACACGGCACGACTGGGCGTACTGCGGTGCGCCATCGCACCGGAAGCGAAGATCAGCAACTTCGAGACACAGGAGGTGAAGAGGGACCGGGACGGCAACCCGGTCTGGACCGTCGCCGTCACCGTGCGGCAGGACGGACGACGGATCTCCGTCATCGAGATCGCCGTAACCGGCCAGCCCAAAGGCATCGACGAAGGACAGATCGTCAAGGTCACCGGACTGACCGCGTTCATGTGGTCGATGGGGGACCGGCACGGCGTCAGCTTCCGCGCCGACGCGATCACCCCCGTGCCCGGCGGCCCGACAGCCCACGCGAAGGGCGGTGACGCGTGATGGGGCCGATCCTGCTCGCCCTCGCGCTCGCCGTTCTGGCCTGGCTGTTCGTCGTCGGTGACCTGCTGCGCCGGCACCGTCCGGCCTGGCACTGGTACCTCGCCGGATACCCGGTCGCCGCTGTGCGGGTGGTGTTCACCTGGCGCAAGGTCGCCCTGCTCAACGACCTCACTGTTACTCGGCGTCCGCCCCGCGGGCTGCTCGGGGACCTAGTCGTCAAGGGCGATCCGCTGCGGCCGGTCATACCCCGGCTCTCCTTGCCCCGGGCCAACCGCATGGGCCTGACGGCAACCGTGCGGCTGCACCCGGGCCAGACCCCGGCGACCTACATGAAGGCGGCGGACGCGCTCGTGCACGCGTGGAGGGTCCACGCCGTACGGGTCACCTCCCCGGAACGCGGCCTTGTGCTGCTGACCGCAACCGCAAGTGATCCGCTGGCCCGGCCGGGCTTAGCCTCGGCGCCCGCCGCACTCCTGTCCGCCCTGATCGGCGTGCTGGAGAGCGGCGGCGCCTGGGTCATGGACCTGCGCCTCGTCCCGCACTGGCTCATCGCCGGCGCCACCCGCTCCGGCAAGTCCACCCTGCTTGCTCGGCTGATCACCCAACTTGCCCCGCAACCGGTCGCTCTGGTCGGCATCGACTGCAAGGGCGGCATGGAACTCGGCCTCTTCGCCGAACGGCTCAGCGCCCTGACCACCTGCCGCCGTGAAGCGGTCGCCGTGCTCACCGCACTCGCCGTCGACATGCAGGACCGCATGAATGTCTGCCGTACCGCGGGTGTCCGCTCGATCTGGGAGCTCCCGGACAAGCTGCGGCCGGTGCCGGTCGTGGTCATCGTCGACGAGATCGCAGAGTTGTATCTGTCCGACGGACGGCGCGAGAGCAAGGCGGAAGCCGAACAGTGCTCCACCCTCCTCCTGCGCCTGGCGCAGCTCGGGGCCGCGCTCGGCATGCACCTGGTCGTCGCCGGCCAACGCGTCGGCTCCGACCTCGGCCCCGGCGTCACCGCATTACGCGCCCAGCTCGGCGGCCGGATCTGCCACCGGGTCAACGACCCCGGCACGGCAGAGATGACCCTCGGCGATCTCAACAAGGACGCCGTGATCGTCGCCCAGTCCATCACCGCGGACGAGCAGGGCGTCGCCGTCTGCTCCGGGCCCGAGGGCGGCTGGAGCCGGGCCCGCTCCCACCTCACCACCACCGAACAGGCCGCAGCAACCTCCAGGAAGTACAGCGCCCTGACTCCCGAACTGCCCGGCATCGTCCGCGCCCTCGCGGCTCTCGAAGGAGACGACAAGTGATCAGCACAGGTACCGCCGTGTCCCTCGTGGTCGTCTTCGGGATCATCACCTTCCTCCTCGTCCGCTCCCGCGACGTACGCGCCTGGGAAGCCGTCTGCATCGCCCTGTTCGGCATGTACCTCGGCCAGACCCCCGTCAGCCTCACCATCAACGGCCTCATGACCTGGGGCCTGAGCGGCTTCGCCCACTTCTAGCCCGGCCGGAAGGAGCAACACCATGCCCATGCCCCGCGTGAGATGCCCCGTCTGCAAGGGCGACGGAGCCCGCAGGACCTGGACCGGCCGCCGTCACCGCTGCCGCGTCTGCCGAGGGACCGGAACCATCCGCTGACCCACCGCGCCATCCCCAACCACGTAAGGGAGCGACCTCCATGAACGACAGCGCGCCACCAACCACTACCCGTGCCGCCTCGGCGGCCCACCCCGGAAGGCCACCACCATCACACCCGAGTTCACCTCGGCTGACAGGCGCGCCGCCCTCGACCGCGCGGCGCGCCTGCGTCAGCTCCCTGAAGCAGACCGAGACGCCATCCGCATCGCCCAAGATCCCCAGTTCGCCCGCTGGCTCGACCAGATCAGCGCCACCGGCGGGTGCGCGCACCCGGTGCACCTGTCCGGGTCGACGACCACCCTGGACGGTTCGACCGGCGAGATCATCCAGCACTACGACACCCGCAACGAGCCCGGTGAACGGCTCCTCATCCGCTGCCGCAACAGGCGCTCAACCGTCTGCGCACCCTGCTCCCGACTCCACGCCGGAGACACCTACCACCTCGTCCGCGCCGGCCTCCTCGGCGGCAAGAACGTCCCCTCCACGGTCCGCGACCGCCCCCGGCTCTTCATCACCCTCACCGCACCGTCGTTCGGACCCGTGCACCGTGGTGGTGACCGCTGCCGCCCCCGCGGACGCTGCGAACACGGTCGGCCCCTCGGATGCGTGGCCGTCCACGACCCGGCCGATCCCATCGTCGGCCAACCCCTGTGCACCGACTGCTACGACTACCCGGCCCACGTCCTCTGGCACGCACACGCCGGAAAGCTCTGGGACCGCTTCGTCATCGACGTCCGACGCCAACTCGCCACCTCGGCCGGCCTCGTACAGTCCCGATTCACCGATCACGCCCGACTGTCCTTCGCCCGCGTCGCCGAGTACCAGAAACGAGCGGCCGTCCACGTCCACGCCGTCGTCCGACTCGACGGACCGAACGGCCCCGACGACGCACACCCTAACTGGGCCAGCACCGACCGACTCACCGATGCCGTGCGCGCCTCCGCCCGACGGGTCCGGGTCCGCACTCCCCACAGTCCCGCAGTCGGAGAACTCGAACTCCGCTGGGGCACCCAGCTCGACGCCCGGCCGCTCCGCGCTGACGGTCTCGGCCCGGACGACGACGCCGTAGCCGCGTACGTGGCGAAGTACGTCACCAAGGGAGCAAGCGAGACCGGTGCCGGCACCGACCACAGGATCACCACCTGGGGCGACATCGACACGGTCTCCGTCACCGACCACGTCCGGGCGCTCATGCGCACCTGCTGGCGTCTTGGCGGCCTCCCCGAGTTCGAACCCCTCCACCTCCGGGCCTGGGCCCACACCCTCGGCTACCGCGGCCACATCCTCACCAAATCCCGCGCCTACTCCACCACCTACGCGGCACTCCGCGCAGAACGGGCAGCGCACCGGACTCACGGCGCTGCTCAGGAAATCGTCCCCAGCGCGGTATCTGAAAGGCACTGGCGCTACGTCGGCTCCGGCCATACCCCCGGTGCTGCTCTCCTGGCTGCCGGAGTCGCCGAAGACCTTGCGCGGCTACGGGAGGTCATCCGAGAACAGCGGTCGTCCATGCTGGGGGAGGCGTTCCTCTGACAGCACGACCTGAGAGTACGGAGGAAGCTGGATGGGCCTGGGCCAGAGAGCATGCGCGCCAGGCGCCCAAGTGGTCGGACGCCCGTTGGCGGCAAGTGAACGCGATCCTCGGACTAGAGGTCGGAACTAGCAGGTCCCGTTCCGGCAAGCGTGCGCCTTGACTGGGTGGCACGAAGTTGACTGTGCCGCTCAGTCTTCGTCTCGGTAGACAGGCGTGAGCCGACCCCAGACCGGAATGCGGGGCCGACCGGCAGGACTGACCAGGACGGTCAACAACGTCTTCTCGACGTAGGCGCGCTGCTCCACGAAATCGAGGTCGTCCCACACGCTCCGCAAGTCGATCGGCTTCCCCTTCGCTCGCAGAGTGCGCCGGCGCCACTCGTTGCGTTCGTTGATCAGTCGGCGTTCCGTCGCTTCCGCCTTCGCCAGAAATGCGAAGAACCGCTCCTTGCTGACTAGGCGCTGGTCTCGCCGCTCCGTCCAGTCCTCGATGTCCTCCCGGATACGGGCAAGCTGCCCTTCGCCGTCCCAATCCTGTGGGGCTGCTGCCGTCGCTTCCCGTTCCTGGGCCTCGTCCTCGTACTTGGTGATGACGAGCATCTTGAGGGCCTTGTCGGTCTCCGGACCGGAGATGCGGACGCCGCCGCACCCGTAGCCGGTCCCCTTGTCGGGGCAGGTGTAGTCGAAGAACCCTTCCGGCTTCTTCCGGCTCGGGGATGCCTTCATGGCGCGCAAATGACCTCCGCACCCGTTCTTGTCGCACCTGAGGATGCCTGTTCCCAGGTACTTCCGGGCGTTGTGCGCCCCACCGGGCTCTGGGCGGCTGCCGATGACCGCGGTGACGGCTTCCCAGTCGGTCACGGAGATGATCGGCTCCCACTGGCCCTTGACCGGCTTGCCGTCGTCATCGAGTACGGGCTCGACCCTGATGCTCTCGCCCCCGGTCTCCGGAGTGAACTCCTGGACCTTCCTTGAGCGGAAGCCGCAGATCCGGGGATTGCGGAGGATCTGCTTCACGGTGCCCTTGCTCCACGTGTTGCCCCGGGTCGTCTTGATGCCCTGCTTGTTCCAATCCACCGCGATCGCTCGCAGGGACACTCCGGTGAGAATGCGCTCGACCGCCCTGCGGATTGCGGCGGCTTTCCTCAGGCTCGATCGTGCGTTTGTCGGCCTTGTAGCCGAAGGGGCGCGTACTCCCCACCGGGATGCCGGCCTGCTGCATGGCGTGGTGCTTGCGACGGACCCGACGGGCCGTGTCGGCACTCGACTTGTTGGCCACCGCCACCAGCAGACGCGCGACCGTCCGGCCGTTGTCGGTGAGGAGATCGAGCGTGCCGGTGATGTCGATGATCGGGCGGTGGAAGTTCTCGACGACCTCGATCGCGTCTTCAAGGTGCCGGTTGTCCCGAGTCAGACGGTCTATGTCGTAGACGATCAGTCCGTCCAGCGGCTGACCGTCGGGGGTCATCCCGCGCTTGAGATCTTCCAGTGCCCCTTCGAACACGGGGCGGATCACGCGATAGGCGACTGTGCCGTCCGGCTGCCGGACCCTGCGGCGCTTCCACGCAGAGGTGTCGGGTTCCTCGTAGGTATGGACGTACTGGCCTTCGCGGCTCTCGACGAACCTGCGAGCGTCCTTCTCCTGCTCGTCCCGGCTCTTGATGTCCCGGCCGGTTGCCGGACGCCACCTCGTACCGCCTTCGGCCGAGGGATCAGACTCCTTGCTCAGCCTCCGGGCGGACACTTCCTCGTCGTCCGCTTCGAGGGAGAGCCGGACCAGTCCTGCCCAGCGCTGACCTGCGAGGTCACCCCAGTGCGCCCGCCGTACTAAGTCGTCGGTCATGAAGCGAGGTTACTTCTGGCGATGCTCTGTTCGGTGGAGATCCCTGCCCCACTGAGGATGGCGACGAGTGGCCTGTTCATGGACATGACGGTACGGCGCGTGCCTGCCCAGAGCGACCGGATATCCGGGCCCGGGACGGAAGGCGACGTCTGTGGAGTCGTCGGTGATCGGCAGGTCGAAGTGTTCTCGCCCGTTTCCGTCTCGCGGTGCGCCGGACCCGTGTCCTTTCCGGGCGGGCGGACCCATCCGAGTCGCGGCCCTCCACCTCGCGTGCGAGCCTGAGTTCATGATCGGGCGATCGCCTGCCTGCCTGTTCGGGGGGAAGGCAGCCACGGATGGCCGCCGGGCGGGGGCGCTCGAAAGGAGTTCGGCCACATGATTCCTGTCACCGCGTCACCTGTGCGTGTCGAGGCTTTCATCGATCCTCGGCTGTCCAGATGGATGTGGCTGGTGAAGTGGTTCCTCGCCATCCCGCACTACATTGTCTTGTTCTTCCTGTGGATCGCGTTCGTCTTCGTGACCTTCGTCGCGTTCTTCGCCATCCTTTTCACCGGGCGCTATCCCCGGTCCCTCTTCGACTTCAACGTCGGCGTGCTGCGTTGGAACTGGCGTGTCGGCTACTACGCCCACACCGCGCTCGGCACCGACCAGTACCCCCCGTTCACCCTCGCGGACGCGCCCGGGTATCCGGCGCATTTCGATGTCGCCTATCCCGAGCGCCTTTCCCGCGGTCTGGTCCTGGTGAAATGGTGGCTGCTGGCCATTCCGCAGTACATCGTCGTCGGGATCTTCGCCGGCGGCTGGGGCTGGGGCGAGGAGGACGGCTGGCGTGGTGTCGGCCTGATCTCCTTTCTCTCACTGGTCGCCGTGATCATCCTGGCGTTCACGGGCCGTTACCCGGTTCACCTCTTCGATTTCCTGATCGGACTGGTCCGCTGGGCCGCACGGGTCGCCGCCTATGCCGCGTTGATGACCGACGCGTACCCGCCGTTCCGCCTCGACCTGGGCGGGCAGGACTCGCCCCTCACGAAGATCCCGGCGAACGGTCCCGGCCGGTAGCACGAGCCCCTCGGTCGTGCCGACGTCGTCCGGGCCCGGGCAACGTCGGAGGACGGTCGCTGGTTCCGCGCTCGCGCCGTACGGGCGTCGTCGAGCGCCTTTGGCTCATCCGGCCTGGTCGAACCTCGGCGGACGGGCGTGTACCCGGTCGGCACTGTCGACGACGATGCCGTGGACGGCCGGGGTGGTGGTCGCCTCGCCCCAGGTCTGCACGCCGACGCGGGCCTCGGCGGGGTCGATCGCGGCGATCAGGCGGGCGAGCAGTTCGTCGGGGTCGGGCGGGACGTGGCTCGCGGCGTAGTCGCCGAGGGCTTCGGCGTGTCTGGTGAGCACCGTGCGGGCGGAGGCCTGGACCAGGTAGAAGGAATCGTTGCTCTGCTTGCGGGCCGGCATACGGAGAGGCGGCTCTGTTCGACGGGGGGCGGCCCGGCCGTGGTCGAGGGCCGTCCGTGGAAGCCGGGAGAGGCGGCCCGGCCGAGGTCTCGTGTCGCAGGCGACGGGTCGGGAAGGCTGGACGCAGCGGCCCTTCCCCGCACGCGCCAGACCCACCGGAGCGGAGTCCATGACCGACAGCCCCGTCGCCCGGGCCGCGCCCGCGTGGCAGATGTGGCCGTTGTACGCGGCCGGGTTCACCACCGCGTTCGGTGCCCACGGCATCGCCGCCAACCTCGGTGCCCACGGCGCCGGTTCGGTCACCTCGTTGATGGTGCTCGGCGGGCTGCTCGCCCTGTACGACGGAGCCGAGGTGCTGCTCAAGCCGGTGTTCGGCACCCTCGCGGACCGCGTCGGAGCCCGCCCGGTCCTGCTCGGCGGGCTCGTCGCGTTCGCCGTCGCCTCCGCCGTGTACGCGCTGGCGGACAGCCCCGGCCTGCTGTGGGCGGCCCGGCTCGGTCAGGGCGCCGCCGCTTCCGCCTTCTCGCCCTCGGCCTCCGCGCTGGTCGCCCGACTCAACCCGGCGGCCAGGCGGGGTCGGGCCTTCGGCGGCTACGGCTTCTACAAGTCCGTCGGCTACACGCTGGGCCCGTTGCTCGGCGGTGTGCTGGTGTGGGCCGGCGGGCTGAGGCTCCTGTTCGTCGTCCTGGCGGTACTCGGCGCGGCTGTCGCCGTCTGGGCGGCGCTCGCCGTTCCCGTGGTGCCGCCGCTGCCGAAGGCCCGCCAGACGGTGCTGGACCTGGCCAGGCGGCTCACGCATCCGGACTTCCTCCGTCCGACCGCTGCACTGGCCGCCGCGACCGCCGCCCTGTCCGTCGGCGTGGGCTTCCTGCCCGTCTCCGGGCGCGCGGCCGGCCTGGGCACGGTCGCCACGGGCGCGGCGGTGTCGGTGCTCGCCGCCTGCTCCGCCGTCGTCCAGCCACGGACCGGACGCGCCCTGGACGCCGGGCGTCTGGCCGCGCGCGACGGCATCACGGCGGGACTGCTGCTCACCGCCGCCGGTCTGGCCTGCGCGACCCTGCCCGGCGTCGCGGGGCTGCTGTCCGGCGCGGTCCTGATCGGCGCCGGAACCGGCCTGGTCACCCCGCTCGGCTTCGCGGCGCTGGCCGCCTCGACCCCCGCCGAACGGCTCGGCCAGACCATGGGCGCCGCCGAACTCGGCCGTGAACTCGGCGACGCGGGCGGCCCGTTGCTCGTCGCGGCCGTCGCCACGCTCACCACCCTCGACCACGGCTACGCGACCCTGGCCGTCCTCCTCGCCGTCGCCCCCGCGGCCGGCCTCGTACGCGGGGCCACCCGGCCGCGTACTCCTCGGTGACCGGTTCAGCAGGGCAGGTCGAGCACGACCGCGGCCCCGGTGACCCCGGCGGTTGGCGCGTCGCCCGGCGCGATGTTCTCGGCGCGGGCCGCACCGTCGTGCGAGGCGGCGACCGCGGCCACGAGCGCCAGGCCCAGTCCCGCGCCCGGCGTGGTGCGGCTCGCCTCGGCGCGGCTGAAACGGTCGAAGGCGTGCGGCAGGAACTCCGGCGGGAAGCCGGGGCCCTCGTCCGAGACCGACAGGCACAGGCGCCCGTCCCGTGCCCGGGCGTCCAGAGTGATGGCACCACGGCCGTGCCGCAGGGCGTTGTCCAGGAGGGTGCCCACGGCCGGTTCCAGCCAGCGGGGGTCCACCCGCACGACGGCCTGGTCGTACGCGACCGTCAGTGTGCGGCCGTCGCGTTCGGCGGCCGTCCGGTACTGCGCGCAGGTGTCGTCGAGGAGGCGGTCGAGGGCGGTCGGCACGCGCCGGATGCGTTCGCCGCTGCCGAGCTGTTCGAGGTCGAGGAGGGCGTTGGCGAGGGTGACCAGACGGCGTGCCTCGGCGTCGACGGCGCGCAGCGTCCCGGTCAGCTCCTCTGCGGTGCGCGGCCGGTGCAGGGCGACGTCGAGTTCGGCCCGCATGAGGGTGAGCGGGGTGCGCAGCTCATGGCTGGCGTCCGCGATGAACTGGTGCTCGCGCGCGGCGGAGGCGGCCAGCCGGTCGAGCATGCGGTTCAGGGTGTGCCCGAGCCGGGTGATCTCGTCGTCGCGGTCGGACGGCACCTCCAGCCGCAGGCCCGGTGACGCGTCGGCTCCGCCGGCGAGGGCGGCTGCACCCAGGCGGTACCGCTCGACGGGGCGCAGGGCGGCCCGGGCGGTGCGGTAGCCCACGTACGAGGCGGCCAGCAGGGTGAGTCCGGAGGCGAAGGCGAGCTGGGCGAGGAGCTCGCGCAGCGCCTCGTCGCGGTGGCCGCGCTGGACGGCCGCGACCACGATCCGCGGCCGCCCGCCCGCGGTGACGCGCTGCGCCCGCAGCCGCAGGGTGCCGTCCGTGATGGGCAGCAGGGCGCCGATGTCGCGCCGGACGACGGTTCCGTGGGCGGCGGCGGCGCGTTCGTCCGGCGTGAGCAGTGGCCGGTGGCGGACGGCGGCGCTGGAACGCAGCACCCGGCCGCGCGTGTCGAGGACCTGGATCAGGCTGCCGTTCGGACCGGCCGGCAGGTCCTGGCCGCCCCGGACGGCCCGGTCGAGGGTCAGCTGGTAGGCGGTGAGGTCCTCGTCCAGCTGGCCGTCCAGAGCCGTCTCGACGCGCCAGTAGACCAGGCCCGCGGCGCCGACGAGGACGAACGTCATGGCCAGGGCGACGGCGAGCACCAGGCGGCCCACCACGGGCAGCCGGTGGAACCGGGTGAGAAGCGGCCCGGGCGGCCGTGTCACGGGGTGGTCTCCAGGCGGTAGCCCCGGCCGCGCAGGGTGGTGATCGTGGCGCGGCCGAAGGCCCGGTCGACCTTGGCCCGGACCTTGGAGACGTGGACGTCGATGGCGTTGCTGCGCAGATCGGTCTCCCCGTCCCAGACCTCGTCGAGGAGCTGGAGCCGTGAGACGACCCTGCCCGCGTTCTCCATCAGCACCCGCAGGACGTCGAACTCCCGCCGTGACAGGTCGAGTTCGCTGTCGCCGCGCCAGGCCCGCTGCTGCTCGGGGTCGAGCACGAGATCGTCGGCCCGCAGCCGGCCCGCCGGGTCGGGTCGGCGCCGCGATATCGCGCGCAGCCGGGCCAGCAGCTCCTCCATCGCGAAGGGCTTGACCACGTAGTCGTCGGCGCCCGCGTCGAGTCCCGCCACCCGCTCGCTCACGTCCCCCCGGGCGGTGAGCAGGATCACGGGGACGTCGATGCCCTCGCCGCGCAGGGAACGGCACACCTCGACGCCGTCGAGGCCGGGGAGCATGACGTCCAGGACGACCGCGTCGAGGCGGGGATCGCGGGCGGCGGCGAGACCGGAGGGCCCGTCGTAGCGGCCCTCGGCGGTGTGGCCGGACTCGCCGAGGTAGCGGACGACCAGATCGGTCAGGCGGGTCTCGTCGTCGACGACCAGGCAGTACATGGCGCACAGGCTAACCGGGGGCGGAACCGCCCCGTACCGGACCCGCGACCACGGGCCGCTCGCGACCTCGGCCCGCCCGAGACCACGGCCCGCCTGCGACCTCGGCCCGCCCGCGACCACCGCCCGCGACCCAGGCCTGCCCGTGACCACCGCCCGTGACCGCGGCCCGCCCGGCCTGCGGTCACCCCGCGTACCGGGTCCCCGGCCGACCTCGTACGGGACCCGGGCCCATCCGCGGTGCCCGCCGGGCGGAGTCCGCCCGGAAGCCTTCATGGTCTGTTCATGCGCCGTCCCTAGCGTTCCTCGCGTCGCGGTGCTCCGCGGACCTGGGCAGGTCCGCCGCTCGATGCGCCGCGCGGAAGGAACTGCCATGCACGCGCCGTACACGGTGGCATCGGTGCTCGCCGCCAAGGGGATCACGAACCACCTCTCCCCGGTCGACCTGATGACGCGGGGCGCCCTCGACGTCATAGCCCTGCTGATCCTGGTCGGCTGGCTCTACCGGCGCCGTCGCAGCGCCCAGGAGATGCCCCTCGTCCTGACCGCCCTGAACATCGGCCTGTTCGCCGCGATGAGCGCCATCAGCGCGGGCAAGTTCCCCACGGGGGTCGGCTTCGGTCTGTTCGGCATCCTCTCCCTCGTCCGGCTGCGCAGCGCGGCCTTCACCCTCCGGGACGTCGCCTACACCTTCGCCGCGCTGGTCATCGCCCTGTGCAACGGGCTGCCGCAGCGCGCCGGGTGGCTCGCCATCGGGCTCGACGTCGCCGTGCTGGTGGCGGTCCTGCTGGTCGACGACCCGCGGACGTACCATCCGACCCGCGTCGTCCGGCTCACCCTCGACCGGACCTACGCCGACCAGGCCGACATCCTCCTGGACGTCGCGGCCCGTTACGGCCGGACGCCCGTCGCGGTGGAGGTCGACGAGGTCGACTACGTACGCGAGACGACCCGGGTCGCGGCCCGCTTCCCCGTCGGGTCCGAGCAGCCCGCACCCGCCACCGAGATCTCCGCGGTCGGCGAGCCCGAGGACCTGCCGGCCGACGAGTCCGAGGACCTGCCGGTCCGGGAATCCGAGGCGATGCCGCTCCGGGAAACCGAGAGCGTCCGGTGACTCAGGCGGCCTCCTTCGCCCTCGCGCTCGGCCTCTCCCTGCCGCACGGCGCGACCCTCGCCGAGGTCGACGCGGCCGCCGGCCTCCAGCACCGCACCGACCGCAAGTACCTGGTCCCCGTCGGCCTCGCCCGCCGCCTGGTCGAGCAGCTCGCGGACAGCCACCGGGTCCTTGACCTCGGCGGCCGCCGTACGACCAGCTACCGCAGCACCTACTTCGACACCCCCCGGCTCGCCGCGTGGCACGCCCATGTCCAGGGGCGCCGGCGCCGCTGGAAGGTGCGGACCCGGCTGTACGCGGAGGACGGGCTCTGCCGCGTCGAGGTCAAGACCAAGGACGGCCGCGGCGCGACGGTCAAGCACGCGCAGCGGGCCTCAGCGGCGCGGTACGGCCGGCTCGACGAGGAGGCGGCCGCCTTCGTGGACAGGGTCCTCACCGGATCGGCGATCCCCGTCCGCGCCGCCGACCTCGTCGCCACCACGGAGATCCGCTACCTCCGCGCCGCCCTCGCGGACCTGCACCACGGCACCCGCGTCACCCTCGACGGCGTCCTCACCTGCCACCGGGACGACCGCTCGGCCGCCCTCGACCCGGACTTCGTCCTCGTCGAGACCAAGGGCGGCGTCCGCCCCGCCCCCGCCGACCGGATGCTCCTGGGCCTCGGCGTCCGGCCGGTCTCCCTCAGCAAGTACCTCGTCGGGCAGTCCCTGCTCACCCCCGGTCTTCCCGACAACGACGTGCGCCGCATCGCCCGCACCCGCTTCCGCGCCGGCCCGCACCCCGCGCCGGCCCCGCTTCCCGAAGGGACCCCCGTCGCATGAACGCCCTGAGCAAGATCAGGTGGCCGTACGCGGCGATCGCGGTCACCGCCGTCGCCGTGGCCTCCGTCGGCCTGATCCGCCCCGAACTCGCCGCCGTCGTCACCGGGAGCCCCGGAGCGACCGCCGTCATCGGCAAGAACCCGCCGCCCACGCTCTTCGCCGACGCGACGATCGCCCCCCTCGGCCGGCAGGTCGACGCCCAGCGCATCAAGGCGGACGCCCTCTTCACCCGCTGGACCGCCCAGCACGGGACGGCCCGGGACGACAAGGCGTTCACCGCGTGGGTCGCCGCACAGATTCCCGCACCGCCGTCGGCCACGGCCCGCACCGCCGAACTCCATGGCCTCCAGGACCTCGCCAGGACCCGTACCGCCGCCGGGAAGAAGGCGGCCACCTGGCTTGAGCTCCACGGCAAGAAGGACATCTGGAAGCTCTACCAGCACGACCAGCGCGAACTCGTCACCGCCGCCAGGGGCACGGACGAGAAGGCGCGGCTCAAGTCGGCCCTGAGCCTGGCCAAGACCGTCAGTGACCAGCTCGCCGCCCGGGACAAGCAGCCCGCGCCCTTCGTCGTCGACCCGGGCCTGCGTCCCGACAAGCACCTCGCCGCCGGTGCCGAGGGCCCGTACTCCTACCCCTCCCGCCACGCCGCCCGCTCCGCCGCCGCGGTCACCCTGCTCAGCGCCTTCGCCCCGCACCGCGCCCAGGACTACCGGTGGATGCAGGACGAGGTCGTCTACTCCCGCGTGTACATGGCCGGCCACGTCCCGAGCGACATCCTCGCGGGCACCCTGCTCGGCGACCTCATCGGCGACTACGAACGGGCGGCCAAGTAGCGGGAGGAACCACCCGTGACAGCCCGGCGCGCGTCCACCCGGTGGGTTTTCCGGGGCGCGTGCGCGGGCCGCGCGGGTCCTGGGCTCCCCGTGGGTACGCTCGCGCTCCGACGGCAGATTCCGTCCGAGCGGATGTAGGAGAAGACCCATCACCGAGCCGAGGTCCGAGGAGTCCGGCGAGCCCGGTACGTCGGGGAAGCAGCCCGCCGAGCCCGTGCCCGGGAACCAGCCCAGCGAGGCCGAGCAGTTGCGGGACATGCTGGTCCAGCCCGCGTACCGCCGCGCCCTGGTGTTCTGCGCCGTGATCGGTGTCCCGGTCTCCCTGGCCGCGTTCTGGTTCCTGGTGCTCCTCCACGAGCTGGAGAAACTCCTGTGGCAGGAGTGGCCGCACGACCTCGGGTGGTCGAACCCGCCCTGGTGGTGGCCGCTTCCCCCGATGCTGCTCGCAGGGGTGCTGGTGGGCCTGATCGTGCTGTGGCTCCCGGGCCGCGGCGGCCACATCCCCGCCTCGGGACTGCACGCCGGCGGGGTGTCGATCTCCGCGCTGCCGGGCGTCGTGCTCGCCGCGCTCGCCAGCCTTCCGCTCGGCGCCGTGCTCGGCCCCGAGTCCCCGCTGATCGCCCTCGGCGGCGGTCTGGCCCTGCTCTTCCGCGATCTCGTACGGGCTCCCGCCACCCCCCAGGGCACGGCGCTCCTCGGTGCCGCGGGCGCCGCCGCGGCCATCTCGGCGATCTTCGGCAGCCCCCTGATCGCCGCCGTGCTGCTGATGGAGGTCGCCGGCGTGGGCGGGCCCCAGCTGTTCGCGGTGATGCTGCCCGCGCTGCTCGCCAGCGGGGTCGGAGCCATCGTGTTCACCGGGTTCGGCGACTGGACCGGGCTCCAGACCGGCAGCCTCAAGATCGGACTGCCCGCGCCCTCCACCCTCGACACCGGGGACGTGGTGTGGTCGGTGCTGATGGCCGTGGTCATCGGGTTCGGCATCCACTGGGTGATCGTGGGCGGCCGGTACGCGGCCCGGGCCGTGTCCGCCCACGTCCTGCGGACCACGGTGCTGTGCGCGCTCGCCGCGGGCGGCTGCGCGGCGCTGTACGCGGCCCTCACCGGACGGTCGCCGTCCGAGGTGGCCCTGTCGGGCCAGACCACCCTCGCCCAGCTCGCCGCCGACCCGCACGCCTGGTCGGTGGGCAGCCTGGTGGCCGTGGTCCTCCTCAAGTCCCTCGCCTACGCCCTGTGCCTGGGCACCCTCAGAGGCGGCCCGGTGTTCCCCTCGCTCTTCCTCGGCGGCGCGACGGGCGCCCTGCTGGCACCGCTCCCGGGGTTCGGCGTCGTGCCGGCCATGGCGGCCGGCATGGCCGCCGCGTCCGCCGCCGCGCTCAGACTGCCCGTCAGCTGTGTCGTGCTGGTCGTCCTCCTGGTGGGCAACTCGGGAACGGTACCGGTGATCGTGCTCGCCGCCGTGGTCTCCTTCGTGACCGTGGAACTGCTTCCGCAGGGCCCCGACATCCCGCCGGTCAGGGCCGCAGCCGGTCGAGCGCCTCGTCCAGCGTCGTCGCGGCCATGATCAGGGAGAGATGGGTGAACGCCTGCGGGAAGTTGCCCAGTTGCTCACCGCTCGGGCCGATCTCCTCGGCGAACAGCCCGACATGGTTGGCGTACGTCTGCATCTTCTCGAACGTGTAGCGGGCCTGCGGCAGCCGTCCCGCCCGGGCCAGCGCGTCGACGTACAGGAACGTGCAGAGACTGAACGTCCCCTCGGAGCCGCGCAGTCCGTCCGGGGAGGCCTGCGGGTCGTAGCGGTAGACGAGGCTGTCGGAGACGAGTACGCGCTCCATGGCGTCCAGCGTGCTCAGCCAGCCGGGACTGCGCGCGGCGACGAAGCCGACGCGGGGCGCCAGCAGCAGGGACGCGTCCAGGACGTCGCTGTCGTAGTGCTGGACGATGGCCTTCTGCTTCTCGTTCCAGCCCCGCGCCATCACCTGTTCGAGGATCGCGTCCCGTGCCTGCGTCCAGCGGACCGTGTCGGCCGGTCTGCTGTACTCCATGGCAAGCTTCAGACCCCGGTCGAACGCGGCCCAGCACATGATCCGGCTGTAGGTGAAGTCCTTGCGCCCGCCCCGGGTCTCCCAGATGCCCTCGTCCGGGCGGTCCCAGGAGTCCGCGAGCCAGTCGAGGATGCCGGCCAGCGCCTTCCAGCCCTGGTAGCCGCCCTGTTCCCGCACGGCGCGGCCCTCGGCCAGCGCGTAGAGGGCCTCGCCGTAGATGTCGAGCTGCAACTGGCCCGAGGCCCCGTTGCCCGCGCGGACCGGGTACGAGCCCCGGTAGCCCTCGAAGTGCTCCAGGATCTCCTCCGTCAGATGCGGGTCGCCGTCGACCCGGTACATGATCTGGAGGGGTTCGTCGTCCGGGCCCTCGCGCTCCCGCAGGCGGTCGCCCAGCCAGCGCGTGAAGTGGGTCGCCTCCTCCACGAAGCCGAGGTCGAGCAGCGCCCGCACGGACAGCGAGCCGTCCCGCACCCATGTGTACCGGTAGTCCCAGTTGCGTTCACCGCCGATCTGCTCGGGCAGCCCCATCGTGGCGGCCGCGACCGGCGCCCCCGTCGGGGCGTAGGTGAGCAGCTTGAGCGTGATCGCCGAGCGGTGCACCATCTCCGTCCAGCGGCCGCGGTAGTTCGAGGTGCGGACCCACTTCTGCCAGAAGTCGACGTTGTTCCAGAGGCCCTCGGTGACCGTGTCGATCGTCGGCCGCGGAGGCGCCTCGGCGTCCGGCCCGCACACCGTGAAGACCACGGCCGCCTGTTCGCCGTTGGCGAGGGTGATGCCACCGCTGACGTCCCGGCCGTCGCGTTCGAAGGGGATGTTGCCCTGGAGGTACGCGGTCGCGCCCGGCGACCTGAACGTGGCGGTCCCTGAGGTCAGTTCGAGCTCGTGGTCCGTCCGCGCGTAGTCGAACCGCGGCCGGCACTCCAGACGGAAGTGCACCGTGCCGCGCACCGCGCGGACCACCCGCACCAGACTGTGCCGGTCACTGGGGGTCGGTCCGGTGAGGACCGGCATGTGGTCGATGATCTCGCCCACGCCGTCGGGGGACATGAAGCGGGTCACCACGACCGCCGTGTCCGGGTAGTAGAGCTGCCGCCAGGATCCCTCCGGGTGATCGGGGGCGAGGCGGAAGTAGCCGCCGCCGTCGTGGTCGAGCAGCGAGGCGAAGACACTGGGGGAGTCGAACCGGGGGGCGGCGAACCAGTTGATCACGCCCCGGGACGACACCAGGGCCGCGGTCTGCAGGTCCCCGACCAGGCCGTGGTCGGCGATGGGCGGATAGCGATCCATACGGGCCTCCTTGTCAGGCCGCTTCGGCCTTGACGCGCCCCGAGCGGACGGCGTCGACGAGTGCCTGGTGGTCCTTCTCGTTCTGGTCCGCGTACGCCTCCGCGAACGGGACGAGCGCCCGGTCGAAGACGTCGCCGCCGCCCAGATAGGAGGCGATGGCGATCCGGTCGCCCGACCTCGCGTGCGCGCGGGCCAGCGTGGCACCGCACAGTTCGCCGAAGGCCCGCATGCCCGGCGGGACCATGAGCTCCGGTTCGGCGATCCCCTTCCAGTCCCTCAACTGCCGTACGTAGAAGTCCCGTCGGCGTCCGTCGATGCCTTCGGCCCGCTCCCAGCCCAGGAAGATGTCACTGGTGGCCTGCATCAGCCGCTGGCCCGCGACCACCCGCTCGCCCTGTGTCCGGTACTCGCTCGCGCCGGCGTACGGCGCCAGCACCGACTCGTCCGCCTCCTTGGCCTGCAACAGCAGCGGATCCGAGCCGTCCCGGCCGAGCATGAGGATGATCCAGCACCGGGTGCCGACACTGCCGACCCCGACCACCTTGCGGGCCACGTCGGCGAACCGGTACTGCTCCAGCAGGTACCGCCGGTCCGTGTTCAGACTCCGGCCGTAGCTCCCGATCAGCTTGCGCAGCTGCTTCTCCAGGGCGCTGCGCTGCATGTCCGGCAGCAGATCCTGCAAGGGCACGACGAGAGGCGGGTCCGCGGCGATCAGCGCCTGGCCGTCGACCATGTGCGTGAGCTTGTTGAACGCCTGGAGGCTGTCTCGGCTGCGCGCCTTGTCGGTCGTCTTCTTCCAGCGGTCGCGGCCCCGCGAGCCCAGCTCCCCGGCGATGTGGGTCCGTACCCAGTCCTCGTCGAAGTGCGTGTACCAGACGGGGAGATTGCCCATCCCGGCGAAGCGTCTCATCCACTCGCGGTACGAGCGCACCGTCGTACGGACGATGTCGGCGCGCTCCTTGCCGCTGTAGCCGTTGGCCCGGCCCGCGATGACGAGGCTGGCGGACAGCCGCTTGACGTCCCACTCCCAAGGGCCGGGCAGCGTCTCGTCGAAGTCGTTGATGTCGAACATCATGCGGCGCTCCGGCGATGCCAGCAGCCGGAAGTTCAACATGTGCGCGTCACCGCACAGTTGGGCCCTGATCCCGGACCGCGGAGTGCCCGCGAGGTCCGCGGCCATGATGGCGGCGGCCCCGCGGTAGAACCGGAACGGCGACTCGGTCATCCGGCCGTAGCGGATCGGTACGAGCTCGGGCACCCGGGTCGCGGACTGCGCCTCCACGATGTCCACCGGGTCGGGCCGCTTGGCCGAGGGGGAGAAGTCGGCGTGACTGGAGCGCGGCACGGCGGACCGGGCGGCCTTGCCGAGCGCGGCGCGCTCCGCCGGGGTGTGGTGCGGGACATTGCCGCCGGCCGGGTGCTTGGGGGTCATTGCAGACGCTCCGCGATGAGGGGGACGACGGGAAGGGGGATCCGGGGACGGGTGAGGTCGGGACGTGCGGGCGGGGGCCGGGCCGACGGGGTGCGGCTGGTCGGCCGCTCGCGGCATGCCCACGGCGTACGGGTCGCGTGCGTGCGGCGAGAGGGGGCCGGCGGCGCACGGGTCGTGGTGGCGGGGCCCGGTCCGATCACCAAGGTAGCCCCGGGCCATATGTCCGGCGAGTCGGCCCGGCCGGACCCCCGCGCCCACGGTGGAACACCGGATTTGTGGACGTGCCCGGGGGAGGTGACGATGAGGACATGCGCGATACGGCGGCGCCGGGCCGGGCGGGAGCACACGGGGGCGGCGATGGTCCTTGACCTGCTGCTCATCGCCCTGGCGATCGCCCTGGACCCGCTTCCGATCACCGGATTCGTCCTGGTGCTCTCGACCCGCAACGGGATCTGGAAGGGCCTCGCCTTCATCCTGACCTGGCTGGCCTCCTTCGTCGCGATCATCGCCGCCGTGCTGCTCATGACCGGGGGAGAGCCGCCGCCCCCGAGGTCCGCGCCGTCCACGGCCGCGCTCGCCGGCAAGCTCGCCATCGGCGTCGGACTCGTCCTCTACGCCGAACGCACCCGGCGCAACATCGGCAAGCGCCCGAAGCAGTCCGGCTTCATGTCCCGGATCGAACGGATCTCCCCCTGGACCGCCGCCGGGCTGGCCCTGCTGCTCCAGCCGTGGGGGATGATCGCGGCCGGCGCCTCCACCGTCGTGAGCGCCGACCTCGGGCACGCGGCCTCGTACGCGGCCCTGATGGGCTACGTCCTGCTGGCCACTTCCAGCCTGCTGACGATGGAGCTCTACGCGACCTTCGCCCCGCAGACGGCCCATGTCCGGCTCGGGCGGCTGCGCGCCTGGATGGAGCGCCACCAGGACAAGGCGCTGGTGTCGCTGTTCCTGTTCCTCGGGCTGTGGCTGGTGGGCAAGAGCATCTACCAGCTGACCGCGTGAACCACCCGCGCCGTACCGAAATGCGGCGGCTACCGTCCGGTGCTGCAATGGCATGGACCAGGGGCCGGGTAAAACGATGACCACGCAGGGGTGAAGCCGTGAGCGAAGATGAATTCGTCGAGATGGGGCCGATCGACTATATCGTCGTGGAGTTCCCCGGTAACCGAATGACCGGTGAGGGACTTCCGATCCTGGTCGATCTGGTCGACCGCGGTCTCATCCGGATTCTCGACCTTCTGTTCGTGAGAAAGGACGAGGACGGAACCGTGGCCGGTATGGAGGTCGCCGACTTCGACGGAGACGGAGCCCTCGACCTCGCCGTGTTCGAGGGGGTCTCCTCCGGCCTTCTCGGCGAGGACGACATCGCGGAGGCCGGCAAGGCACTGGAGCCCGGCAACTCCGCGGGGATCCTGGTCTACGAGAACGTGTGGGCCGCGCCCTTCGCCGCCGCGCTGCGGCGCGGCGGAGCCCAGATGGTCGCCTCCGGACGCATCCCGGTGCCGGCCGTGCTGGCGGCGCTGGACGACGCGGACGCCGGCTAGCCGTACCGCGCGCCGCCCGTTCGTGGCGGACATGAACCGGTGGCGGCCCCGCACCTGGGGTGCC
>NZ_JBHXDQ010000025.1:78855-111417 GCF_042725875.1 Streptomyces sp. NPDC127038 | reverse complement strand
TCGCCGGGGGGGGGGGGGCCGGCGCCCCCCACCCGCCCCACCGCGGGGGGCTGTCCGGCGGCCCGGCGGGGGCGCGCCCCGCCCGCGCGCCCACCGGACGGCACCCGGGCGCCGCCCCCGCGCCGCCCGGTTCCCGGAGTGGTCCTAAGCCCCTCCCACCGCCGCGAGCAGGGCCAGGGGAGCCGCCGCCGAACGGGACTCCCGTACGCAGGCGTGCGGATAGGGCACCGGCTGGGGGTGGGTGTCACGGCCGTAGCCCGCGATGACCTCGGGGAGACGGTGACCGGTGGCCGTGGCCGCGTCCACGAGCGCGTGCGCCACCGTACGGGCCTCGTCGTGCAGCCCGTACCGCGCGAGCCCCAGCGTGATCAGGGCGTTGTCGTGGGGCCAGACGGAACCGCGGTGGTACGACAGCGGGTGGTACGCGGCCTGGCCGGAGGCCAGCGTGCGCACACCCCAGCCGGAGAAGAAGTCCGGTTCCAGGAGCCGCCGGCCGACCAGCTCGCCGTACTCCTTGTCCAGCAGACCGGACCACAGCAGATGGCCCGCGTCCGAGGCGAGCGCGTCGACATGGCGGCCGTCGCCGTCCAGCGCCAGCGCCGGGAAGGCCCGGTCCCTCATCCAGAAGTCCCGCTGGAAACGGTCCCGCAGATCGGCCGCGGCCTGTTCCAGCAGCGCCGCGTAGACCTCGTCGTCCCAGACCGTACGGGCCAGGTGGGCGGTGCGGCGCAGCGCGTCGTACGCGTACCCCTGCGCGCCCGCCGCCATCACCGGGCCGCTGGGGCGGCTGCCGTCGGCCGAGCAGATCGCGCCCGGGGAGTCCTTCCAGTTCTGGTTCGCCAGGCCGCCGCCGTCCGCGCGGTAGACGAGATAGCCGCGTGAGGTCAGCCCGCCGTGGTCCAGCATCCAGCCCACCGCGGCGCGGGCGTTGGGCTCCAGGCGGCGGGCCAGGGCGAGGTCGCCGGTCTGCTCGGTGTAGGCGCCGAGCAGCACCAGGAACAGCGGGGTCGCGTCCACCGAGCCGTAGTACCGCCCGTACGGCACCTGCCCGAAGTGCGCCAGCTCGCCGTGCCGCACCTCGTGCACGATCTTGCCGGGCTGGGCGACCGCTCCCGCCCCCACCTCGACCGCCTGGGTCGCGGCCAGCGCGGGCAGCGTGGCGGCGGCGAGGGCGGGCCGGTAGGGCAGCGCGAACAGGGAGGTGAGCAGCGCGTCGCGGCCCAGCAGGGTGAGGAACCAGGGCACCCCGGCGGCGGGCACCCGCAGTTCCTCGCCGTCCAGGCCCGTCGCCGGCACCTGGAGGACGGCCAGGTCCGACAGGCCGCGCGCGCAGGCCGCGGCCAGCTCGGGCCAGCCGGTCGGGAACGGCACCCCCTGCGCGAACTCGCCCTCCAGGGCCAGGACCTGCTCGTTGACCGCGGCGGGCGAGGCGGGGACGCGCGGCTCGTGGGTGGCGCCGTGCGGACGGGCCGCGACGCGCAGTGCCAGCTCCGCCGAGCCGTGCGGTTCGAGGCCGAGGGTCCAGACGAGCCGGCGGGCGCCCGTGCCCGTCTCCTCCACCCCGTCAGGGGCGGGCTCGGCGGTGACCGTCGTACGGGACCGCCACTCCCCGCGCCGGTAGCTGAACTCGACCCCGTCGTCGAGGACCTGGCGCTGGCGGACGACCCCGGTCTTGGCGTACGTGCGGTGGTCGGAGCGCAGTTCGAACTGGTCCGTGAAGTCGGCGTCCGCGGTGACCGCGATCCGGACCGTGGTGGCCGTCGGGCGGTTGCTGGTGACCCGCAGCGCCTCCACGAACGACCCCTCGGAGACGGCCTGTTCGCGGAAGAGCGTGTAGGCGGGCGGTTCGTTGCGGCCGCCGCGCGGCACCAGCACGCAGCGGGCCGTGTCGCCGTCCGCGACGGGCGTGAGCGCCTCGGGCACCGCGCCGTCCACCGTCAGCTGCCAGCGGCTGAGATGCCGGGCGTCCCGCACGAACAGCCCGTCCGGGGAGTTGCTGCCCCGCACTCCGCTGATGTCCCCGCCGTCGCCCACGGCGGCGAACGTCCCACCGTGCACGAGCAGATGATGCCGGTCCGTCATCCCCGGTCCCCTCCCTTGGCTTCCGTTCCGCATGCGCGTGCGCGCCGTTGTGCACCGCCGACGCGGTGGTCACCGTCGGCGTCGTCGCCGGGTGCCGTGTCGGTCAACGCTTCGCGCCCCCAGGGGGACACGACCTCTTCCGCCCCGGAGGGCTCGTGCAGCAGATCGAGCGTCAGCGCCGCCGTCCAGCTGAAACCGAGCGCTCCGCAGGCCTCGCCGGTGAAGGGGTCCACGTACTCCGCGAACCCGGATTCCCCGGCCGTGTCCAGCAGGGCGGCCCGCAGCGCGTCGGCCCGTCCGTGTTCCCCGTGCAGCCGCAGTCCGCGCTCCAGCAGCCAGTTGGTGTTGAACCAGGCGGGCCCGCGCCAGTAGCGGTGCGGATCGAACGCCTCGCCGGTCAGGTCGTAACTGGGCGCGAGACGGGCCGCGGCGCCCAGTCCGAAGTGCGGGCCGCCCGCGGTCCGTGCGAGCGTGGCGGCGATGTCGCGCGGCAGCGCGGGCAGCACGAGCGGCAGCAGCCCGGCGACACTGCGCTCACGGATCAGCGCCCCGCGCCCGCCGGCCCGCTCGTCCCGGCACAGGAACATGCCCTCCGCCGGGTCCCACAGCCGCTCCACCAGGGCCGCCGTCAGCCGCTCCGCGCGGGTGTGACGGGCCGTCCCGGTGGCGCCCAGTTCCCGCGCGATCCGGGCCAGCGCGTGTTCCGAGGCGATCAGCAGGGCGTTGAACAGGGGGTCCTCGACGGCGAAGTCGCCGCCGCCGTCGGCGTATCCGCGGTCCCGGTAGTCCGCGGCCAGCCGGACGTACCGCCCGTAGTCGAGGTCCGTCGGCCGGTCCTCGGCGGCACCGTGGTCGAGGTCGGCGCGCCGGAAGGAGCGGGCCGGCGCCGGCGTGACCCGGCTCAGCGGGGCGTCCCAGCACGGACTGTTGTCCATGCCCTGCTCCCACGGATGGACCACGCTGGCGAGGCCGCCGCCGCCCAGGTCCCTGCGGTGCAGGAGATAGCGGTGCCAGGCCGCCAGGCGGGGATACATCCGGGAGAGGAACGAACGGGACCGGGACAGCCCCGGGTCCGCCCGGTGCACCAGCCACACCGCGAGCGCGTGCACCGGTGGCTGCACGATCCCCGAGGTCTGTACCGTGCGCGGGGCGCCCGCCGCGCGCCCGGCGGTCGAGGAGCGCCAGAAGTCGGGGCTCGGGAAGTACGCGTCGAGCGGGACGGAGGGGTTGAACACGATGTGCGGGACACGCCCGTCGGCCCACTGGGCGCGGAACAGGGTCTCCAGCTCCGTCTGCGCCCGCAGCGGGGACAGGTGGCGCAGGCCGATCGCGATGAACGCGGAGTCCCAGGACCACTGGTGCGGATACAGGCCGCGCGAGGGGACCGTGGATGTTCCGGTCCAGTTCTCGTCCAGCACCCGGGACGCCCTGAGGTGCAGCGACGCGGACGGGCCGCCGGGATCGTATACGGGTGGTCCGCCCCGGACGACGTCGTCCGCGCGGGTCGGGGAGGGCGGTCCGGAGGCGTGCGCGGGAGTGCCGATGGTGCTCACGGGGGCAACGGGTCCCCTGTGCAGTGCGGTGAGCTGGGTTGTGCTGTCCACTCAGGTCTCCCCGAAGACGTCCGGCCAGCCGGTTCGGCAGTATCTGCCGTAGGGTTACGTCTATTTAACACGCAAAACTCAATATGTAATGCAGAGTTGGGGAACGCAAGAGGGTGCGCATGACGGAAAAGGCGGGGAGGACCGTGAAGACCGGGAACCAGGCAAGCGCCGGAGAACTGCTCGAACTGGTGCGCAGCGGCCGGGCCACCACGCGCGGGGCGCTCCAGCGGGCCACCGGTCTGTCGCGGGCCACGGTCGGCCAGCGTCTTGACCGGCTGTTCCGCGCGGGCTGGCTGCGCGAGGGGGCGGGCGGCCCCGTGGACTCGCCGCTCGGCGGACGCCCCTCCATCACCCTGGAGTTCGACGACGAGCACGCCGTCGTCCTCGCCGCCGACCTCGACACCCGGCACGGCAGGGCCGCCGTCCTCACCCTGACGGGCGAGATCCTCGCCGAGCACGCGGGGCCCCTGGTGATCGACGACGGCCCCGAGGCGGTCCTCGGCGAACTCGGACGCTGGTTCGCCGAGCTGGCCGCCAAGTCCGGCCGGGGCGCGGACGCCGTCTGCGGCATCGGTGTGGCGGTGCCGGGCCCGGTGGACAGCGAGACCGGCCGCGTGGTCCAGCCGCCGATCATGCCGGGCTGGGACGGCTACGACATACGGGGCCGGCTGGGCCGCGCCTTCGCCGAGCACGCGGGCACCGGCGCCGGCACCCCCGGCGTACCCGTGCTCGTGGACAACGACGCCAACCTCATGGCGTACGGGGAGCAGCGCTCCGGCTACCCCGACTGCTCGGCGTTCGCGCTGGTCAAGGTCTCCACCGGTATCGGGGCGGGCATGGTCGTCGGCGGCACCGTCTACCGGGGGATCGACGGCGGCGCCGGGGACATCGGGCACATCCGGGTGGGCGCCGACGCGCTGTGCCGATGCGGCTCGTACGGCTGTCTGGCCGCGGTCGCCAGTGGCGGTGCGGTGGCGCGCCGGCTCGCGGAGGCCGGGGTCCCGGCCGCGTCCGGCTCCGACGTGCGCGCGCTGCTGGCGGCCGGGCACCCCGAGGCGACGGCCCTCGCGCGGGAGGCCGGCCGGCAGGTCGGGGACGTCCTGGCGACCGTGGTGACCCTGCTCAATCCGGGCGTGCTGATGATCGCCGGGGATCTGGCCGGAACTCCCTTCCTCACCGGCGTCCGGGAGCTGCTGTACCAGCGGGCGCTGCCCCGTTCCACCGCTCATCTGGACGTGGTGACCTCCCGGCTCGGCGAGCGGGCCGGACTGGTGGGCGCTGGCGCGCTGGTCGTGGAGCACCTGTACGCGCCGGAGCGGGCCGAGGAGCGGCTGGCCGCGCTGGGCGTCTGAGCGGGGGGTCCGTCGCGGTGTCGGTGCACGACGGCGCGGGTCACCCGTGAGGGGGACCGGGGTGTCGCCGAGCGGCTCACCCGTGCGAGGCATCGGTGGGTGACGTCCGTGTGTCGCGTCCGGATCGCGGTCCGCATGATGAAATCTGGGCCCCTAGGGTGGCGTGATTCTCGCCACCCTTGATAGGGGTCACGCTCAGATGAGCGGATCTTGAGCGACTGCACTTCCCTAAGGGGTGGCACTGAGTGCCACCCTCTGATCGTTCATCGATTAAACTCAGACGTGGTGAAGCGTGCTCACCTGAGCGCTCAAAGGGCTCAGGATGGGCCCGTTCGTTCAAGAAGTGAAAACATCCACCCCCGATGACTTGCCAAGCCTTGACTTTGGATCCGGTGGCGGACGACTGGTTACAGGCGCATGACGCGCAAGTGGACGTACCCAGACGCCTTCGATCTGGGTATGTTCCCCGTCGTCAGGGCAGCCACCGCGACGTCGAGGAGTCAGGCTCGTGTCGGAAAACAAAGATCCCCACGTAACCGGAAACGGCGTTGGCGGAGCGAAGTTCGTTTATGACTTCACCGAGGGAAACAGGGACCTCAAGGACCTGCTCGGCGGCAAGGGTGCCAACCTCGCCGAAATGACCAACCTGGGCCTTCCCGTCCCGCCCGGCTTCACCATCACCACCGAGGCGTGCAAGACCTACCTCGACAGTGGCGAGGAGCCCGCGGCACTGCGTGACGAGGTGAGTGCGCACCTCGACGCCCTGGAAGCCACGATGGGCAAGAAGCTCGGCCAGGCCGACGACCCGCTGCTCGTCTCCGTCCGCTCCGGGGCGAAGTTCTCCATGCCCGGCATGATGGACACGGTCCTGAACATCGGGCTCTCCGACAAGTCCGTGCAGGGCCTCGCCAAGCAGGCAGGCGACGACCGCTTCGCGTGGGACTCCTACCGCCGTCTGATCCAGATGTTCGGCAAGACGGTCCTCGGCGTCGACGGCGAGCTCTTCGAAGAGGCCCTGGACGCGGCGAAGACCCTCAAGAACGTCACGGTCGACACGGACCTTGAGGCGGCCGACCTCAAGAAGCTCGTCACCAAGTTCAAGAAGATCGTCAAGACCGAGGCCGGGCGGGACTTCCCGCAGGACCCGCGCGAGCAGATGGACCTCGCCATCCACGCGGTCTTCGACTCCTGGAACACCGACCGCGCCAAGCTGTACCGCCGCCAGGAGCGCATCCCGGGCGACCTCGGCACGGCCGTCAACGTCTGCTCGATGGTCTTCGGCAACCTCGGCCCCGACTCCGGCACCGGCGTCGCCTTCACCCGCGACCCCGCCTCCGGCCACCAGGGCGTCTACGGCGACTACCTCCAGAACGCCCAGGGCGAGGACGTCGTCGCCGGCATCCGCAACACGGTCCCGCTCGCCGAGCTGGAGTCGATCGACAAGAAGTCGTACGACCAGCTCATGCAGATCATGGAGACCCTGGAGAACCACTACAAGGATCTCTGCGACATCGAGTTCACCATCGAGCGCGGCCAGCTCTGGATGCTCCAGACGCGTGTCGGCAAGCGCACGGCGGGAGCGGCCTTCCGCATCGCCACGCAGCTCGTCGACCAGGGCCTGATCGACGAGGCCGAGGCGCTCCAGCGGGTGACGGGCGCCCAGCTCGCGCAGCTGATGTTCCCGCGCTTCGACGAGGACGCGAAGGTCCAGCAGGTCGGCCGGGGCATCGCCGCCTCGCCGGGCGCCGCGGTCGGCAAGGCCGTCTTCGACTCGTACACCGCGGTGAAGTGGTCCCGCTCCGGCGAGAAGGTCATCCTGGTCCGCCGGGAGACCAACCCCGACGACCTGGACGGCATGATCGCGGCCGAGGGCATCCTCACCTCGCGCGGCGGCAAGACCTCCCACGCGGCCGTGGTCGCCCGCGGCATGGGCAAGACCTGTGTCTGCGGCGCCGAGGAGCTGGAGGTCGACACCAAGCGGCGGCGGATGACCGTGCCCGGCGGGCACGTCGTCGAGGAGGGCGACCTCATCTCGATCGACGGCTCCAGCGGCAAGGTGTACCTCGGTGAGGTCCCCGTCGTCCCCTCGCCGGTCGTCGAGTACTTCGAGGGCCGGATGCACGCGGGCGCCGACGACGCCGACGAGCTCGTCGAGGCCGTCCACCGGATCATGGCCTTCGCCGACCGCAAGCGCAGCCTGCGCGTGCGCGCCAACGCCGACAACGCCGAGGACGCGCTGCGGGCCCGCCGCTTCGGCGCCCAGGGCATCGGCCTGTGCCGCACCGAGCACATGTTCCTCGGCGACCGCCGCGAGCTGGTCGAGCGGCTGATCCTCGCGGACACCGACGCCGAGCGCGAGGAGTCGCTCAAGGCGCTCCTGCCGCTCCAGAAGAAGGACTTCGTCGAGCTGTTCTCGGCGATGGACGGCCTCCCCGTCACCGTCCGTCTCCTGGACCCGCCGCTGCACGAGTTCCTGCCGGACATCACCGAGCTGTCGGTGCGCGTCGCGCTCGCGGAGTCCCGCAAGGACGCCAACGAGAACGACCTGCGCCTGCTCCAGGCGGTGCACCGGCTGCACGAGTCGAACCCGATGCTCGGCCTGCGCGGTGTGCGCCTCGGCCTCGTCATCCCGGGCCTGTTCACCATGCAGGTACGGGCCATCGCCGAGGCGGCCGCCGAGCGCAAGAACGCCAAGGGCGACCCGCGCGCGGAGATCATGATCCCGCTCGTCGGCACCGTCCAGGAGCTGGAGATCGTCCGCGAGGAGGCCGACCAGGTCATCGCGGAGGTCGAGGCGGCCACCGGCGTGCAGCTCAAGCTCGCCATCGGCACGATGATCGAGCTGCCGCGCGCCGCGCTGACGGCCGGCCAGATCGCCGAGGCGGCGGAGTTCTTCTCCTTCGGCACGAACGACCTGACCCAGACGGTGTGGGGCTTCAGCCGCGACGACGTGGAGGCCTCCTTCTTCACGGCGTACCTGGAGAAGGGCATCTTCGGCGTCAGCCCGTTCGAGACGATCGACAAGGACGGCGTCGGCTCCCTGGTGAAGTCCGCGGTCCAGGCCGGCCGCGCCACGCGCCCCGACCTGAAGCTCGGCGTCTGCGGCGAGCACGGCGGCGACCCCGAGTCGGTCCACTTCTTCCACGAGGTCGGACTCGACTACGTCTCCTGCTCCCCGTTCCGCATCCCGGTCGCCCGCCTGGAAGCGGGCCGCGCGGCCTCCACCTCGCAGGGCAGCGACCACCGCTGACCCCGTCGAAGACCCCGGAGCCGCCGTCTGTCCCCGACCCTCAAGACCGATGGGCGGCGGCCCCGGCCCACGAGAAAGGGCGACACCCTGTGCGGGGGTGTCGCCCTTTCGGGCATGCTCTGCGGCGACTGTCAAGCTACGTCGCTGACCAGGAGAAATGGCGTTGGTCGGCGTTGGCTGCCGTTGAACCCGTGCGAGGCCGTTGTGCCCTCGTTGTGCCCTCCCGCTGCGGTGGGGTCCTGCCACGGGTCGGCCCCGATAGTTCACCTACCGGGTGGGCTTCTTCGTCAGGGCCTCAGCGAGGTCGTCCATGGAGCCGATCACCACATCCGCTCCGGCCTCGGCCAAGGACAGCTCCTTGCCGGCCCGATTGGCATAGCCGACAGACCTGGTCTCCGCCGCGATGGCTGCCTCAATGTCGCTCACTGAGTCGCCTACGAGCGTGCAGTGTTCGGGGGCGACACCCAACCGAGATGCGGACACAAGAAGCAAATACGGTGATGGCTTCATTCGGCTCGGTTCGTAAGTAGGACGGCCAACGATCTCTTGCACGAGAGAAGTCAAGTCATGTTGGTTGAGGAATTCCCTCACACACTCTGCGGAATTATTGCTGACGATCGCTACGGTACGCCCCGATGACCTAGCGGCTTCGAGCGACGCAACCGCGCCGGGAGTCGGATCTCCTGCTACTTTAACGGCCGCAAGTTCCGCTTCAATTAGGCGGTCTTCCACGGCTCTCAGCGCATCCGATCCACCCTGCGGCGAGATGCGGAGGGCATCCATGAAGTCAAGGCCCTCCATTTTCTCCGAGAGCTTCGGGTCGAAACTTTGCATCACGTCGACCAGGCTCCTAGCGACTTCTGCCGCCGGGATCCCGGCGAATACCTCGCATACGGGCCCGTCGAAATCAAAGAAGACGCTCTGGGCGGTCGAGATGGCTCCTGTCAGAGCCTCACTGGCCATCGGGATTGAAGTCCCTTCCGATAGTGGTCCATACGCTGTCGAACCACATCCGCGCTTGGTCTACCTGCTGGGCTCCGCTTGAAGACTCGCCCTCGTTTATTGAGTAGTGAAACAAGGTTGCATCAGGGCCGATCAAGTCGAAGATTTCGACAGCTTCTCCCTGAACGACCACCTTGTTGGGGCGAATGGGGTAGTAGCCGAAGAACGCGTCTTCCTGGTTGATCACGTAGAGCTTGAAAAACTGAGTTCCACTGTGAACCCGAACCTGAACCAGAGCCTCAGGGACTAGGCCGAGAAGTTTCAACTCGTGTACCTGGTTACTGATGCCTCGGGTGAAACCGACCATCAGATCGTGCATGCGCATCCGTAGACGGGGGTCGTCCGATCGGTCGCTTTTCAGTACGGGAGCTGCTTGAGGAACATACATATCGGGGACCAGGATTCGAATATTGATACTGGCCGGGGTCAGGCGGCCTACTCGAATCTTGTCGATCGGATCTTGCAAGGCTGCGTGCAGAGTTTCGCTTGAAAAGCCAGCGAAGTCGATGAACACATCCTGGTTCGTAAACGCTTGCTCAACGTATGGACGGAGACCGGCGGGTCGCTCGGTCCTGTTCCGAACGTAGACCCCACTTCCCTTGCGGGATACGACCAAGCCCTCATCCTCAAGGTCTCGAAGGGCCCGCTGGATCGTAGCTCGGGCGAATCCGTACAACTCGGTCAGCTTGTTGTGCGAGGGCAGCTTTTCGCCCGGCGCCAACTTCTTCGTGCGGATGGCCGCGCTGAGGCTGCTCACCACCTGCTCGTACGGCGGCCGGCCGTCATCCGGGTCCAGAGGTTCAGGCGTGAAGGTCATGCGCCAATGCTACGGCCAAGTCCGCCATCAAGACAGCCAGGGCAGTCAGGTGTTGACATGGCTAGCCATGCTGGCTACGTTGAGCTCACCCCAACCGGGCTAGCCAAGTTGGCCAGGCTGAGAGGGGTGATCTGTGGCTTCGGCCGCTTGCCAGTTCTGAGCTGGACGTCTTTGACAACTCCATAGGTGGGCCCCGCCTCCCCGAGTCGAAAAGGCGGTCAGCACGGACAAGGCCGTGCATTGCAACTCCTGTAACACCAGGGAGGTCGGCGTGAGCCGACGAGATACGACGTGCTGTCGGTTCGGACCGGTCGGCAGCATCGCACCACCCGTTCCGGTCCGTTCTGGCTTCGCCGCGACTCATGCTGCGGCCGGCTGCCTCTCCCGCCCGTACGCCCCGGCGTCGAAGTGCCGGATCGGACGGGCGGGAGTGCGGGGAGTCGGGCCATCCGCTCCAACGGCGAGCGGTCCCCGGGGTGCCACCCGGGGACCGCGACGGGCCGTTCCTGTGCGAGAGGAACAAGACCCAATGAATTCCATCGTCACTGTTCAGGAAGCTGTTACCGCGTTCGCCGACTTCATGGAGCCGACGGATGCGGAGCTGGACGCGATCGAGCAGGAGATGCCCGCGATCCTGGCGGATGTCGACCTGCTCGACGCGCAGATCATCACCCTTGACCGCACGCCGACGGAGCTGGACATCCGGCGTATCCGCCGGGCGTATCGCCGTCTGCTGGCCGCCGAACGCGACCTCGCCAACCGGTCCGCCGGCGGCGCGACGGGCGGTGTGGCATGAGCCTTCACCGCAACGGACGGGCCGCTCTCGTGCTGGCCCTGGTCGCCGTGGTCGCCATGGCTTTCCGGGTCTCCTGGAACGCGTTGCGGGACATCGCGAACGCGGTCGGCGCGGACAACACAGCCGCGACGCTCTACCCGTTCGTGGTCGACGGCCTGATGGCCCTGGCTCTGGTCGCCACGCTCGTGCTCGCGGGCAGGGACCGGACGTTCGCGCTGCGGGTGCTGGGCACCTACACGCTCGCCTCCCTGGTCCTCAACTACGTGCACGGCCTGGTCCCCAAGCTGCACGACACCAACCTCGACTGGACGCGCCTCGCCGACTGGGACCCCGCGAACTGGGCCCTGGTCCTGCTCGCGACATCGCTTCCGGTCGGGTCGATCTACTTCGGTTCGGACCTGGTCGCCAAGGTTCTCCACCACCGTCCCGCCCCGATCCCGACGTCGGACGCGAATACGGAGGAATCAACCGAGACCATGAGGAATCAGTCTATGGCTGACCTCCCGGTATCGACCCCGGCGCCCGCCCCGGTGCTGCCGGTGCGGATGCCCGATCCGGTGACGGTCGACTTCCTCAAGCCGACCCCGCTCGGCAAGCCGCTCCCGGCCCCGGCGCCCGCTCCGGTCGCTGCGATCGAGCGGCGTCCGGTGGCCGCTGAATCGACCCGACCGCGCGGTGCCACAGGCCGCGTGCCGGATGCGGCCCGATCGCCGAAGCCTCGCCGGACACCTGCTCAACTGCTCGATGAGACACGTAGCGCGACGGCCGATTGGCCGGACGGACAGATCACGGCGGAAGGCATCCGCAAGACGGTCCGCACGTCGCCGGCCAACGCCCGGATGCTGCGGGACACCCTGATCGCTGAGCGTGCCGCCAACACCGTCTGATGGGCGGCGCGCTCGGTAAGTGCTTCGACCCGAACGGCGCCCGCTACGGACTGCCCACCTACCCGTGGCGCCTCGCCCCGGACGGGTTCGCCACCCGCCGCCAGTTACGGGCCCGGGGCCTGCGCCCGGGCGGTCAGCCGATCGCGGCGCAGATCCTGCGCCCCCGCTACCGGCGCGGCCCGCTGGTCGCCTACCTCTACCGCGTCGACCGCGCCAAGCCCGTCCGGCCCATGACGGCTGGCCGGCGGGCCGCGCTCGCCAAAGCGATGCTCGCGCGCCGCACCTGCCCGCAGTGCCGCCGGGATGCCGGATACGTCATCCCCGCCTCACTCGGGACCTGCGTGCCCTGCGCCTACCCCGACGAACAGCGCGCCGCATGAACCCTCTCTCCACACCTTGGAGTTCCGCTGTGACCAGCACCAACGCTGCTCCGAGCACCATCGAATATGCCTGGCACGCCCACGTGACCGTGCCCGGCGAGGGCCCCGCGTTCGCCCACGGAACCGTCGCCGCCCCGGCCTCCTTCTGCTGGGACCGGGTCACCCGCGAGGTCGCCGCGTGGCTGCGCTCGCAGGGCTCGACGGTCCAGCTCGCCGATATCCACCTCATCCTCGCCCCGAACGCCGGAAAGGCGGTCTGACCATGGGCAAGCCCGACACCCGCCGCCTTGACCGCGCGATCCGCGAGACGAACCGCAAGCTCGAAGCCGTCCGCAAGGGCGAGCTGTGGCCGCTCACCGGCTCCGAACGACGCCAGATGCTCGCCGCCGTGGCGGGCGGCTCGTACCGGGTGATGCGCGGCAGGAGCACCGGCCGCGCCGACAACCGGATCGACTCGATCTCCACATCGGCGGAGACGCGGCTGATCGCGGAGATCACCGCGTTGCAGATCGAGCGTCAGCGCGTCGTCACCGAGGCCGCCCGCGCCAAGGCCGCGAAGAAGTCCTCCGGCTGGTGGTGACCCGCACCCGCACCACCCGCCAGCACAGCCCTTCCCTCCCTCACCCTCACCCCGGACACGGGGCAGTCAGGAGTGCCACCAACCATGAGTGACAACGTCGTTCACCTGCGCAAGAACACCGACTCGGCTCCCGAGTCGGACAACGTGACCACGTTGACCGTGGTCCCCGAGCCCGCGCCCGCGTCGCCCGTGCCGCTGTGGGTCCGCTCGGGACGCGCCATCCGCACGGCGGTCACGCACGAGACCACCAAGACGACCGCCCGCGCCATCGTCCGCCACACCCTCTACGTCGCCGGCGGGGCCCGCATTGCGGCGAAGCGGACGTGGGACGGGCGGACCGCGTCCCGCTACGAGCGGATGTTCCGCGCGGCTGAGGCCGCCGGGAATCACGAGGTTGCGGCGGAGTGGGAGGAGCGGGGGCAGCACTTCCGCGAGGCCCGCCACCGTCGCCGGATGGACCTGCTGCACTCCCCGCTCGACGCGGCCAAGGGCGTCGGCATCACGGTCGGTATGGGGGTCGGTTCGCTGGTCGCGCTCGGTGTCGTGATGGCGATCGCGACGAAGGACGTCACGCAGGTCGTCACGCCGTTGATGGCCACGATCGAGTTCATCAACCTGATCATCACCATCGTCAAGGTGGTCTGGGGCCCGGCCCTCTCGATCGGCCCGTTCCTGGCCCTGCTCGCCTTATGGGCAGTGGGCAGCAAGCAGCACGCCGCACCCGCATGGGCCCTCCCCGCGAACGTCCGCAACAGCGAGGGCGAACCGATCACCCCGTCCATCGTGGTCAAGGCCCTGCGCGACCTCGGCATCCCCGCCCTGCGCAACGCGATCAAGGAGATGGGGGATGCCGGCGCGTCGATGCTCGGTCCGATCCGGATCGCCGGATGCGGTGTCGAGGTCGACGTCACCCTCCCGTCCGGGGTGGCGACCAACGAGGTCCAGGGCAAGCGGCGCAAGCTCGCCGAGAACCTGAGCCGGCATGAGCACGAGGTGTTCATCGTCATCCCGCAGGCCGCCCGCACGGTCCGTCTGTGGATCGCCGACTCGGGAGCCCTGGACGAGCCGATCGGCCCGTCGCCGCTGGTCACCGACGAGACGATGACCGCCGACTACGCCAAGGGCCGCGCTCCCTGGGGTCAGGACCTGCGCGGCGACGCGGCGGCTCTGTCGCTGTATCAGCGGCACTTGCTGATCACGGGGTTGTCGAACCAGGGCAAGACGGCCGCGCTGCGGTCGCTGGCGCTGTGGGCGTCGCTGGATCGACGGGTTGAGTTCCGCATCGCCGACCTCAAGGGCGCGGGCGACTGGTCCATGTTCGACGGGCTCGCCACCACGCTGATCCAGGGGCCGACCGATGAGCACGTGATCGAGGCGACCGAGATGGTTGAGGGCCTGGTCGATGAGATGAACCGGCGCATCGCGGAGCGACAGGCCGACCCGACCGTGGTGTTCGACCCGCTGATCGGCATCGTGGACGAAGCGCAGGTGGCGTTCATGTGCCCGGCCGTGGACGACCAGAAGCGCCCCTACGGCGGTTCCAAGGCCACGTCCCGCTACTTCATGGGCGTCCGCAAGGTCCACAACCAGGGCCGCGTGGTCGACGTGCTCATGTACGAGGGCACGCAGGACCCGACCGACCAGAACCTGCCCAAGCTGGTCCGCGAGGGCGCCCACACCCGGGCATCCCTCGCGCTGGGCACCGAGGCGCAAGCCGTCATGGCGCTGGGCGAGAAGGCGGTCAACGGCGGCGCGGCGCCGCACCTGCTGCGCCAGGGTCTGGACAAGGGAACGCTGGTCATCGCCTCCGACGGCATCGAGATTCCCAAGGGGCAGTCGTCCATCACCGTGCGCACGCACTTCATCGGCGATGACGACGCCAAGGCCATCACCGACCGGGCCAAGGCCCTGCGCGACGGTGTCACCACCCTGCGCGCCGTCGATCGGAGTGAGGAGCGGGACGCGCTCGCCGACGTCGCCACCGCGATCGGCGACGCCCCGCGGCTTCGGACCAACGAAGTCCTCAAGCGGCTGCACGCCCTGGCGCCCGGCACCTACGGCGATCAGTGGACCAACGACCGCCTCAAGGCCCTGCTGGAGAGCCACGGCGCGGAGCCGAAGAAGTCGCACGGGGTCATGGTCGTCCACCGCGATCACGTCCTGCGCGCCCTCGCCAACCGCGACACGGATGGTTCCGCTTCTGTCTCCCGATAGCAGGGAGGCGAACCCTCCCGGCTCGGGGAGGCGGGGAGAACTCCCCAACACCCTCCCCGAGCCGCCTCCCCCGCGTTGATCAGCGAAAACACCGTTTCAGGGAGGCGGGGAGGCGCCCCAGGTCAACCCCCGAAAACCCCCTCCACAGCCCACCCCCAAGGGGGTGGTCCAGCCTCCCCAACCGCGCACCGGAAGGGATTCCGCATGTACCCCGAACACCCCGCCGAGAGCCACCCCGCGAGCGCCGTGGAAGTTCACCAACCCGTTCCGCTCGTTCCCACCGTCATGACGCCGGCACCGCTCGTGGCCATGCAGCCGGGCAGCGTTCCGGCGGTGGCGAGCATCGTTCTGCCCGACGGGCGAGTCGTCACCGGATACGCGATCAACCCGGTCCAGCCCGAACCGCTCGCGGCCAAGCCGGCCGTGTCCCGCACGGCGGTGAACATCGCACTCGGCGGGATCGGGTTTGCCGCCGTGTGCGGCGGGCTGCTGGTCCTGACGACGTTCATCGCGGCACTGACCGCGCTCATCACCCAACTGATCACCCTCGCCGCAGTCATCTTTGGCGGCTGGATCGCCGTACAGATCTTCTCCGCATCCGGCCCCAAGCAGGGGACCACGGTCAACATCCGCAAAGCCGTCATCAAGCGCAACCACTTCCACGGCTGACCAACCGGAAGGGACCACCGTGTTCGACATCCGCATCATCTGCGACCCGGCCGACGAACCCGAGATCACCCGCGCCCTGACCGCCGCGTTCGAGTGCGACCCCATCGAGCGGCGCCCCGCCCGCGACGGGCACCGCGTCCGCCTCTACACCAAGGCGTTCCACCCCAACCCGGCCGCGCTGCTCAACGACCCGTCCGGCGCCTAGCTACGCCAAGGGCGGCCCCTCCGTCTCGCCAAAGTCGCGGGGCCGCCCTTGCTGTCCAGCAACTCATCAAGGAACTGGAGACATCCAGCATGACGCAACTGACCGACAACCGGCGAGCACTCGTCTTAGAGCGACGCGGGGACGTGTTCCGGGTCCTGGACGCCTACTCGTGCATCGGCGGAGCAACGATGGGCTACCGGCGCGCGTTCGGCGCCGACTGCCACATCACTGGCGTCGACATTCAGGCTCAGCCGGACTACTGCGGTGACGCCTTCCACAAGGGCGACGCCATCGAGTACATCCGCGCCCACGGCCACGAATTCGACCTCATCCACGCCTCAGCCCCCTGCCAGGGCGAGGGCGCCCCGACCAAGGGCACGAACGCGGCGCGCAACGCGGCGATCGGCCGGACGTACCCCCGGCTCATCGACCCGACCCGGGCCGCCTTGGAGGCGACGGGCCGGCCGTACGTGATGGAGAACGTGGCCGGTTCCGACGTCCGCAAGGACATCCGCCTGTGCGGCGAACAGTTCGGCCTCGCGGTGCTCATGCACCGCTACTTCGAACTCGGCTGCTGGACCTTCCCGCAGCCCGTACACCCGCTCCATCGCGGCTACGTCCGGGGCTACCGCCACGGCATCTGGCGCGACGGCCCGTACGTCGCCGCCTACGGCAAGGGCGGAGGCAAGGCCACCGTGGACGAGATCCGCACGGCTAAGGGCATCGACTGGTCAACCCACCACCTCCGCCTGCGGGAAGCGCTCCCGCCCGCGTACACGGAGTGGATCGGGGCCGCCTACCTCGCCACCCTCGCCCCCCGGCTGGAGGTGGCGGCATGAGCAAGCACCTGAACACCGCGCTCCGCCTCGCGACTCAGGGCATCCCCGTGCTCCCGTTGCGGGCGGGGAAGGTGCCGTTCGGGAACTGCCCGGCCTGCGCCAAGAACGTCTGCGGCGGCCGGCCGAACATGAGGATCCCCGGGCCGTGCCTCTGCCCGTACCCGTGCCATGGCTGGGCCGCTGGTACCACCGACCCCGGCGTCATCGGCTCCCCGGCGTGGGCGTCGGCGTGGCGGAGCGCTGCGACGCTCGCCTATCACCCCGGCGGCGCTGGGGCGACCGTGCTGGACCTGGACGACCGTTCCGCCATCCAGTGGGCCCGCGAGACCCTGCCAGCCACCCGGACCGTGCCGACGACCCGGGGCGAGCACTGGATCTACCGAGGCACCATGCCGTCCGCCAACGCGGTCCGGCCCGGCATCGACATCAAGTCCCTTATGGCGTACGCCCGTTGGCTCGGATCCGGCACGGGCGCCACGGTCGCTCTCCCCGGCGCTGTGCGCGCCCTGGCAGTAAAGGAGCCGCCCACGGCTCAGAGGGCGCCACAGGCCCTCTCAGTGCCCCGTGGAGGCCATCGGGGCGAATGCCCGCACCGCACGCCCACCTATCTGGACCGTGGGATCGCCATGGCGGAGCAGCGCATCACCGGGGCCCGGGAGGCGGTGCACGCCACCGTCTACCGGACGTTCCTCGCGGTGCTGTCCACGCACGGGCGGTGCGGCTGCCTCACCGAGACGCACACGGCGCGGCTGTTCACCGCAGCCCAGGCCAAGGGCGAATCGGCCCGGCACTGCACGGACGCGTGGACCAACGCCCTGACCACGTTGGGACTGTGACCGTGTCCGACGACGAGAAGGACCCCGCCCGCAAGGTCATCACCGACTACGCGCAGTCCCACTTCCGGTACTTCCGCACCGTGGACGGGACCGTGTACGCGCAGCGCACCGGCCACCCGGTGGCCCGCCCGATCCGCTCCCAGGGCACGACCGGGAGCCACCGCCAGGAACTCATGGTCGGCCTCTTCCGTGACGGGGTCGGCGTCTTCAACGGAACCGCCCTCAAGGAGGCGTTGGACTTGATCGAGGCACTCGCGCTCACCGAGCGGGTACAGCCCACCCATATCCGCGTGGCCCCCGGATTCGACGGGGCCACCTGGCTCGACCTCGGCCGCGACGACGGCCGGTCCGTCCGCATCCACCCCACCGGATGGGACATCCGCGTCCCCGACCCCGAAGAGGTGTGCTGGCGGCGCACCCAGCTCACCGGGGAACTGCCCCTGCCCGCCAAGGACACCGACGGCAAGGGCATCGACCTGCTGATGCGGCTGTGCAACTTCGCCGATGCCAAGACCGAGGCCCTTGCCATCGCGTGGCTCATCGGCTGCCTGGAGCCGTCCGTACCCGTCCCCGCTCCCTTCCTCACAGGCCCGCAGGGCGCCGGCAAGTCGACCGGCGGGCGGATGCTCGTGCGGATCATCGAGGGCATGACCGGTGACCTGCGCAGGGCACCCAAGGACGAAGAGAACATGATCACGGCGGTCGCGGCCGGATGGATCACCGCCCTGGACAACCTCTCCCACCTGCCCCCGGACCTGTCCGACCTCATGTGCTGCATCATCACCGGAGCCGAGAGCATCAAGCGCGCGCTCTTCACCGACGGCGACGTCGTCCGCTCCCGCTACCGCCGGCCCATGCTGCTGACCGGCATCGACGTCGGCGTCATCCGCCCCGACCTCGCCGAACGACTCCTCACCCTGCGACTGGAACGCCCGCGGGTACGGCGCACCGAAGCGGAGCTGTGGGCGGAGTACGCCGAGATTCTGCCCATCGTTCTCGGCTCCCTGCTCGACCTGACCGTCAAGGTGCGCGCAGTACAGGCCGAAACCCCAACCGATCTGCGCATGGCCGACTTTGCCCACCTGTGCGCCCAGCTCGACACTGCCACCGGCTTTGGGACCCTGGAGGCATACCGGGCCAGCCTCGACGACCTCAACGACGACGTGATCGAGGGTGACCTCTTGGCGCAGACGGTCCTCAAGTACGCCGCCGAACTCACCCCGGGCGCGGAGGAGCGGATGACGTCGGCTGAGTGGCTGCATGCCCTCACCGCCCTCTACAGCGGCGAGGAATGCCGCCCCCTGCCCAAGGGCTGGCCCACCACCGGCAAGGTGCTGTCCGACCGGCTGCGGCGTATCCAGCCCACCCTGGCCGCGCGGGGCGTCCTGGTCGACTGGGGGCGCACCAGCGCCGCCCGCTACATCGAACTCAGCCGCCAGGCCCCGCCCCCGCCGCCCGAGCAGCAGACCGCGTTCTGACCGCCCGGACAGGTGGATAAGCAAGAGGAGCACGCCGGCGACGGGGGTGCTCCTCTTGCCGTTCGGCGGCGGCAGCCGCCCTGCACGGGTCGCGCCGCGAAGCGGCCCGTTCTTCAAGCCCTGAGCGGGACGTAAGACCTACAGACACCACCCCTTCTTTTTCCTAAGTAGGGAAGACCTGCGTCACTGCGTCACCCCGGGCCCCACAGACAGCCGCTGACCTGCGACAACAGCGGTGACGCAGGCGGCGAATCCTGCGTCATTCCGCGTCATCAGCGTCACCCCGTGACGAGGGCCCGTGTCATCAGTGACGCAGGGCCCGTCCCGCTGCGTCACCGGAACCCGCAGGTCAGACGCCTGATTGACGCACGTGACGCGATGACGCAGAAATCCCAGCTTCGGACACAGTCCCGAGGTCCGGGGGCTCGCCCTCTCGTATCCCCCTCCCCGCAGTAAGGACGGCATGAAGAAGTACCTGACGACTGCTGAAGTCGCCGAGCGCTACCGCACGTCGCCCTCGACTGTCCGCTATTGGCGCTACGCCGAAACCGGCCCGCAGTGCTTCATCAGACGCGGTCGACATGTCCTGTACGACGCCGAAGCGCTCGACAAGTACGACGCCGAGGAGATCGGAGGCCGACGCGCCGCATGACCCGAAACCGCAACTACGACGAACCGCACCTCATAGCTGACTTGGCGCTGAAGGGCAGGGGAACTGATGGCTGACGTGTACGACCGCTGGCACCTTTCACGCCCGCCGGCTGATGCCGAGCCGTGCACGGTACACGGCAGCAAGACTCAGAAGGTCTATCCCAGCGGTGAGCACGGCACGGGGAAACGCTGGCAGGTCCGCTACCGGGACTTGTCCGGCAAGCAGTGCAAGGAGAACTTCGAGAAGAAGTCTGCTGCGGACTCCCGTGCTGCCAAGGTGACGACCGAACTCGGCGAGGGCACTTTCGTGAACCGGGAGTTAGGCAAGCAGAAGTTCAAGGACATCGCTGAGCGCTGGCGGGAGACAGCCGTACACCGCGAGCGGACCGAGACGAACGTTGAGCGAGCCCTACGGCTGCACGTCTACCCGACGTTCGGCAACCGGGAGATCGGCCGCATTCAGCGGGTAGACGGACTGAAGTGGATCAAAGAGCGGTCTGCCACCGTTGCTCCGTCGACCTTCGCCACGCCCTGGAACGTCTGCACCAGCATCCTGAAGATGGCTCACCAAGAGGGGATCATTCCGAAGTACCCGTGGGAGGGGCTGAAACCGCCGGAGGTCTTCTATCCGGAGATTCACCCGCTGCATCCCGAGGCTGTGCGAGCGCTCATCCTGACCGCGTCGCCCCGCTACCGCGCCCTCGTGAGGCAGGCCGCATCGACGGGCCTCCGGCAAGGTGAGCTGTTTGGGCTGGAGGACGACGACCCCGGCGAGACGGTGGTGGTCAAACAACAGATGGTCGGGCCCGACAAGGGGGTGCCCTACATCGGGGAGCCGAAGACCCGACAGAGCTATCGGTCTGTTCCGCAGGGCCGATCAGTCGTAGCTGAGATCGCACGGCACCGCGAGATGTTCCCGCCCCGGGTCGTGCACATCGAGGATCGGACGAACCCACGGAAGCCCGTATGGCGACATGCCCGCCTGCTGTACACCAGCGCGACCGGCGGAGCGATCCGGCGGGGGAGTTGGGGGAAAGTGTGGGCCCGGAACGTCCAGCGGGCGAACACCCACCTGAAGAAGGCAGGCAGCAAGGTCCGTGTCCCTGAGGACACGACCCTTCACGACCTGCGGCACTTTTATGCCTCAGTACTGATCAAGAACGGGGCGACGCCCAAACAGGTGCAGATGAGGCTTGGCCATGCCAAGCCGTCGATCACGCTGAACGTCTACACCCACTTGTGGGAAGCGGAGGACGATCGAACAGCGGACATGATGGAGGCAGCTCTTAGCTAGCCTTGCTGTTTCAGTTGAGGCTGCTGGGTGGCTGCACGGGGTTATTTGGAAGGGTGCCGGTCGGTGGGAATGGTGAGAGCCCGACGCGGTGGTCGGGTTCTCCAAGACCTTCCGGGTCGTGGTGGTCAGAGGGCGGTCGTTCAGTCGGCGGGGCGAGGTAGAACGGCCAGGCGGTGGAATGCGGACGTGAGTTCGTCTTTCCAAGGCCAGGTCGCCGATTGGTCGATGTTTAAGTACCAGGCAGCATGCCGAGCAACTGCGCTAGCCCAGAAAGAACCGCCGCGCCAACCATCGGAGGCATGCCGTCCTGGACAGCTGCCATGATCCGCCGCATCGCCCCCTGACGTTCTTCGATGGGTTGAGTCTCATCCTCAACAACCTCGACATCAATAAGGGCATCAGTGCGCCTGTCATCAGGCAGTTGACCTACAATGCTCCGCAACTGCTGGAACATGCCTGGAATCTGTTCGGGCTGGATTCCTATATTCTGCGTCGTATGATCTCCTTGCTGCACACCCGTTACGGGGCCGTGGAACACCATATGAACTTCCCGCCTGGGTTCCGGCCTGGGTTCCGGCGGGTTACGCTCTTCCATAGCTCTCTCCAGGTGGCGTGCGGCAGCTTCCACTGACCTGATCGACGGGTTTTCGTGTATGTGATGGAATATAATGCGAAGGTTGTGGGTGATCTCGTCGCGTCCCCAATTGCGAAACGAGATGAACTTGCTCGATGAATCCTTCCAGAAGATCATGCCGGGGAGCCCGTTGAGCGGAACACGCGAGAGGATACCTCCTTCAATTTCCAAAATTGCGTAGGAATCCGCCGACCCCCAGAGCTGATCTAGGGTCGGGTGAATATCGCACGATGCGCCCGACATCCGGTCGATGTTGCGCCAATTCCGGCGGACATATTTCACTATCTCGACGTCTTGACCCGAATAGAGAAGTGCCGCATGTAGAGGGGTCTGCCGGTACCGTGTTAGGGCATCCAATAGGTGATCGGCTTTACGGTACGGCCTCATCGGCCTTCTGAGCGCGATTATGTACTGGCGAATTCGCCTGAGCGACTTTCGCCCCTCAGCGTATCCTGACCAGTCCAAATTAGAATTACAAATAACGGAATACGCGAACCTCCAGTCGCATCGAGGAGGATTGGTTTCCGATTCAAACTCCTCTACTAGATCCAAAAATTCACGGAGTGAAAGGTTCCTAATTTCGCCAACTCTAGGGCGGTTTTGAGTGATCCACTGCAAGAACTCGATGACCGTCAAATCGGAAACAGGGTTCACCGGAGAATCCCCTCCGTGTGAGATTCTAGCGAACGCTTCTTGCTCCGCTCACGGAAGTTGACAAAAAGATTAGCCGCCCTGCCCTTGAGTATCACTGGTCTGGATTCTCTGACTGAAGTTGTCCGATGCGAGTTCCCCAGGACTCGATCGATCTCTGTACTCACCCGTAGCCCCCCGCGTGGCGCGATCCTGGTACCCCCGCGTCCTTCCCTTGCGGCTCCTGCGTAAACGCCGCGTCCAGGAATCACCCCATTAACCTCGATCTTTCGCGACGGTCCGTCGATGTAGTCGGTGGACCGTTTCACTTTCCGTGGCTGATGGTGGGTAGACAGAGGGCCCGAGTGTCGTCTCGGTAGGGCGGTCAGCATCCGCGCCGGGCGAGCCAGGCCGCGAACTCGTGGGTGCCGCCTGCGGAGTCGCAGCGGATGAGGGTCTGCCGCCCGCGTTGGTACTTCTTGGGTAGTTGGGCCAGGGCGAGGCGGGTGACCTCGGGTTACCCGAGACTGCCCTCTGCCCCTTGTTGCCGGTTGTAGTGCTGTTTGTAGCGGTCTCCTTCAATCGCAACCGGATGCCAACTGCGGGGCAGTTCAACGATGTCGTCATCCCTCGGCGAGATCGCAAAGACCAAGACAAAGGTTTATCCGCGCTTCGTAGGACATCTCTAAGACCGTGTCCTATGTGGGGCTGGGTCGTTGGACTTGGTTATGGGGCGGGGTACGTGGAGTTGGATTGTTCCGGACGGGTTGTGGGAGATCGCGGAGCCGCTGATCCCGCCGTCGAAGGTGCGGCCGCAGGGTGGCGGAACACAGGACACGCCTGATGAGACGCTGTTCGCAGCCATCATCTACGTGCTGGTCAGCGGGTGCGCCTGGCGGGCTTTGCCACCGTGCTTCGGGATATCGAAGTCGACCGCGCATCGCCGGTTTTTGATCTGGTCCCGGGCGGGAGTATGGGGTCGGCTGCACGAGGAGATCCTGCACCGCCTGGACGACGCCGGCCTGCTCGACCTCTCCCGAGCTGTCCTCGATTCCGCCCATGTGAGGGCGAAAAAAGGGGCGAACTCACAGGTCCGAGTCCCGTGGACCGGGGTAAGCCGGGTTCCAAGATGCACGTCCTGTCGGACGCGAACGGACTGCCCCTCCTCGTCGGCGTCTCGGCCGCCAACACCCACGACAGCCTCGCGCTCAAGCCCATGATCACCGGGCACCAAACGAGACACGACCCCCACCGAGGCCGGTACTTCAAGCCCCAACGTCTCCACGCCGACAAGGCCTACGACATCCCCCACCTGCGAAAATGGTTACGCGGCAGACGCATTGGCGTTCGTATCGCCCGCAAGGGCACCGAGTCCAGCGAACGACTGGGACGCCGAAGGTGGGTCATCGAACGGACCATGTCCTGGCTGACCGGTTACCGCAGACTCAACCACCGTTACGAACGCCACCCCCGCAACTACCTGGCCTTTCTCGGCCTCGCCGCAGCCATCTGTTGCTACAAGCGACTCGTCCGCCTCACCACATAGGACACGGTCTAAGTGCCCTGAGAGTGCCCTCAAGCATGGGGGAAGGGATGGCTTCCCAGCTCAGGAAACCAGCTGTACACCCTGTGCGGGGGTGTCGCCCTTTCGGGCTGGTGCCGCACCCTCCGGGGTTGCAAGTCCCTTTTCCAGTGAGTCTGTTGTGCGTCGCCTGAGAGCAACCATCCGCCGTATTCGAATGTCTGAACGGGCATCCCGGAGTCGGAGGCGGGGCGGATCCGGCGTGGGCCGGGTGGCAGGGCCCCGTGGCGGCGCAGCACAGACGGAGGACCGTGGACACGCAAGGCGGCAGGAACATCGACCCCGCGGACCAGTGGGTCCTCGATCCGGAGACCGGCGACTACCGGTTGCAGGCAGGGGGCGGAGACGCGCCGGACGTTGGCACGCCGGCCGCCGAGGCGCAGGCCGGCGGGGTGCCCGGGCAGAGGCGGGCGCGCACGCGCCGTGAGGGGGAGCGGCGCGCCGCGGCGGAGCCGGGCCGGGGCGGTCGCGGGCGCGGCGTGGCGAGGTCCCGGAAGGCCAAGCGGTCCACGAAGCGGAAGGTGCTGATGTGGACCGCGGGGACGCTGGGGTTCGTGCTGGTGGCGGGCAGTGCCGGGGCCTACATGCTGTACCGGCACTTCAACGGCAACATCAGCACGGTGGACGTCGGCTCGGCGGGCAGCAAGAACGCGACCAGCAAGGACGCGGTGAACATCCTGGTCATCGGCACCGACAGCCGCATAGGCCTGGGCGAGAAGTACGGAGACGCCGGGAGCCTGGGCCACGCCGACACCACCATCCTCTTCCACGTGGCGAAGGACCGGTCGAACGCGACCGCGATGAGCATCCCGCGCGACATGGTCACCGGCATCCCGGACTGCCCCACCAAGCAGAAGGACGGCTCCACCAGGACGATCCACGGGACGCCCCGAGCGGCGTTCGGCCCGCGCTTCAACGAGAGCCTCGGCCAGGCGGGCCGCGACCCGGGCTGCACCATGCGGACCGTCACCGAACTCACCGGCCTGCCGGTCGACCATTTCATCCTGGTCAACTTCGAGGCCGTGAAGACCCTCTCGACGGCTGTCGGAGGCGTCCCCGTCTGCCTCAGCCACGCCATCGACGACACGGACCGCCTGGGCCAGGGCTCCCATCTGCACCTGGCCGCAGGACCGCACACGGTCCAGGGCGAACAGGCTCTGCAGTTCGTCAGGACCCGTCACTCGCTGAAGAACGGCAGCGACCTCGACCGTATCGACCTGCAGAAGCAGTTCCTGGGTTCGATGATCCGCCGGATGAAGTCCGGCAACACCCTCACCGATCCCGGGAAGCTCTTCGAACTCGCGAACGCGGCCACCAAGTCGCTCACGGTGGACACCGGGATCGGCGGTGTCGGCAAGCTCACCGCCCTCGCCAAGGATCTCAACCGGGTCGATCCCGAGCACATCACGTTCACGACGTTCCCGGTCGTCGACAATCCTGCCGAGGGGGAGCACCACAGGACCGTGGTGGCCGACAGGACCAAGGCGCCCGCGCTCCTCGCGGCGATCAGGAACGACGTCTCGCTGACCGAGGTCGAGAAGAAGCCCAAGGCCTCCGACGCCAGGCTCCGAGGCTCCAGGGCGGACCCGTCGCGGGTGCGGGTCACCGTCTACAACGGCGGCGGCCCCGAGGGCGCCGCGCAGGCCACCCTCCAGTGGCTGCAGAACACCAAGGGCGTGGCCCACTCCGCCAACGGCGGCAACGCCCCCGGGGCGGAGCAGGACCGTACGACCCTGGTCTACGGCCCCGACCAGGCCGACCAGGCCCGCTCCCTCGCCGCGATGATGGGCCTGCCCGCCTCGGCGCTGCACCCGGCGAAGGACGCCTCGGGGCCGGGCACCGACATGTCACTCACCCTCGGGCACGACTTCCACGGCGCCGGAGTGCCTCTCACGAGCCGGGCCGAGCCCCCGGCCGGCGTCCCGCAGTCGCACGCCGACAAGAACGTGTGCGTCGGCTGATCCGGAGGCTCGTGTGCCAGGCGGAGCCGTGTCCGTAGGGTGGGGGTGACGGTGATGCGGTGGGAGGAGCGGTCGTGGGTGGGTGGAGTGCCGAGGACATACCCGGGCAGCGGGGGCGGGTGGCCGTGGTCACCGGGGCCAACAGCGGGCTGGGTTTCGTCACCGCGCGGGAGCTGGCGCGGGGCGGGGCCCGGGTGGTGCTCGCCTGCCGCAGCGAGGAGCGCGGCGGCGACGCCGTCGACCGGATCGCCGCCGAAGTGCCGGGCGCGGAGGTCGAGTCCGCCCGGCTGGACCTGGGCGACCTGGCCTCCGTACGGGAGTTCGTGGACTCCTTCTCCCACGGCCGGCTCGACCTGCTGGTCAACAACGCGGGCGTGATGGCGCTGCCGTACCGCACGACAGCGGACGGGTTCGAGACGCAGTTCGGGGTGAACCACCTCGGGCACTTCGCGCTCACCGGACTGCTGTTCCCGCTGATCGCGTCGACCCCCGGCGCACGGATCGTCACCGTGTCGAGCATGCTCCACGCCCTCGCCGACATCGACCTCGACGACCTGGGCAGCGAGAAGGGGACCTATCGCAAGTGGGTCGCCTACGGCCGGTCCAAGACCGCGAACCTCCTGTTCACGCACGAGCTCGCGCGCCGGCTGTCCGCGGCCGGGTCCGAGGTCGTCGCCGCCGCGGCGCACCCCGGGTACGCCTCCACGAACCTCCAGACCGCCGGACCCCGGATGGAGGGGCGCAAGGGCGCCGAGCGGCTGGTGGAGATCGGCAACCGCGTCCTCGGGCAGAGCGCCGAGGCCGGGGCGCTGCCGACGCTGTACGCGGCCACCGCGCCCGGCGTACGGCCCGACACCTTCGTCGGACCGTCCTTCGCGATGTGGCGCGGCTCGCCCGCCACGTCCTGGCGGGCGGGCCGCACCCGTGACGACACCCGGTCCGGGCTGCTCTGGGCCGCCTCGGAGCGGCTGACGGGCGTCGTCTACGAGGGCCTCAAGGACTGACCGGCGTCGTCCGCGCGGGGCCCAGGGGCCGACGGGGCCCGGTGCCGGTCCGTACCCCGGGCCGGATCAGGCGGCGCGCACCTCGTACGTCGCCACCCTGACCTCCTCGTCGTCGAGGCACCGCCCGGACTCCAGGTCGAAGCGCTGCTTGAGCAGGGGCGAGGCGACGAAGGGGCGGCCCCGGTGAGTCCCGGTCAGGCCGCGGGAGAGCACCGCCGCCCCGCTGAACGGGTCACGGTTGTCGATCGCGTACGCCCGTCCCGCGCGGTCGGTGAACAGGGCGACCTGGCGGCCGTCGGGGAGGAGCGCGGCGACGCCACGGCCCGGGGTCAGCAGGGACAGTGCGCAGACCGTGAACCAGTCGTCCCCCAGGCGGAGTTGGACGGTGAGGGCCGTGGTGGTCCGGGTCGTCTCGGGTGCCAGGGTCATCGCGGGGCACTTCCTTCCAGGGCGGGCAGGGGACGGTGTCCGATGGTCAGCAGGGGCAGGTCGGGCTTGATCTGGTCGCGCTCGGGGACGAAGCCGACGACCGGGTCCGGGGTGTCGGGGGCGTTCACGAACGACACGAACCGGCCCAGCTTCTCGGGGTCGTTGATGGTCTCGGCCCACTCGTCCCGGTAGTTGGCGACATGCGCGGTCATCAGCGACTCCAGCTCCCCGCAGATGCCGAGCGCGTCGTCCACGACCACCTCGCGGACGTGGCCGAGACCGCCGGGAATCCGCTCCAGCCAGGTCGAGGTGCGCTCCAGGCGGTCCGCGGTGCGGATGTAGAACATCAGGAACCGGTCGATGAGCCGCACCAGTTCGGCGTCTGAGAGGTCCTGGGCCAGCAGGTCCGCGTGCCGCGGGGTCGCGCCGCCGTTGCCGCCGACGTAAAGGTTCCAGCCGTTGGAGGTGGCGATGACGCCGAAGTCCTTGGACTGGGCCTCCGCGCACTCGCGGGCGCACCCCGAGACCGCCGACTTCAGCTTGTGCGGGGACCGCAGCCCCCGGTAGCGCAGCTCCAGGTCGATCGCCATCCGCACCGAGTCCTGCACCCCGTACCGGCACCAGGTCTGCCCGACACAGGACTTCACCGTCCGCAGCGACTTCCCGTACGCGTGCCCCGACTCGAAGCCCGCGTCCACCAACCGGGCCCAGATCAGCGGGAGCTGCTCCACCCGGGCGCCGAACAGGTCGATCCGCTGACCGCCGGTGATCTTCGTGTAGAGCCCGAAGTCCCGGGCCACCTCGCCGATCACGATGAGCTTCTCGGGAGTGATCTCGCCGCCGGGGATGCGCGGCACGATCGAGTACGAGCCGTTCTTCTGGAGGTTGGCGAGGAAGTGGTCGTTGGTGTCCTGGAGCGCGGCCTGTTCGCCGTCCAGGACGTAGCCGTCGGCGCCGATCGTCGGGGCGAGCGAGGCGATGACCGAGCCGACGGCGGGCTTGCAGACCTCGCAGCCGTCACCGCCCCGGGCGTCCTCGCGGCCGTACCGGTCGAGCAGGGTGCGGTACGAGGTGATCCTCAGCGCCAGGACGATCTCGTACAGCTCCTCGCGGGTCTGCCCGAAGCAGCCGCACAGGCCCTTGTCGACCTCGACCCCGCCCGCCTCCAGCTCGGCGGTGACGATCTGGCCGAGCACCTTGATGCAACTGCCGCAGCCCGTACCGGCCTTGGTGCACTTCTTGACCTCGGGCACGGTCGTGCAGGAGTGCTCGGTCACCGCCCCACGGATCGCGCCCTTGGTGACGTTGTGGCAGGAGCAGATCACCGCCTCGTCCGGCAGCGCGGAGGGGCCGAGCTGCACCGGGGCGCCCGCGCCCGCCGGGAGGACCAGGGACTCGGGCGCCACGGGCGGGACCGAGCCGGTGAACGCCCGCAGCGTGCCGTACGCCTCCGCGTCGCCGACCAGGATGCCGCCCAGCAGGGTGCCGTCCCGGCCGATGACCAGCTTCTTGTACAGGCCCGCGCGGGAGTCGGAGTAGACGACGTCCAGGCAGTCCTCGGTGGTGCCGTGCGCGTCGCCGAAGGAGGCCACGTCGACGCCGAGCAGCTTGAGCTTGGTGGACAGGTCCGCGCCGGTGAACGCCCTCTCGTCCTCGGCGATGGTCGCCGCGGCCGTCTCCGCCTGCTCGTAGCCGGGCGCGACCAGGCCGTACACCCGGCCGTCCGCCGCCAGCGCGCACTCGCCGATCGCGAACACCCGGGGGTCGCCGGCCGTACGGCACTGCTCGTCGACGGCGATGCCGCCGCGCTCGCCGACCGTCAGGCCGCAGTCCCTGGCCAGTTGGTCGCGCGGCCGGACACCGGCGGAGAACACCACCAGATCGGCGGCGAGTTCGGAGCCGTCGGAGAGCTTCATCCCGGTGACCGCGCCGTCGTCGCCGACCAGGATCTCCTGGGTGCCGACCCCTGTGTGGACGGCCAGGCCCATGTCCTCGATCGTGCGCAGGAGCGCGGCCCCGCCGCCCTCGTCGACCTGCACCGGCATCAGCCGGGGCGCGAACTCCACGATGTGGCTGGTGAGTCCGAGTCCCTTGAGCGCGCCCGCGGCCTCAAGTCCCAGCAGACCGCCCCCGACGACCGCTCCCGTCGTCGCCCGCGACCGCGCGTACGCCTCGATGGCGAGCAGGTCCTCGATCGTGCGGTAGACGAAACAGCCCTCGGCGTCCCTGCCGGGGACCGGCGGGACGAAGGGGGAGGAGCCGGTGGCCAGGACGAGCGTGTCGTAGCCGACGACGAGACCGGAGCGGGCCGTCACCTCGCGCGCCGCGCGGTCGATCGTCACCGCCGGGTCGCCGAGGTGCAGCTCGATGCCGTGCTCGCGGATGAACTCCATGTCGGTCAGGGAGAGGTCGTCGGGCGTCCGGCCGGAGAAGTACGAGGTGAGGGCGACCCGGTCGTACGCGGGGCGCGGCTCCTCGCACAGCACGACCACGCGGTGCGAGGCGGTCAGGCCGCGTTCGGCCAGGGCTTCGAGGAAGCGCTGGCCGACCATGCCGTGGCCGACGAGCACGATCGTGGGGGCGGCTCCCGGGGCGGCGGTCACAGGCGTTTGCGAGGTCATGAGCACACCGTGCGGTGCCGGTGTTACCCGGTGGCATCACACCTGTTTCCCGGGAGGAACGCTGCCCTCAGCGGCGCCGGCGCGGTGCTGTGAGGGGTACCGGGCGACCCGGCGGACCTCCGGAGTCGCTCGGGCCCGACGGGGTCCGTGCGGCGTGCACGGATCCGTCCCATAGGGTCGCGATCATGCCCGACATATCGCTGACCATGCTTCTCGTGCTCTGTGCCGCCGCCCTGGCGGCGGGCTGGATCGACGCCGTGGTCGGCGGCGGAGGGCTGCTCCTGCTGCCCGCCATGCTGCTCGGGCTGCCCGCGGGCACGGCCGCCACGTACGCGCTCGGCACGAACAAGGCGGTCGCGATCGTCGGCACCACCGGCGCCGCGGTGACGTACGCGCGCAGGACACCCGTGGACGTGCGGCTCGCCGTACGGATCGGGCTCGCGGCCCTCGCCGGTTCCACGGCGGGCGCGTTCGTGGCGGCCGGGCTGAGCACCGACGTCCTCAAGCCGGTCGTCATGGTCGTCCTGCTCGCCGTCGGCACCTTCGTGATCCTGCGGCCCGCGTTCGGCACGGCACCACCCGCCACCCCGGTCGGCGCGCGCCGCGTCCTCGCCGCGATCGGGCTCGCGGGCCTCGGCATCGGCTTCTACGACGGGCTCATCGGCCCCGGCACGGGCACCTTCCTCGTGCTCGCCCTCACCGCCCTGCTCCACCTCGACCTGGTCACGGCCTCCGCCACCGCCAAGATCGTCAACTGCTGCACCAACGCGGGCGCCCTCGCGACCTTCGCCTGGAAGGGGACGGTGTTCTGGGAACTGGCCGCCCTGATGGCCGTCTTCAACCTGGCGGGCGGCATGGTGGGGGCGCGGACCGCGCTCAAGCAGGGCAGCGGGTTCGTCCGGGCGGTGCTGCTGACCGTGGTGTTCGCGCTGGTGGCCAACCTGGCGTACCAGCAGTGGCTGGCCTGACTCCGGCGCGAAGGTCCCCGGCCCGCCCGGACTACCGGCTGCTGCCGGTGAGATGGGCGAAGACGACCACGTTCCCCTGGTAGCCGGTGGTCCGCGAGTAGCCGCCGCCGCAGGTGATGACCCGCAGCTCGGGCCGGCGCGCGGCCCCGTAGACCTTCGCGTCGGGGAAGGAGCGGGAGTCGTAGACCTCGACCGCGTCGACGGTGAAGACGGCCGTCCTGCCGTCGAGCCGGTCCACCTCGACGGTGCTGCCCCTGCGGAGCGAGCCCAGGTCGTAGAAGACGGCGGGGCCCTCCGCGTTGTCGACGTGCCCGGCCACGATCGCCGTCCCGCGCTCGCCGGGGCTGGTCCCGGCCTCGTACCAGCCCGCCAGGTTCTTCTTCTGCGCGGGCGGCACGTCCAGGCTGCCCTGCGGGGTGAGGCCGAGGCCGATCAGGGGGGCGTCCACGCCGATCGCGGGGATGCGGATGCGGTCCGGCGGGGAGTGCGGCATCGACGGGGCGGCGGACCGCGCCGGTTTCCCGGAGGCCGCCGCCTGCGCCGCCGACGGCTGGGGCGGCGGGTGCGCCGCGGAGCCGCTGCCCAGCAGCCAGGCACCCGAACACAGGGCGACGACGGTGACCGACGTTATGACGGCGTTGCTGACCCGGCGCACGCGAGCCTCCTCACGGGGTTCCCTTCAGGAGCGGACCCGGCCGGCGCCCGCGACGCGGCCGGGGGTGTGCCGACTGGGCCGGTCCCTTCCCCCTCCGGGCCGCGAGGGGCGTCGGGCCACGGAGGGGGAGGGACGGCGGTACCGGCGGACGGACAGCGGAGGTTGTCCGTCAGATCCCGTCGCCTCTCGCCCGGCGATGCAGGAGCCAGGTACCGCCCGCGGCGGCGACGGCCAGCGCCGCCATGCCCGCCGCGGTCTGTACGGGGTCGGGGCCCAGCGCGCCGCCGACACCCGTGTCCACGTGCCCGCGCGGCTCGACCTGCTCGCGCGCGGCGGTGAGGGTCACCAGGAGGTCGCCGGTGACACGGCGGCCGTGGGAGCAGGACGCGACGATCTCGTACGTTCCCGGCTGCGCGCTCGGCGGCACCTGGAACTGGCCGATCGCCTCGTGCTCGTGCGCGCTGGCGGCGAGCGTGAACGAACCGCCGCCCACCGCTCCGGCGTCCCCGCTCGCGGTGCCGTCCGAGCCGCACGCGGCCGTGTTGACGGTGACGTCGGCGCCCGGGACGACGCTGGAGGGGAACACCTCCAGACTCCCGGTGTCCCCGCCGTACACGGGCGCGGCGGCGAGCCCCGCGACGGCGACGGCGAGCGCGGTACCGGTCATGAGACGGGCGGTACGTCGCATCGTGCCAGCTCCTCCGAGGGGGGCGCGGCCCGCGGCACCCTCAAGTGCCGCAGCGTAGGTCGTGCCCCTGCCCTTCCGAGGTAATCGGCACACGACCGTGGCCGCTCTCTGATGGAGCGTCAGAAATGATATGAACGGGTGTCAGGCCGGACCCCGCCCGGGACGCGGCCCCCGGCATTCCGGCAGGTCACCGGTGTGAACCTGGTGTACGGCACACGGGATGCCGAAGGGGCCGCGCCGCGGGTGTGAACGGGTGACCCGGGCCCGCGGGGCGGCCGGAAACGCGCGCCCCGTCGGCGCGGGAGGACTAGGGCCCGCCGGGCGTGGACATGCTCATGGCGAGCCGTGGGGGGGGGGGCCGGACGGCGCCCGCCCCCCCCCCCCCCCGCGGCGCCGCCCCCCCCGGGGCGCCCCCCCGGACCCCCCCCCCCCCCCCCCCCCCCCCCCCGGACAA
>NZ_JBHXDQ010000025.1:30331-78845 GCF_042725875.1 Streptomyces sp. NPDC127038 | reverse complement strand
CGGGGGGGGGCGGGGGGGGGGGGCGCTCGCGGGCGGGGGGGGGCTACCCCCGCTCGGCCGCGGCGGGGGTCCCCCCCCGCCCCGCGCCCCCCCCCCCCGCCGACCCGGGGTCCTCGTCCCGCCGGGGTCAGCCCACGGAGACCGCCGACCACGCCGCCGCCACGGCGTCGTACTCGGCGCTGCCCGCTCCGTACAGGTCCTTGGCCGCGTTCAGCGTGGCCGTACGGGCTCCCGCGTAGTTCGTCGACGAGGTCATGTAGACCGTCAGCGCGCGGTACCAGATCCTGCCGACCTTGTCGTGACCGATGCCGGTGACGGTGGCGCCGTTGCAGGTGGGGGAGTCGTAGGCGACACCGTTGACGGTCTTCGCCCCGCTGCCCTCCGCGAGCAGATAGGCGAAGTGGTTGGCCACGCCCGAGGAGTAGTGGACGTCGAGGTTGCCGACCGAACTGCTCCAGCAGTCGGCCGAGTTGCCGTCCTTGGAGGGCTTGTCCATGAAGCGCAGGGCGGGCTTGCCGAAGCCGGGGCGGACGATCTTCTCGCCGATCAGATAGTCGCCGGGGTCCGAGGGATTGTCCGCGTACCACTCCACCATGGTCCCGAAGATGTCGGACGTGGCCTCGTTCAGGCCGCCGGACTCGCCCGAGTACGTCAGCGCGGCCGTCTTCGAGGTCACCCCGTGCGACATCTCGTGCCCGGCGACGTCCAGCGCGACCAGCGGCCCGAACGTCGAGCCGTCACCGTCGCCGTAGGTCATGCAGAAACAACTGTCGTCCCAGAAGGCGTTGTTGTAGTTCTTGCCGTAGTGGACGCGGTTGTACGAGCCCTTGCCGTCGCCCGCGATGCCGTTGCGGCCGTGGACGTTCTTGTAGTAGTCCCAGGTCATGTCCGTGCCGTACTGCGCGTCCACCGCCGCGGAGGAGCGGTCCGAGGACGCGCCCGTGCCCCAGTGGTTGTCCGCGTCGGTGAAGAGCGTCGCGGGCGCCCGGCTGATGCAGATGCCGAAGATGCACAGGTCCGTCTTGTTCGCCGCGTCGCCCGTGTACGTGTTCCCGCGCGTCGGGTCCTTCAGCTGGTACGCCGATCCGGAGGCCGTGGTCTCCAGCGGAACCGTGCCGCTGTACAGCGAACTGCCGTCGCCCGCCGCCGTCTCGACGCTGTCCCAGGCGTCGATCCGCGCGCCGGTGCGGGCGTCGGTCAGGACCGTGCGGGCGACCGGGTTGCCGAGCGAGTCCTGGGCCACCGCGTCGGTGCGCCAGGCGAGCCGCGGGGTCCCGTGCAGGGCGTCGACGATCAGCCGCGGCCTCGCCGTCACCTTCTTCAGTACCTGACCGGGGTGGGCGGCGCGCAGCGCGTCCACCGCGAGGCCGGCCGCCTTCGTGCCGGAGAGCTCCGGGGTGACGCTGGTCAGCGAGATGGCCTTCCGCGTCGCGCGGTCCGCGCCCCGGTACGCTCCGCCGGGCGCCAGGTGGACCACGAAGTCGCCCCCTAGCACGGGGAGTTGACGATAAGTCCGGTCGTAGCGCACATGCTGGGTGCCGTCCTTGTCGACGACGACGTCCCGGACTGTGGTGTGCTGGGCGGAGGTGAGGCCCAGGTTCGCGGCGTGGGCCGCCAGTGCCGAGGCCGCGTTCTCGGCGGCGGTCGCCCGGGTCGGCCGGCTGTCGGCGGTCGCGGCCGGGGCGAGCGCGGCGGCCAGCAGGGTGGCCGTGGTCACCACCGCTCCCGCGGTGGCGAGAGAGGAACCTCGGATGTGCCGTATTCGACTCATCGGTCTCCTTGGAGAGATGCCTTGGGGACGGCATGTGGGGGGTGGGGCCCGTGGGGGAGGCGCTGGAGAGCTGCACCCGATTTAAAGGTGCATGACATGTCATGTCCATAGCGCCCGCATGGTGCGTACGGGATGCGGCGAGAATCGTTTCCGTACCCTCACGAATGGAGGCGATCATGGAACTGCCGGCCTGCCTGGCCGTCCTGACCACGACGGACGCGGTGGAGAAGGCCGAGGCGCTGGCCCGGGGCGCGGTGGCGGCGCGGGTCGCGGCCTGCGCGCAGATCTCGGGGCCGGTCACCTCCGTCTACCGCTGGAAGGGCGCCGTGGAGACGGCCTCCGAGTGGCGGATCCAGTTCAAGACGACCGCGGCGCGCTATCCGGCGCTGGAGGCCTACCTCCTGGGCGCCCACGACTACGACACCCCCGAGATCGTCGCGACCCCGGTCGTGGCGGGGAGCCCGGACTATCTGCGCTGGCTGGCGGAGGAGACGGCCCCGTGATTCCCCCGGAGCGCCTCCCCGAGGCCGGACTGCCCTTCTTCGTCTACGGCACCCTGCGCCCCGGCGAGCACAACCACGACCTCTTCCTGCGCGGCCGCACCGGCTCGGAGGAGCCGGGACGGATGAGCGGACTCGTGCTGTACGAGGGGCCCGGATACCCGTACGCCGTCGACGGGGCCGAGGGCACGGTGTGCGGCGAGATCGTCACCGCGAGGCCCGGGGCGTACCGGGAACTCCTCGCGGAACTCGACGCGTTGGAGGAGTACGTGCCGGGTGATCCGCGCAGCCTGTACGAACGGGTCGCGCGGGACGCCGTGCCGGCGGACGGCGTCACGGCCGTACGGACCTGGGTGTACGTCGCCGCCCCCGCGGTGGCGGCCCGCCTGCGGGCGCACGGCACGCGGATCGAGGACGGGGACTGGCGGGGGAGCCCCCGCCCGGTCCGGGAGGGCTCCCGGCGGCCGCCGCCGTGAGCGGGTGCGCCCGTGCGGGTGGCCGCTCCGTGCGCCCCCGGAGCCGCGGCCGCCGCCGCGCCTAGGGTCCGGCCATGACCGACCGTGACCTGACCAGACGACGTGTCCTCGCGCTCAGCGGAGCGGCCGTCGGTGCCGCCCTGGGCATCGGCGTCAGCTCCTGCTCCGCCGGCGCGCCCGAGCGGGGCGGGCACAAGGGCTCCGGCCCGGCGGACGGACCCGCGTCCCCCGGGCCCTCCGAAGCGCCCGACCGGGACGGCCGCTGACGACGCGCCACCGCCGACGCCTCCTCACGCCGGTCGGGACCGCCGTCGCGCACGGGCCAGGCGGTGCGATGCCCGCGGCCCGGGCGTGCCACGCGTCGCCGGACAGGCGGGGCGCAGCGGGAAGGCGGGACGCGGCGGACGGGCCTAGCGGGCCGCCGCCAGGGCACGGGTCACGCCGTGCTCCTTCGGGCCCAGGAAACGCGGATCCGGCTCGAACACCGCGTCCAGCACGGCCTTGCCCGCGGCGAAGATCTCCCGGGTGCCGCCGTAGTACCAGGTGACGTCGTGCTTCGCGTCCACGCCGATGCCGTACGAACGGACGCCCGCCGCCCGGCACAGCGCCAGGGCGCGGCGGATGTGGAAGCCCTGGCTGATCAGCACGGCCTCGTGGACACCGAAGATCTTCCGGGCCCGGACGCAGGAGTCCCAGGTGTCGAAACCGGCGTAGTCGCTGACGATCCGCCGGCCGGGCACCCCGTGCGCCGTGAGGTAGGTGCGCATCGCGTCGGGCTCGTCGTAGTCCTTGCGGCTGTTGTCGCCGGTGACGAGGACGACGTCGATCCGGCCAGCCCGGTACAGCTTCGCCGCGGCGTCCAGCCGGTGGGCGAGATACAGGGACGGCCCGCTGGCCGACAGACCGGCGCCGAAGACGATCGCGACCTCGGTGCGCGGGGCGTCCGCCGTCGTCCGCAGCCGGTCGCCCGTCGACACGTACAGCCAGGTGATCGGGAGCAGCGCCAGCACACACAGCACCATCAGCGCCTGCACGGCCCGCCGCTGCCCCCTGCGCGTACGCGGCAGCGCCGGGAGGCGGAGCGGACGGAGCCCGCGGAGGCTCGGGCGCTTCGGGCGCTTCGGGCGCGGCAGACGCGGCATGTTCGGTGTCCCCCAGGTGTCGTCACTCGCGACGGTGCGCGGGCCCTGCGTCCGGCGGGCTCGTGCCGGACTCCGCGTCCCCTTCGACGGATGAAGACGCATCGTAGGCTCGCCCGGTTCACGCCCACGCGCCGACCCCGCCCGTCCCGCCGGGGAGAGCCGCAGGTCGGAGCCCTCGCACCCGCCCCAGCACCGGCCCTCACACCGGCCCTCCACCGCCCGGTGAACCACCGGAAAACGCCCGACATGCCCACGCAACGGCCCGGCAACCTCCTCCCGCCAGGATCGACCCATGACGGCCTCGAACCCCGCTCGCGACACGTCCTCCCACCGCCCCGGCGGCCCGCGGCCCGGCGCCGCCGCCCCCGAAGACCCTCTCGGCGGCCACCGCGAGGACCGTCCGGAGGGCCACCTCGACAGCGCGGCGCAGCTCATGAACCGGATCGCCGGCCAGCTCGGCAGCCGGCTCAGCCTCGTCGCGCCGGACGGCACCCGCCGCCCGCCGCCGCCCGCGCTCGTCCTGGTCGCCCACGGCAGCCGCGACCCCCGCGCCCTCGCCACCGTCCGCACCCTGATCGAACGCGTCCGCGAGCTGCGCCCCCACCTGTCCGTGGACCTCGGCCACATCGAGCTGAACGAGCCGCTCCTCGGCGACACCCTCGCCGCCCTGGCCGGCCGTCAGGACGCCGTCCTCGTGCCGCTGCTGCTCGGCCGCGGCTACCACGTACGACGGGACATCCCCGAGGCCGTCGACGCCGTCCCCGGTCTGCGCGCCCGCGTCGCCGCCCCGCTCGGCCCGCACCCGCTCCTGGTGGAGACCCTGTACGCGCGGCTCGTCGAGGCCGGATGGCGCACCCGGATGAGCGACCCGGCCCGCCGCGCGAGCGCCGTCGTCCTCGCCTCCGCCGGATCCCGCGCCCCGGACTCGGCCGCCGACACCCGCCGCACCGCCCGGCTGCTCGCCGAACGCCTCGGCGTCCCCGTCCTGCCGGCGTACGCCTCCGCCGCCGCGCCCACCGTGTCCGCCGCCGTACGCGCCCTCGCCGCCCGGGGCCGCCACCGGATCGCCGTCGCCTCGTACTTCACCGCCCCCGGCCGCTTCGCCACGCACGTCGCCGAGGAGGCCCCCTGGATCTGCGCCGAGCCGCTGGGCGACCACCCGGCGATGGCCCGTCTCGTCCTGCACCGCTACGACCAGGCCGTCGCCGCCCCCGAGTCCGCCCCGGAGCGCACCCTGGTCCCGGCCTGAACCCGGGCCCGGACCCCGGCCCCGGCCCCGGACCGGGTCCCGCCCTCCCCGCCGTGCCCGGCATCGCGCCGTGGGCTCCCCGACCCCGATTGTCACCGCCTGCGTCTACTGTCGGGGCATGGAAGGCATGGCACCGAGGACCGAAGACACCGCACCGCAGGCACACGAGAACCACCAGGACCACGCGAGCCGGACGGGCCACGGCAACCACCCGGCCCCCGCGGACCGGACGGCGTACGAGAACCACACGGCCCACGACGAGTACGACCCGTCGGCCGTCGAGCGCTGGGCCGCCGAGCCCGACAAACGGCCGGGCCGCACCGCCTTCCAGCGCGACCGCGCGCGCGTGCTGCACTCCGCGGCCCTGCGCCGTCTCGCGGGCAAGACCCAGGTCGTCACGCCCGGAACGCTTCCCCAGGTGCTCGGCGCCGCCGGATCGGGCGGGGCGCCCGTCCAGGTGTGGGACGCCTCCCCGCGGACCCGGCTGACCCACTCCCTGGAGTGCGCCCAGGTGGGCCGCGAACTGGGCGCCGCCCTCGGCTGCGACCCGGACCTGGTCGAGGCTGCCTGCCTCTCCCACGACCTCGGCCATCCGCCCTTCGGACACAACGGCGAACAGGCGCTCAACGAATTCGCCGAGGACTGCGGCGGGTTCGAGGGCAACGCCCAGTCGCTGCGCCTGCTCACCCGGATCGAGCCCAAGCGCTTCGTGCGCAGCGACCTGGTCACCCCGGCCTCCGCCGCCGCGGGCGACGACCTCGTCAGCGTCGGCCTCAACCTCACCCGGGCCGCCCTCGACGCCGCCACCAAGTACCCGTGGCCGAGAGGCGCCCGTCCCGCCGATCCGAAGTCGCCGAAATTCGGGGTCTACGAGGACGACCGGCCGGTGTTCGACTGGATCCGCGAGGGCGCCCCCGGCACGCGGACCTGCTTCGAGGCCCAGGTGATGGACTGGGCCGACGACGTGGCGTACTCGGTGCACGACATCGAGGACGGCCTGCACGCGGGCCACATCGACCCCGCCGGCCTGCACGCCGGACCCGAACGGGACGAGATCTTCGCCGTCGCCGTGGGCCGGTACGCGCCCGAGGACACCGATCCGGCCGAGCTGGCCGAGGCCCTGGACCGGCTCCTCGGCCAGGAGTGGTGGCCGCACGGCTACGACGGATCGGCCGTCGCCCAGGCCCGCCTCAAGGACGCGACCAGCCAGCTCATCGGCCGCTTCTGCCTGGCCGCGGAGGGCGCCACCCGCGCGCGGTACGGCAGCGGACGCCTCACCCGGTACGCGGCGGAACTGGTCGTCCCGCGCGCCGCCCGTCTGGAGTGCGCCGTCCTCAAGGCGGTCGCCGACCGGTACGTGATGCAGCGCGCCGAACAGGAACTGCTCCGCGCCGACCAGCGGATCGTCGTCGCCGAACTCGCCGAGGCGCTCACCGCCCGCGCCCCCGAGGTGTTGGATCCGCAGTTCCGGGCACTGTTCGAGCACGCGGCCGACGACCGCGCCCGCAAACGCGTGATCGTGGACCAGATCGCATCTCTCACCGATGCCTCGGCGCGTTCCCTGCACCTCAGACTCACCACGCGTTCCCATGGGGGCGGACAGGTGTGACCCTGCGTGGCCTGATCGGGCCACCACCCCTTCCCGCATCACGCTCCGTGCGGGACGCTCGCATATGGCGACATCCTTACGAGGAGGCATCAAGTGGTCGACGCGGATCAGACATTCGTCATCGTCGGAGGAGGCCTGGCAGGCGCCAAGGCGGCCGAGACGCTCCGAGCGGAGGGCTTCACCGGCCGCGTGATACTGATCTGCGACGAACGCGACCACCCCTACGAACGCCCGCCGCTGTCCAAGGGCTACCTCCTGGGCAAGGAGGAGCGCGACAGCGTCTTCGTGCACGAACCGGCGTGGTACGCGCAGAACGACATCGAGCTGCACCTCGGCCAGACCGTCGACGCGATCGACCGCACGGCGAAGACCGTCCGCTTCGGCGACGACGGCACCCTCGTCCACTACGACAAACTGCTCCTGGTGACCGGCGCCGAGCCGCGCCGCCTCGACGTCCCGGGCACCGGTCTGGCCGGCGTCCACCATCTGCGCCGCCTCGCGCACGCCGAGCGCCTCAAGGGCGTCCTCGCGGCGCTCGGCCGGGACAACGGCCACCTGGTGATCGCCGGAGCCGGCTGGATCGGCCTGGAGGTCGCCGCCGCGGCCCGCGAGTACGGCGCGGAGGTCACCGTCGTCGAACCCGCGGCGACCCCGCTGCACAACGTGCTCGGCCCCGAGCTCGGCGAGCTCTTCGCCGAACTGCACCGCGAGCACGGCGTGCGCTTCCACTTCGGGGCCCAGCTCACCGAGATCGTCGGCCAGGACGGCATGGTGCTGGCCGCCCGCACCGACGACGGCGAGGAACACCCCGCCCACGACGTCCTCGCGGCCATCGGCGCCGCCCCGCGCACCGGCCTCGCCGAGGCCGCCGGCCTGGAGCTGGCCGACCGCGCGCACGGCGGCGGCATCGCGGTCGACGAGCAGCTGCGCACCTCCGACCCCGACGTGTACGCCGCCGGCGACGTGGCCTCCTTCCACCACGGCCTCTTCGGCACCCGGCTGCGCGTCGAGCACTGGGCCAACGCCCTCAACGGCGGACCGGCCGCCGCCCGCTCGATGCTGGGCCGCGGGGCGACGTACGACCGGGTGCCCTACTTCTTCTCCGACCAGTACGACGTCGGCCTGGAGTACTCGGGCTGGGCGCCCCCGGGGTCGTACGACCAGGTGGTGATCCGCGGCGACGCGGGCAAGCGGGAGTTCATCGCCTTCTGGGTGAAGGAGGGCAGGCTGCTGGCCGGGATGAACGTGAACGTGTGGGACGTCACGGACCCGATCCAGCGGCTGATCCGCTCCCGGGCCCGGGTGGACACCGAGGCGCTCGCCGACCCGCACGTCCCGCTGGAGAGCCTGGCACCCTGAGCGCCGCGCGGCACCGGCCGCGGGCTCCGCGGCCGGTGCGCCGCTCCGCCGTGCCGCTCCGGCGGCCGTCCGCCGTGCCGGGATTTCCGGGGTGCGCCCCCGGACCCCGGCCCGGCGGCCGTCCACCTGCCCCGGGAGTGTCGGCGCGGCCCCGTAGAATCACCACGTGGCAGGCAGGATCAATGACGAGGACGTGAAGGCGGTTCGGGACGCGGTCCCGATCGACGCCGTGGTGTCCGAGTACCTCCAGCTGCGCAACGCGGGCGGCGGAAACCTCAAGGGCCTGTGCCCCTTCCACGACGAGAAGTCACCGTCGTTCCAGGTCAGCCCCAGCAAGGGCCTCTTCCACTGCTTCGGCTGCCAGGAGGGCGGCGACACCATCACGTTCGTGATGAAGGTCGACCACCTCACCTTCTCCGAGTCCGTCGAGCGGCTCGCCGCCCAGGCCGGCATCACCCTGCGCTACGAGGAGGGCGGTTACAACCCGGCCCACCAGCGCGGCGAGCGCATCCGGCTGGTCGAGGCGCACAAGGCGGCCGCGCGCTTCTACACGGAGCAGCTCGACACCAGCCCCGAGGCCGACACGGGCCGCGCCTTCCTCGCCGACCGCGGCTTCGACCAGGCGGCCGCCGCCCACTTCGGCGTCGGCTACAGCCCCCAGGGCTGGGACCACCTGACCCGCCATCTGCGCGGCAAGGGCTTCACCGACAAGGAACTGGTCCTCTCCGGCCTCGCCCAGGAGGGCCGCCGCGGCCCCATCGACCGCTTCCGCGGCCGCCTCATGTGGCCGATCCGCGACATCGGCGGCGAGGTCGTCGGCTTCGGCGCCCGCAAGCTCTACGAGTCCGACAACGGCCCGAAGTACCTGAACACGCCCGACACCGCGATCTACAAGAAGTCCCAGGTCCTGTACGGCATCGACCTCGCCAAGAAGGACATCGCCAAGAGCAGCCGGGCCGTCGTCGTCGAGGGCTACACCGACGTCATGGCCTGCCACCTGGCCGGGATCACCACGGCCATCGCGACCTGCGGCACGGCGTTCGGCGGCGACCACATCAAGATCCTGCGCCGGCTGCTGATGGACAACGGCTCGGCCCGGGTGATCTTCACCTTCGACGGCGACGCGGCCGGCCAGAAGGCCGCCCTGCGCGCCTTCGAGGACGACCAGAAGTTCGCCGCCGAGACCTACATCGCCATCGCGCCCGACGGCATGGACCCCTGCGAACTGCGGCTGGCCAAGGGCGACGAGGCCGTCGCCGACCTGGTCGAACCCCGCACCCCCCTCTTCGAGTTCGCGCTGCGCCAGATCGTCCTGCGCTACGACCTGGAGACCCCGGCGGGACGCGCGGCGGCACTCGACGAGGCCGCCCCGGTCGTCGCCCGCATCAAGAACAGCGGCGCGCAGCACGAGGTCGCCGTCCAGCTCGCCGGCATGCTCGGCATCCTCGACACCCAGTTCGTCGTCAAGAGGGTCGCCCAGCTGGCCCGTTGGGCCCGTGACCGCGGCGGCGCCGGTCCCGCGCCCGCCGGCCGCCCCCAGCAGGGCTACACCGCCGCGCCCCAGGCCCCCTCGGGCGCGGGCCCGGCCCTCACCCTGCGCAACCCCGTCTTCGCCACCGAACGCGAGCTGCTCAAACTCGCGCTCCAGCGGCCCGAGTTGGTCTCCCCGGCGTTCGACGCGTACGGCATGGACGAGTTCACCGCGGCTCCGTACGCGGCCGTGCGCCAGGCCGTCATGGACGCGGGCGGCGCCGAGTTCGGGGTCCAGGACCCCCAGGAGTATCTGATCCGGGTCCGCGACGCCGCCCCGGACGACACCGTCCGCGCGATGGTCACCGAACTGGCCGTCGAGGCGATCATGCGCAAGACCGTCGACGAGACCTACGCGGGCGACCAGCTCGTCATGGTCCGCAGGCGTGCCGTCGACCGCCGCATCCGGGACGTCCAGGGCTCCCTGTCCCGGCTCAGCGCGGGCGGGGACCCGGCCCAGCTGGCCGCCGTGCAGAACGAGTTGTGGGTGCTCCAGCAGTACGGCCAGGCACTGCGCGAGCGCGGCGCCGAAGCCCTCTGACACCGCGCCGCGGGCCCGCGCCGACGTTCCGGAAGCGGATCGCGGGGACCGCCGGGACCGGGCGGGCCGCGGAAGCCCCCGGCGCACATGCCAATCCCGTGTTCGCCTTCACGGGTTTGGCCGCCGCTGAACTGCGCACTCGTCCAGGACGGTAATCACGCGGTCACGGACCATACGCAAAAAGTCACCGCACGCCCCTCGTGGCGGCGATGTGTCGTACTCCACACTGGATTCCGGTGCCTGAGTCCTCGGAGCGCGGCCGACCCGCACGCGACGGGTTCCCCATCCCCGCGGTTCCGTCAAACGACTGCGGGATGGACTGCGGCGAGGCCGTCGACCCCATCCCCGACGTACCGCTGCCGCACGCCCCAGCAGCGACATCCCTGGAGGTCGCCCCCGTGCAGACCCAGACCCTCGCCCAGACCGACAGCACCACCGCCACGGACGCCGAACCCGGCGTCGTCGGGGCGGTCCCCGCGCAGCGCCGTCCCGCGCACCACCCCGAGGGCGGGCCGGAGAGTCCTCCCGAGGCCCGCGCAGAGGGTCCCGGGACGGAGCCGGAGGCCGAGGTCGAGACCGAGGCCCCCGAACCCGTGGAGCCGGTCCGGGGCCGTGCCGCCGACACCGGCGGCCCCTCGTCCGACCTGTTCCGCCAGTACCTGCGCGAGATCGGCCGGATCCCGCTGCTCACGGCGGCCGAGGAGGTCGACCTGGCCCGCCGGGTCGAGGCCGGGCTGTTCGCCGAGGAGAAGCTGCGCCTGACCCCCGGCCTGGACGAACGGCTCGCCCTGGACCTGGACAAGATCGTCGTCATGGGCCGGATGGCCAAGCGGCGGCTCATCGAGGCGAACCTGCGGCTCGTCGTCTCCGTGGCCAAGCGGTACGTGGGCCGCGGGCTGACCATGCTCGACCTGGTCCAGGAGGGCAACCTCGGCCTGATCAGGGCCGTCGAGAAGTTCGACTACGCCCGCGGCTACAAGTTCTCCACGTACGCCACCTGGTGGATCCGGCAGGCCATGTCCCGCGCGCTCGCGGACCAGGCCCGCACCATCCGCGTGCCCGTGCACGTGGTCGAGCTGATCAACCGGGTGGTCCGGGTCCAGCGCCGGATGCTCCAGGAGCGGGGCTACGAGCCCACGCCCGAGGAGGTCGCCGCGCAGCTGGAGCTGCCGGCCGAGCGGGTGAGCGAGGTCCTGCGGCTGGCCCAGGAGCCGGTGTCCCTGCACGCCCCGGTGGGCGAGGAGGACGACGTGGCCCTCGGGGACCTCATCGAGGACGGGGACGCGGCCTCTCCGGTGGAGTCCGCGGCGTTCCTGCTGCTCAGGCAGCATCTGGAGGCGGTGCTTTCCACGCTGGGGGAGCGGGAGCGGAAGGTCGTGCAGCTGCGGTACGGGCTGGCCGACGGGCGGCCTCGTACGCTGGAGGAGATCGGGCGGATCTTCGGCGTCACCCGTGAGCGGATCCGGCAGATCGAGTCCAAGACGCTCAACAAGCTGCGGGACCACGCCTTCGCCGATCAGCTCCGGGGCTACCTGGACTGACCGGGGGCGCTGCCCCCGGACCCCCGCTCCTCAAACGCCGGAGGGGCTGAAACGGGTCCGGGGGAGCAACGGGTCTAGTCGACCTCGGCCACCGCCTGGGCGAACTGGGCCTGGTAGAGGCGGGCGTAGGCTCCGCCGGACTCCAGCAGGTCCGCGTGGGCGCCCTGTTCCACGATGGCGCCGTCCTCCATCACGAGGATGGTGTCCGCGTCCCGGATGGTCGACAGACGGTGGGCGATCACGAACGAGGTCCGCCCGTGCGCCAGCTTCGCCATCGCCTTCTGGATCAGCACCTCGGTACGGGTGTCGACGGAGCTGGTCGCCTCGTCGAGCACCAGGATCACCGGGTCCGACAGGAACGCCCGCGCGATCGTGATGAGCTGCTTCTCGCCGGCGCTGACGCCCGTGCCCTCGTCGTCGATCACCGTGTCGTAGCCCTGGGGCAGCGTCCGGACGAACCGGTCCGCGTGGGCGGCGCGCGCCGCCTCCTCGATCTCCCCGCGCGTGACGTCCCGCGAGGCGCCGTACGCGATGTTGTCGGCGATCGAGCCCCCGAACAGCCAGGTGTCCTGGAGCACCATCCCTATCCCGGACCTCAGCTCGTCGCGGGACATGGCGGTCACGTCGACCCCGTCGAGGGTGATCCGGCCGCCCGTGACGTCGTAGAACCGCATGAGCAGGTTCACCAGCGTCGTCTTGCCGGCGCCGGTCGGGCCGACGATGGCCACGGTGTGGCCCGGCTCCACCTTCAGCGAGAGGTCCTCGATGAGCGGCTTCTCCGGGTCGTAGCGGAAGGAGACGTGCTCCAGCGCCACGCGCCCGCGCAGCTCCTCAGGACGGACCGACACCGCCGGGTCCGCCTCCTGCTCCTCGGCGTCCAGGACCTCGAAGACCCGCTCCGCCGACGCGACACCCGACTGCACCAGGTTGGCCATCGACGCGACCTGCGTCAGCGGCATCGAGAACTGGCGGGAGTACTGGATGAACGCCTGCACGTCACCGATCGACAGGGAGCCCGAGGCCACCCGAAGACCGCCGACCACGGCCACCAGCACATAGTTCAGGTTCGACACGAACATCATCAGCGGCTGCATGACACCGCTGTTGAACTGCGCCTTGAACCCCGCCTCGTACAGCTTCTCGTTCTGCTCGGCGAACTGCGCCGCCGACTCGTCCGCCCGCCCGAACACCTTCACCAGGTTGTGGCCGGTGTACATCTCCTCGATGTGGGCGTTCAGCTTGCCGGTGGTGCGCCACTGCTGCACGAAGTGCGGCTGCGAGCGCTTGCCGATCCGGGTCGCCACGAAGAACGACAGCGGCACCGTGACCAGCGCGACCAGCGCGAGCAGCGGCGACACCCAGAACATCATCGCGAGCACGCCCACGATGGTCAGCAGCGAGTTGACCAGCTGGCCCATCGACTGCTGGAGGGTCTGCTGGATGTTGTCCATGTCGTTCGTCGCCCGGCTGAGCACCTCACCGCGCTGGCGCTTGTCGAAGTACGACAGGGGCAGCCGCGACAGCTTCGCCTGGAGGTCCCCGCGCATCCGGAAGACGGTCTTGTTGACGGCCCGGTTCACCAGCCGCGTCGCCACCGCCATCAGCAGGCCGGCCAGCAGGAACGTACCGAGCGCGAACAGCAGGACGTGTCCGACCGCGGTGAAGTCGATGCCCTTGCCGGGGGTGAAGTCCGTCCCCGCGAGCATGTCCGCGACGGCGCCCTTGCCGTGCGCGCGCAGCCCGTCGAGGGCCTGGGCCTTGGTGGCCCCGGCCGGCATCTGGCGTCCGACGATCCCCGCGAAGACCAGGTCGGTGGCCTTGCCGAGGATCTTCGGGCCGACCACCGAGAGCCCCACGCTCATCACGACGGCGACGAGCATCACGTACAGCGTGGCGCGCTCGGGCTTGAACTGGGCGAGGAGCCGCCGGCTCGACACCTTGAAGTCCATCGAGCGCTGGTCGGGGCCGCTCCCGGCCATCATGCGTCCCATGGGCCCGGCCATCAGGCGGCCTCCGCTTCCGTCAGCTGGGAGAGCACGATCTCCCGGTAGGTCTCGTTGTCCGCCATCAGTTCGTGATGCCGTCCGGTGCCGACGACCCGGCCCTCGTCGAGGACCACGATCCGGTCGGCCTCCCTGATGGTCGACACCCGCTGGGCGACGATCACCACGGTCGCCTCGGCGGTCTCCTCGGTGAGCGCCGCGCGCAGCGCCGCGTCGGTCGCGTAGTCGAGGGCCGAGAAGGAGTCGTCGAACAGGTAGATCTCGGGGCGCTGCACCAGGGTGCGGGCGATGGCCAGACGCTGGCGCTGGCCGCCGGACACGTTCGTGCCGCCCTGCGCGATCGGCGCGTCGAGACCGTTGTCCAGCGCTTCCACGAAGCCCTTGGCCTGCGCCACCTCCAGCGCGTGCCACAGTTCCTCGTCGGTCGCCTCCGGGTTGCCGTAGCGCAGGTTCGTGGCGACGGTCCCGGCGAACAGATAGGGCTTCTGCGGGACCAGGCCGACCGTCCTGGCCAGCAGGTTCGGCTCGATGGTGGCGACGTCGACACCGTCGACGAGCACCTGGCCGTCGGTGGCGTCGAACAGACGCGGGATCATGCCGAGCAGAGTGGACTTGCCGCTGCCCGTCGACCCGATGACCGCAGTCACCTCGCCGGGGCGGGCGACCAGGTCGACGGACCTGAGGACCGGCTCCTCGGCGCCCGGGTAGCGGAACCCGGCCCCGCGGATCTCCAGGTGGCCGTGGCGGCGCAGCTCCAGGACCGGCGCGACCGGCGGGACCACGCTGCTCTCGGTGCCCAGGACCTCCTGGATGCGCTCGGCGCAGACCTCCGCGCGCGGCACCATCATGAACATGAAGGTGGCCATCATCACGGACATCACGATCTGCATCAGATAGGCCAGGAACGCGGTCAGATCGCCGATCTGCATGCCGCCGCTGTCGATGCGGTGGGCGCCGAACCAGACCACCGCGATGGAGGACAGGTTCACCACCGTCATGACGATCGGGAACATCAGGGCGAGCATCCGGCCGGTGGCCAGCGACGTCTCGGTGAGGTCGGTGTTGGCGCCCTTGAAGCGGTCCTTCTCGTAGCCGTCGCGCACGAACGCGCGGATCACGCGGTTGCCGGTGATCTGCTCGCGCAGCACCCGGTTCACGGTGTCCAGGCGCACCTGCATGGTGCGGAACAGCGGGCGCAGCCGGCGCACGATGAGCGTCACGCAGATGCCGAGGGTCGGCACGACGGCGACGAGCACCGCGGACAGCGGCACGTCCAGGCCGAGGGCCAGGATGATGCCGCCCACGCACATGATCGGGGCCGACACCAGCAGGGTGAAGGTCATCAGCGTGAGCATCTGGACCTGCTGGACGTCGTTCGTGGTGCGGGTGATCAGCGACGGCGCGCCGAACTGGCCCACCTCGCGCGCCGAGAACGACTGCACGCGGTCGAAGACGGCGGCCCGGATGTCCCGGCCCACCGCGGACGCCGTGCGGGCTCCGTAGTAGACGGCCCCGATGTTGCAGACGACCTGGGCCAGCGAGATGCCGATCATCAGGGCGCCGAAGGTCAGGATGTAGCCCGTGTCACCCTTCACGACACCGTTGTCGATGATGTGCGCGTTGAGCGTGGGCAGGTAGAGCGTGGCGCAGGTCTGGAGGAACTGGAGCAGCACCAGCAGGGCGATGGGTTTCTTGTACGGACTGAGGTGGGTCCGCAGGAGTCGTATGAGCACGCGGGGTCTCTCGGAATCGTGGACGGCGGGGGTGACCGACGGGTTGTGCATGATGCACGCACCACCCCCTATCGTCGGACACTCCCCCCGCGTTACCTCAACCGATTAACCCAAGTGCGGTCCAAAAAAGGACACCGCCTCCGCCTTCGGTCGTACGTCCACACGGACGTTACGCCCGGAACGCCCCGGGATGCGTCTGTTCGCGCACGGAGACGTACTGCTGCCGTACGGCCTGTCCGACCGCGAGTTCGTCCCCGGGCTCCAGCACCTGGGCGACCGGACCCTGCCAGCGGGGCGGGGTCCGCGGGTCGAGGGTGCCCTGGGAGGCGCCGAGGGCCCAGGCCGCCTGGCGGGCCGCGCCGAGCGCCGCGTAGTCCGCGGGCTGCGGTACGACGACCTGCGCGCCGAACAGCGCGGGCGCCACGGCCTGGACGGCGGGCAGCTCGGCCGCCTGGCCGAGGAGGAAGACCCGGCGCACGTCGACACCCCGGCCGCGCAGCACGTCCAGCGCGTCCGCGAGTCCGCAGAGCATGCCCTCGAACGCGGCCCGCGCCAGGTGCTCGGGCTTCATCGACTCCCGGCGCAGACCGGCCAGCGTGCCCGCCGTGTGCGGCAGGTTCGGCGTGCGCTCGCCCTCCAGGTACGGCAGCAGGACGAGCCCGTGCGAGCCCGGCGTCGACTTCATCGCCAGCTCGGACAGCCCCTCCAGATCGGGCACGCCGAGCAGTTCGGCGGCCCCCCGCAGGGCCCGTACGGCGTTGAGCGTGGTGACGACCGGAAGGTGCATGCCGGTCGCGTCCGCCAGGGAGGTGATCATGCCGGAGGGGTCGGCCAGCGCCTCGGGGTGGACGGCCATCACGGACCCGGAGGCGCCCAGCGACACGACCGCGTCGCCGAGCCCGATGCCGAGCCCGAACGCCGCCGCCATGGTCTCGCCGGTGCCGGCGGATATCAGCAGCCCCTCGGGCGTGGTCCCGGCGGCCTCGGAGGGGCCGAGCACGTCCGGCAGCCCGGCCTGGTGGCCGAGCGCCAGTTCGACGAGATCCTGCCGGTACGCGCCGGTCGCCGCCGACCAGTAGCCGGTCGCCGAGGCGCCGCCCCGGTCCGTGGTCCTGCGCACGGGACGCCCCAGGAGCTGCCACACCAGCCAGTCGTGGGCCTGGAGCAGCATGCTGGTGCGCCGCGCGGCCTCCGGCTCCGTCTTGCTCAGCCACCGCAGCTTGGTCACCGGCTGCGCGGCCTGCGGGACGCTGCCCACCGCCTGCGCCCAGGCCTCGCGGCCGCCGAGCGCGTCGATCAGATCGGCCGCGGCGACCTGCGCCCGCTTGTCGCCGCCGACCATCGCGGGGCGCACGGTGCCGCCCTGCGCGTCCAGCGGGACGAGCCCGTTCTGCTGGGCCGACACGCCGATGGCCTGGACGCCTTCGAGCAGCCCGCCGCCGGCGGCCTCGCCCAGGGACAGCAGCCAGGCCTGCGGATCCACGTCGGAGGGACGGCCGCCGCCGTCGCCGCCGTCGACCGGATGTGGCGCGTATCCCTGCCTCAGCACGGCACCCGTGTCCGTGTCGCAGACGACGATGCGAGTGAAATCGGGCGCACTGTCCAGCCCGGCGACTATCCCCATGGCGGAAATTCTGCCGTACCGCGAACGCCGGTGACGCCGGGCGGGCCCACAGACCCCACCCGGCGCCACCCGTCACCGTCCGAACGCCTGGTCCCGGTGCCGCGGCACCGGGACACGACCTAGGTGTTGCTGGTGCCCCAGTCGTCCTCGGCGGTGCCGGACGTGTTCCGCTCGCGCAGGGACCTGACCCGGTCCGAGACCGAGTCGGGGACCCGGTCGCCCACCTTCTCGCTCACGGTGTGCAGCGCCTTGCCCGCGATCTCGCGGCTCTGCTGTGCCGCGGTCTCGGCGGTGTTGCGCACCGCGGGGTTCTGCGCGACCTGGCGCATGGACTTCTTCAGCTGTTCGTAGCGCTCGCGTCCGGCCCGCGTGCCGAGCACGTAACCCAGGGCCAGTCCGGCGACGAACGTGAGCCGGTAGCGCATGACGGCCACCCTTCCCTTGCGTCGGGATCGGTACGGAGGGAACCGATTGGCGGAGCACCCCCCTGCTTGCGCTAATGTATGTGTCGCAGCAAGCGCACGCCCCCTGGCGAATACCCAGGTGGGTGCGTTCGATGCAAAGATCAATCCCCTGTAGCTCAATTGGCAGAGCAGCCGGCTGTTAACCGGCAGGTTACTGGTTCGAGTCCAGTCGGGGGAGCTCGATCTCCTGTAGCTCAATTGGCAGAGCAGCCGGCTGTTAACCGGCAGGTTACTGGTTCGAGTCCAGTCGGGAGAGCAACGAAAGAGGACCCTTCGGGGTCCTTTTTCATGTCCGCAGGAACCGCCCAGGGCATGCCGAAGGCGTCATGGTCGCGTGAAGCCGGCCAGCCGGAGCAGGAGATCGTATGAGCGGCTATGCTGCGGCAGACGGCGCGCACAAATGTGCGCGGCGCGCCGTAACGGGGCGGTAGCTCAGCCGGTTAGAGCAGCGGACTCATAATCCGTCGGCCGTGGGTTCGAGTCCCACCCGCCCCACCACTGGCTACGCGAGAAGAGCGTGACGCGGCCAGGGACGGTACGGCAGCCCCCTCCAGTGAGAGGGGGCTTCTTTGTGTCCGCGAGCCCCGAGCCCCGAGCCCCGAGCCCCGAGCCCCGAGCCCCGAGCCCCGAGTCGCGGGCAGTCGACCGTGTCGCCTTCCGGCCATGCGAAGTGACAGGTTCTGGTCAAGGACTGTCCAAATGCCGGATGTTTCCTCCCGCCGGTGGTCGGGTCGTCCCCGACCGCTGTATCCGTGTGCGCTCGGGAGGTCCTGGTGTCGGCACCAACCCGCAAGAGACGATGGCTCACGATCTGCGCCATCACCGCGTCCGCCGCGCTCGTCGCGATACCCGCAGGCGCGGCGTCAGGCCCCGGCGGCACCCCCTTCGGTGCCCGCGCCCTCGCCCGGCTCGCCGCCGAACGCGCCCACCCGGCTGGGGCCGTGACCCCTAGGGCGACCGCGAAGGCGAAGGCGAAGGCCGAGGACGACGGGGGCGACGACGGCAACGAGGCCGACGAGATCGCCGAGGGCGCCGACCAGTACGCCGAGGCCCGCACCTCGCCCGGCGTCGTCGCGCCGGGCGCGTACGGAGCCGCCTGGAGCGGTCTGACGGGTCTGCGGGCCACGGGCGGTGACTGGCACGACATCACTGACCTCCCGTACGACTCCGACGATCCGCGCTACCGCGACTACGACTCCAACTCCAGCGGCGGCTCGGGCCGGGTGACCGGCCGGATGGCCGCGATGGCCGCCGACGACGACGGATACGTGTACGCGGGCAGCGCCGGCGGCGGTGTCTGGCGCTCGCGCACCGGCGGCGGCCACTGGCGGCCGATCAGCGACGGCCTGTCCTCGCAGTCCACCGGCGCCCTCGCGCTCGACGGCAGCGGACGGCTGTGGCTGGGCACCGGTGAGGCGACGACCAACGCGGACGCCTACCTCGGCAGCGGCGTCTACGTCCTGTCCGACCCGCGGCACGGCACGTTCTCCGCGCGCGGCCGGGTCGGCGGCGACGAACTGGAGTCGACCACCATCCACGAGCTGCGCTTCGGCGGCGGCACGGTGTGGGCGGCGACCAGCGAGGGCGTGTGGAGCCACTCCACGAAGAAGCTCGGCGGGCCCTGGAAGCTGGAGTTCGCGCCCAACCCCGACTATCTGCCGGGCGGTTCCCTCGCGAACGACGCCTCGGCCGCGTACAAGAACATCGCCAACGACATCGCGATCGACCCGAAGGACCCCTCCAAGGTCGTCCTCGCGGTCGGCTGGCGCAGCGGTGACGACTACAACGGCTTCTACACCAGGGTGAACGGTGCCTGGACGCGGATCACCAGTGGCCTGGGCGACCTGCCGGCCGACCCCGACAACGTCGGCAACGTCACCTTCGCCCGCTCCGCCGACGGCTCGCGCTACTACGCCGTCGACCAGTCGCCGGAGCAGCTGAACACCAACCCGGACAGCGGCCTGGAGGGCATCTACGTCTCCAAGTCCGGCTCCCCGCGCGGACCGTGGACGAAGATCGCCGACTACCAGGGCCTGGCCGCCGACGGTTCGGCGCTGACCTCCAGCGGCTACATGCCCGGTGTGCAGGCCTGGTACAACCAGTTCCTGGCCGTCGACCCGGCGAACGCGAAGCACGTGTACGCGGGCCTGGAGGAGGTCTACGAGACCAAGGACGGCGGCGGCACCTGGTCCACCGTCGGCCCGTACTGGAACTTCGGCTTCTCCTGCTGGAGCATCGACCCGGCCAAGCAGACCGGCGACTGCAACCCGACCACCCACTCCGACCAGCACGGGGTCGCGATCGGCCGCTACCACGGCAAGAGCTTCGTCTACGTCGGCAACGACGGCGGCGCCTACAGGCGGCCGCTCGACGGCTCCCAGGACGCCTCCGGCCACGCCACCGACTGGACCTCCCTCAACGACGGCACCATCGACACCCTCCAGTACTACTCGGTGGGCATCGGCAAGGACCTGACCCACGGCGGGGTCTCCGTCACCGGCGGCCTCCAGGACAACGGCCAGTCCGTCCTGCGCGGCGACGACACGGTGATGGGCTCCGACTTCGGCGGCGACGGCGGCGACACCCTCACCGACCCGGCCGACGGCTGCAACATCGCCGAGGAGTACGTCTACCTCGCGATCCAGGTGACCCAGAACTGCGCCGTGAACGACGGGAGCTGGGTGACCGACCCGGGCAAGGTCACGTCGTACAACGTCGCTCCCGCCGACAACGCCACCGGTGAGGCCCGCTTCATCGCCCCGATCACGGCCGACGCGAAGAACAGCTCCACCTGGGTCGCGGGCGGCCGCCACATCTGGGTGCAGACCCACGGCTACGCCATCCGCAGCGGCTCCGAGTGGACCAGCGTGTACGACCTCGGCGCCGGCCGCACCGCGACCGCCGTCGCGGCCTCGGGCGGCAAGGTGTACGCGGCCTGGTGCGGCCCCTGCAACAACCAGGGCTTCGCCCGCGGCATCTCCGTGGGCAACGCGGACGGCACCGGCTGGCACGACATCAGCCTCCCGGCCACCGGCGCGGACGGCACCGTGCCCAACCGCTACCTCAGCGGCTTCGCCGTCGACCCCGGGAACGCCGACCACGTCTATCTCGCGGTCAACGGCTTCTCCCGGCACTGGACCGAGGGGCCGGGCGCCGGCGTCGGCCACGTCTTCGAGTCCAGGGACGGCGGCACCACCTGGAAGGACATCTCGAAGAACCTCCCCGACGTGCCGGCCGACTCCGCGGTCGTCACCCCGGGCGGCGGCCTCGCCGTCGCCACCGACCTCGGTGTCGTCTACCGCGCGCCGGGCCGCACGGACTGGCGGCGGGTCGGGAACCTCCCGGCCGTCGCCGTGCTCCAGCTGAAGCTCGGCCCGGACGGCAGGACGCTGTACGCGGCCACCCACGGCCGCGGCATCTACACGGTCAAGGTGCGCGACCTCCGCTGACCTGGCGGACGACAGGGGTGATCCCGGGCCTCCCGGGGTCACCCCTGTGACGTTTCTCGTGACGTTTCCTGTGACGTTTTCGGTGCCGCTCCATTGCCGTTCCGGTGCCGTTCCGACCGGTCCGCAGTCGGACGGTTTCTCAAATGCCGTCATTCACAGGAGAGTTGACCGTCCCATTCCGCGACTCAAAGGGCGGACACAGGTTTCGGCGGTGTAGCTTCTACCCGTCAGTAGAGGCTTGAGCAAGGGTGGAGACGTGGCTGCGCCTTCGCATACCGAGAAGTTCGCCGCCTGCCTTCGGATGCTGAAGGACCGCAGCGGCAGGGGCTATGACCGCCTCGGCAAGGAGGCGGGAGTCAGCGGCTCCAGTCTGCACCGCTATTGCTCGGGCCTCAGCGTCCCGGCGGACTACCGGGTGGTGCACTCCTTCGGGAAGGTCTGCGGCGCCAGTCCGGAGGAGCTCCGTGAACTCCACCGGCTGTGGGCGCTCGCGGACACCGACCGTGACGCGCCGGCCGCCGCCCCGGCCGCCACCGGGGACGAGCCGCCGCGGGAACCGGATCCGGAACCGCAGGCGGACGAGGAAGCCCGGGCGGACCGGGAACCGCGGGCGGACGAGGAAGCTCGAACGGGCAAAGAAGCCCGGACGGGCAAGGAACCGCTGCCGGAACCGGGGACGGATCGGGCCGCGGATCCGCTGTCGGAGCCGGGCGCCCCCGAAGTGCCCGGGCAGGCCGGTCCCCTTCCGGAGCCCACCCTCCCGCCGGAGAACGCCCCCGCCCGGGCCGGCCGGTTCCGGCTGCCCCAGATGCCCCAGAAGGTGTCCTCCCGGTTCGCGGTGCTGGCCGCCGCCGTCGTGGCCGTCACGGGACTCGTGGCCGGCTTCGTGTGGATACCCGCCGAGGACACGCCCTCGGCCGACGACGGGCTGCTGTACTCCTCCGCGTGCAGGACCGTCAGCATGGGCCAGCACGACGAGTGCGTGCGCGAGGTCCAGACCCTGCTGGTGCGGGCCAAGGGCAGACTCGCCGTCGACGGGGACTTCGGGCCCGAGACCCTGCGTCGGCTGACCGCGTTCCAGGTGCTGGCGGGCATGCCGGCCAGCAACGTGGTCGACGAACCCACCAAGAAGGCGCTCTACGCCCGGAAGGTGAGTATGGCGACCTGGTCGCCGGACCGGGTGGCCAGGCGGATCCGCGAGGTGTTCCGCGAGGATCCCCGCACCGCCGTCGCCATCGCCCGCTGCGCCTCCTTCCTCGACCCGCTGTGGGTGCTTCCCAACACCAACGGCAGCCGCAACTGGGGTGTGTTCCAGATCTCCGACGTCCGCCTGCGCGAGCTCGGCGGCACACCGCTGCGGGCGTTCGACCCGGAGTGGAACATCCAGGCGGCCCACCGGCTGTGGAGCGCCCGGCACGACTTCCACGACTGGCCCTCCTGCGAGGCGGCGCGCAAGGACGAGCCGAAGGGCTGAAGCCCGGAAGGCCCCGGACACCGCCGCCGCGGTACCCGGAGCCTTCGGCCCCCCCCGTGGTCACCCGGGACGGTGTCAGACCGTGCCGCTCTCCCACCACCAGTCGCGGTTGAGGTCGGCCCGGCTGTCGACGTGCTGGTGGTCGACGGTGTACCGCTCCAGACCGGAGAACCCGCAGGTCTCCGCCTTCTGGTAGACGGTCTTGGTGGCCACGCCCGGGACGTCGAGGTCGGCCGCGGTGCCGTAGAGGTGCATGCTGTCGCTGGCCCCGCCTATGTCCGCGTTGTGCGCGATGCTGCGGAAGCCGGAGTTGACCGTGATCGGCTTGTCGCCCAGCTTCTTGCGCAGCGCCTCCAGCTTGTACATGCAGCGCCGCGCGTTCTCCTTCGTGAGCGCCACGCTCAGCTTGCCGCCTTCGAAGGTGCCGTTCGACTGGTCGACGAACTCGCTCCAGTTGAAGTGGAGCGTGGAACCGTCCGACTGCTCCAGCGCGTTGAGCTTGGCCTGCGTGTTGGGACCGACGATCCCGTCGTTGTCGAGACCGTAAGCGGTCTGGAACCGCTTCACGGCCGCGGCCGTGCCGGGGCCGAAGTCGCTGTCGAGGCCGACCCGGGTCTGGCTGGCGCTGTCGGCGGCCCAGCCCGAGACGCGGATCTGGAGTTCCAGCACGTCGGCGCCGCTGTCGCCCTGCTTCAGGGTGCGCGACCACGAGTAGGCCTGCGCGACACCGGAGAGGAGCAGCGGGCCGAACGCGACGCCGGCACCGACGGCCAGCGTGCCGCGCAGCATGCTGCGGCGGTCGAGGGAGCGGCTGCCCAGCGAGCGGATGCCGGCGGAGCGGCTGTCGGCGGAACGGAAGAAGGAAGTCATCGTCGTCCTTTCGGAACGTCGGAAAGTCGGTGCGGTGGTGCGGTGGTGCGGTGGTGCGGTGGAGCCGTGGTGCATTGATGCGGTGGTGCGAGACGTGCGGGCGAGGCTCAGTAGGCGAGGTGGAACGTCACGTCACGCGCGTCCTGGTCGTAGGCGTGGATCCGCAGGATGAAGTGGGTGCCGTCCTTGACGTCGGTGGCGACGGTGCCCCACTCGGTGCCGTGGGTGGTGTACGCGTCGTCGTTGTTGCACTTGGTGGTGTGGTCGACGAACACCACGCAGGCATCCAGGTACCACCCCTCCGGCGTGCCCGAGTCGAGCCGGATGTTGATGTCGCTGCACCGCGAGGACGTGGTGTACGTCCCGTACTCCTTGGCGGCCGTCTGGTAGTGGTACGTCAGCGTCTTCTCGCCGCCGTAGCAGCTGGTCGCGGCGGCGGCCGAGGTGTGCGCGGAGGCGGGCGCGACACCCACGCCCAGCAGCGCGGCCGCGGTGAACAGAACCGAGGCGAACGCCCTGCTTCGGGTCATGGTGGTCTCCGTTCGGTGAGGGGGGTCAGAAGGCGATCTGGAGGGTGGCGGAACTGCCTTCGAGGTCGACGCCGTTGGGCACCGTGAACCGGGTGCCGTTCAGGACGTCGGTGGCGATGGTCGTCCAGCTCCGGCCGACCTTGGTCCAGTAGTTGCAGACGCCGGTCTTCTCGAACTTCACGCAGGCCCAGACGAACGCGGCGTCGCCCCCGGTCATGCGCATGTTGATGTCGGTGCAGCGGCTCGTGGTCACGTACGGGCCGAAGTCGAGCACCTCCCCGTAGTGCACCGTGACCGCGCCGCCGTAGCAGCTGGTGGCGGTGGCCGTGGCGGCCGACGCGTGCGCCGGTGCGGCGGTGCCGAGGGCGACGAGCAGGGCGACGAGCGACGCGCGGGCGAACCGGGCGGTCACCGGGGTCCTCCCGGGTGCGGCGCCGGCGAGGGCCGGGATCACCGGTTCGCCAGCCGGTCCAGATCGGCCTGGGTGCCGTTGAACACGTCCCCGGTGGCCGGAGCGCGCAGGCCCGGGAAGACAGCGGCGTCGGTGTACTGCCACATCGTCCAGGTCGACGAGCCGTTCGGCACCGGCGGCTGGGTGATCGACTGGCGGTAGTCCGCGAGCTGGAGCGGATACCGCGCGAAGGCGGTGGTCGACGCCATGCAGTCGTCCAGGAAGGACTTCTGAGTGTAGATCATCGGGACCCGGCCGAAGGCGGACTCCACCTTGTCGAGCCAGGCCTTGGTGTCGGCCACCGTGCCGTACGTGGGACAGCGTCCGCTGCCGTCGTCCATGCGCTCCAGGTCGAGGATCGGAGGCAGGTCGCCGGCCCGCTTCCCGGTGTAGCCGGTCGCCTTCACGGCGGCGATGAACCGGTCGGCCTGCGCGGCACCCGTGTCGGCCGCCGTCCCCGTGTAGAAGTGGTACGGGGCCACGGCCAGCCCCGCCGCCCTGGCCCCCTCGAGGTCGGTGGCGAGGTACTCGTCGGTGACGTTCAGACCCCGGGTGGCCTTGACCGTCGCGAACTCGGCGCCCGAGGCGCGCACGGCCTTCCAGTCGATCGGAGCGCCGCCCGGGTGCTGGTACTTGGCCGTGTCCAGCCCGTCGATCGGGTGGCCGGCCGGGTGGGGCGGGGTGCAGTACGCGTTACGGCTGGACCAGTCCACGAGCTTGGCCCAGGTGTTCGGGCCGACCGTGCCGTCGGCGCTGAGGTTGGCGCAGTGCTGGAGCTCGACGACCCGGTCCGCCGTGCCGCCCCCGAAGTCGCCGTCGATGGTCAGCGGCGGATAGTGGAACGGCTCCATGGCCAGGTTCAGCCGGCACTGGACCTCCTTGACCTCGTCACCCTTCGCCCCCTGCTTCAGGGTCGGGCGGGTGTCGGTGTGGCCGCACACGGTCGCCTGCGCCGTGTCCGCGGTGCCCTGGGTCGCGCAGGTGTGCGGCTGGGCGGCCCAGGTGTTCAGCGCGGCCCAGGTGTTCGGGCCGAGCACGCCGTCCACGCTCAGCCCGGCGCAGCGCTGGAAGTCCTTGACCCGGGCCTCCGTCCCCGATCCGAACGAGCCGTCGGCCGCGATCGGCGTGTACCGGCTCGGCTTCGTCGCCAGGTCGAGCTCGCACTGCGCCTCGACCGTGGCGTCCCCCGTCGACCCCTGTTGCAGCGTGGGCTGCGCGCTCGTGTGCCCGCAGACGGCGACCGCGGCGGCCGCGGCCCCCGTCGCCTGCGCCGACACGGGCCCGTACAGGGGCAGGACCGCTGCCACGGCGAGGGTCAGACCCCGCAGAAGCGTCCTTGTTCCCATCTGGTGTTCCCCCTCTGGTCAGTCGCCGGGAACTCCCGGCCGCCGCCATGCTGGCAGCGCCCGTACCCCGGCGGAGCCTCCTGGTCCGCCTCGGGACGCCGGGACGGTCCCAGGCTCCTGACCTGTGCGAACACCTCACCTCTGGGACGGACTTGGGACATGAGGACGGTGCCGGGACGCTCAGGTGCCCGCGTCCCGCTTCCCGGCGAGGAAGGCCACCAGCTCCCCGGGCACGAGGTGCCCGGCTTCCGGCTCCTCCCACTGGACGGGGTGGATGCCGTGCTCCGCGAGCCCCCGTACGAACTCCTCGGGCAGCCGGTCGCCCTCGACCAGCCGGAGATCGAGGAGGGCCTTGCGCGCCGAGGGGTCCAGGGCTTCCCACCACTGCGCGACGCGCGTTTCGTGTGTGCTGTTCATGCGTCCCAGGTGACCACGGGCGGACCCGGGAGGCAGGGACCGCGACCGGGCGCGTTGCCCCCGTGCCCGGGCCGGCGGCGGAACATGCTGCTCGGAGGGTAGGAGAGGCGCATCCGTGGGCACCATGCGTCTATGCGCGTCGACGAGGACGCCGGTCTCATCAGTCATGAGGAGGGGTCATGAACCGTCAGATCCGGATTCGCGTCAACCGTCGGCCCGCCGCTCCGCGCGAGATGCCGATCGACCGCAGGACGCCGTCGGGGCGCGTGCTGCCGTACTGACCCGTCGTCCGCACGCGCGGCGCCACGACCCGTCCGCACGCGCGGCGGCACGGCTCGTCCGTACGCGCTGCGCCACGGCCGGTCCGTACGCGCTGCGGCACAACCCGTCCGTACGCGCTGCGGCACGGCCCACCCGTACGCCCGGCAGCCCTCAGTGACCGCTAGAGCGGTGACTGCCAGAGGACGTCCGTGCCGTCGTCGCCGGGGTCCTGGCCGGCCGGGTCCGCACGGCGGCCGTCGTCGTGGACGGTCAGCCGGACGCCGGGGCGCCCGTCCCGCAGGGGCACCGTCACGTCCACGGCGACCTCGATCCGTGACACCCCCGGGCGCCGCGAGGCCGCGGCCAGCGCACGCCGCAGCGCCGCGAGCAGCCGGCCGGCCACGGGCTCGCCGATCCGGTTCTCCACCGGGCCGGTGAACCGGGTGGACGGCTGGAAGCCCAGGACCGCCGCCGCGCCCGCCGTCTCGCGCAGCACCCTGCCGCGGAAGGTGGTCGGCGCGTCGGCCGGCGGCTGCTGGAGCGCGAAGATCGCGGTGCGCACCTCCTGGACCGTGGCCTCCAGTTCGTCGACCGCCCGGCCGAGGGTCGCCGACACCTCCGCGATCTCGCCGTCGGCGTCGTCGTCGCCGTTCCCGTGCGCCGCGTTCCTGCGCTGTGCCGACTCCAGCATCATGCCGGTCGCGAAGAGGCGCTGTACGACCAGATCGTGCAGGTCGCGGGCGATGCGGTCGCGGTCCTCGTACACCGCGAGGAGTTCACGTCGGTGCCGGGCGGCGGCGAGGACCAGGGCCAGCGCGGCCTGCGAGGCGAACTGGAGGGCCAGCAGGCGTTCGGTCCGCGTGTACGGGCGGTCGCCCCGCCCGCGCGGCAGGGCCAGGGTCCCCACGAGCCGGCCCTCGGCCCGGAGCGGCAGCATCATGCTGGGCCCGAACCGGGACCGCACCGGGCTCGTCAGTCTCGGGTCGGTCGCCGAGTCCTCGATGAACAACGGCTCCCCGCCGAGGAGTTGTTCCACGACGGGACTGCCGGGCGCGATGGCCGTGCCCACGAGACCGGTGGGGTCGTCCGGGGTGGAGGCGACCACGACCTCCATGCCGCCCTCGTCCGTGGGCGTGAGGATGATTCCCGCGGAGGCACCCGCGAGGATCCTGGCGCGTTCGGCGACCGTCGTCAGCGCGTCCGCGCCGGTCCCGCCGCCGAGCAGGGCGGTGGTGACGGCGGCGGCGCCCTCGATCCAGCGCTCCCGCTGCCGTGCCGTCTCGTACAGCCGGGCGTTGGCGATCGCGATCCCGGCCTGGGTGGCGAGCAGACGCACCAGCTGCTCGTCCTCACCGGTCACCGGACCCGTGGACTTGTCCGCGAGACAGAGATTGCCGAACACCTCGTCGTCGACCCGGATGGGAACGTCCAGACAGATGTCCGCCTCGGGAGGACCACCGGGTTCCCGTGCGCCGGGGGAGCCGGGGGAGCCGGGGGAGCCGGGGGAGCCGGTGGGCCCCGGAGGCCTCGGCTCCTTCCCGGGACGAGGGCCGTCCGCCGGGGAGGACGGGCGTGCCGTGCGGATGTGCACCAGCCCGTCCCGCCCCGGGTCCCGCATGCCCAGCGCCGCGTACCGGGCCCCGGTCAGCTCGGCGGCCGCGTCCACGATCCGCTGGAGGGTCGCCCGCAGTTCGAGTTCGGTGCCGACGCTGAGCACCGCCTCCAGGAGCGGTGGGAGCCCGGGCACGGGATCGGTCATACGGGGACCCCGGACGCGGGGTTCGCCGGGCCGCCGGCCCGTCAGCCGGCCAGCGGGTTCAGGATCAGCGGCTCGATCTTGCCCTCCAGCATGTAACCGAGGCCCTGGACGGCGCACACATCGGGCCGCTCGGCGATGTGGACGGGCACCCCGGTCGCCTGGCGGAGCATCTGGTCGAGCCCGGGGAGCAGCGCGCTGCCGCCGACCATCATGATCCCGCGGTCGGCGACGTCGGCCACCAGATCGGGCGGGCAGGACCGCAGCACCTTGCCGACACCGTCGAGGACGGCGGTGAGCGGCGTCGCGATCGCCATGCGCACGGCGGCGGTGTCCACCTTCACCGAGCGGGCGAGACCGGTCGCCACGTCCCGCCCGTGGATCTCGGTCAGGGCCGGTCCGTCCGGGCTCAGCCCGTTCCCGGAGAGGGCCAGTTGCAGCGGCCGTACGGCCTGGCTCGGCAGCATCAGCTCGTGCTGGTGACGCAGGTGCTGCACGATCGCGTGGTCGACCGCCTCACCCCCGACCGGGATCCGCTCGGCGGTCACGATGGAGCCGAGCGACAGCACGGCGAGCTGGGTCGCGGCCGCGCCGCAGACCATGATCATGGTGGCCTCGGGCCGCTCGACGGGCAGTCCGCAGCCGACCGCCGCCGCGATCAGGGTGTCGACGAGCTCGACCCGCCGCGCCCCGAGACCCACCAGCGTCTCGATCGTGGCGCGCTGGGCCAGCGGGTCCGCGTCGTGCGGGGTGCAGGCCGCGGCCCGCAGCCGGGGCTTGCGGCGCAGCGTGCGCCGCACCTTGTCGCCCAGCAGGTTGCGCAGCATCCGCTGCGCCATGTCGATGTCGACGACCGTGCCGCCCGACACCGGGCGCACCACCCGGATGTAGTCGGGGGTGCGGCCCGTCATCCGCTCCGCGAACTCCCCGACCGCGATCAGCGCGCCCGTCTTCGTGTTGATGGCCGCGACGCTCGGCTGGTCGACGACCAGGCCCGCGCCCCGCACCCACACCCGGGTCCTCGACGCGCCCAGGTCGACGGCGAAGTGACAGCGGCGCAACTGCTCCAGACTGGCGGTCATGGCAGGTCCTCCCGAGGCGCAGACCGTGGGCTCCGCCGGGCGGCGGTCCTCTCTGAACATCCTGCGCGCGTGACCCGGAGGCCGCCCCTTTTGGGCGGCCGGGCGAGGTTCCGCCGGACGGGTGGCGGGGGCGGCGGGAGCCAGGACCGGGGCGGGCGGGGCAGTTGGAGGCGGCCCGGTTTCTGCCGCTCGTACCGGCATGTCCTGGCGGGAAGCCGCCAGGGCGCCTTCCCGCCAGGTCGCGTCGGCCTTCCGGCGGCACGGGCCGCCGAGACTCTCTTCGCAAGCACCGGGCGCCACCCCTGCCCGTCACGCGCACGGCCGACGAAGAGAGGCCATGAATGACCAGAGGACCACTGAGACGACCGGCGGCGCTGCTGTCCGCCGGGCTCGTGCTCGCCGTGCTGCCCACGGCACGGGCGGGCGCGGACACCGGGTCCACCGCCGGCCCGTCCCCGGCGGCCACCGCCTCCGTCCCGGCTCGGGCGGGGGCCGCGTCCACCGCGTCCACCGTCACCCTGGTGACCGGTGACAAGGTGACCGTCACCGACGTCGGCGGCGGGAAGAAGACCGTGTCCGTCGTACGTCCCCGGGGAGCCACCGGGGCCGTGCGCACCCAGGTCGCCGACGGCAGCGTCACCGTCGTACCGGACGAGGCGCTGCCCTATCTGCGGGCCGGCACCCTCGACCGGCGGCTGTTCGACGTGAGCGAGCTGATACGCCAGGGACTGACCGACCGGCAGACCGGTGAGCTGCCGCTGATCGTGACCTACGACCCGAAGGCCCGCGCGGCCGTCCCGGGAGGCGCCGAACGCACCCGGTCCCTGCCGAGCATCCGCGGCGCCGCGCTCGACGCGGACAAGGGCCGGACGTTCTGGAAGGCGATGACCCGTCAGCTGACCGGGACGGCGGGGATCGGCAAGGTCTGGCTCGACGGGCGCGTCAAGGCCGACATGGCCGAGAGCAACGCGCAGATCGGCACGCTGAAGGCCTGGGAGGCGGGGCTCACCGGCAAGGGCGTGACCGTCGCCGTGCTCGACACCGGCGTCGACACGAGCCACCCCGACCTGGCGGGCCGGGTCTCGCAGACCAGGAGCTTCATCGACGGCGAGGAGGTCGCCGACCGCAACGGGCACGGCACGCACGTCACCTCCACCGTGGGCGGCACCGGCGCCGCCTCCGACGGCAAGGAGAAGGGCGTGGCACCCGAGGCCACGCTCGCCGTCGGAAAGGTCCTCAGCGACCAGGGTTCGGGCAGCGAGTCGCAGATCATCGCGGGCATGGAGTGGGCCGCGCGGGACGTCCACGCCAGGGTGATCTCGATGAGCCTCGGCTCGACCGAGCCCAGCGACGGTACCGACCCCATGGCCGCCGCCGTCGACACCCTCTCCAAGGAGACCGGCGCCCTCTTCGTCATAGCCGCCGGCAACACCGGCGCCCCCTCCTCCATCGGCTCGCCCGGCGCCGCCGACTCCGCGCTGACCGTCGGCGCGGTGGACTCCGCCGACCAGGCCGCGTACTTCACCAGCGCGGGACCGCGCTACGGCGACAACGCGCTCAAGCCCGACCTCTCCGCGCCCGGCGTCGACATCCTCGCCGCCCGCTCCCAACTCGTGGACGGCAGCGGCTACTACACCTCCATGAGCGGTACGTCGATGGCGACACCGCACGTCGCGGGCGTGGCCGCGCTGCTCGCCCAGGAGCACCCGGACTGGACCGGAGCGCAGCTCAAGGACGCGCTGATGTCCACGTCCAAGGAACTCGACGCCTCCGCCTACCAGTTGGGCGCCGGCCGGGTGAGCGTCCCGGACGCGGTCGACGCGAAGGTCACCGCCACGGGCAGCGCCGACCTCGGCTTCCACGGCTGGCCGTACGAGGACGACAAGCCCGTCACCAGGACGCTCACCTACACCAACTCCTCCGACGCGGCGGTGCGGTTGAGCCTCGCCGCGGAGGGGGCCGGCGAGGGTGTCGCCACCCTCGCCGACACCACGCTCACGGTGCCCGCGCACGGCACCGCGTCCACCACGCTCACCGGCGACGCCTCGAAGGCGCCCGTGGGCCAGACCTCGGGCCGGATCGTGGCCTCGGTGGACGGAACCCCGGTCGCGCACACCGCGTTCGGGCTGGTCAAGGAGGAGGAGCGGTACACGCTCACCGTCCATGTGAAGGACCGGGACGGCGCACCGGCCGCCGCGGACCTCGCCGTCCAGCAGCTCGTGAAGGACACCGACGCCTACCCGGTGTCCGTCGGCGACTCCGGCACGCTGAAGCTGCGCCTGCGGCCCGGCACGTACAGCCTCACCTCGTTCCTCGACGTGCGCGGCAGCCACGGAGCCGACTCGCTCGGCCTCGGCTTCCTCGCCGCACCCCAGATCGCACTCGACCGGGACCGTGAAGTCACCCTGGACGCACGGACGCTGAGAGAGATAAGCGCGAAGGTCGGCCGGCGTGCCGAGACCCGGCAGCTGATCATGGAGTACGACCGCGCGGGCGGCGGTGCGGACCTGTTCGGCGCCGTCCAGGTGCCCGTGAAGTACGACAGCGTCTTCGCCGCCCCGACCGGGAAGGTCACCGAGGGCACCTTCGACTACCGGACCGTGTGGCGGCTCGGTAAGCCGCTCCTCGAGGTCGCCGGCGTCAAGGACGCCCTCGTCCAGCCCGGCACCAGCCTGACCGAGGGCCGCAGCAGGCTGCCACTGGTCGACGTCGGAAGCGGACCGTTCACCGGGGTGCGCGGCAAGGCCGTCCTGGCCCGGCTCGCGGACGGAGCCGATCCCGCCGCGCTCGCCCAGGCGGCCCAGGACGCGGGCGCCAAGGCCCTGTTCGTCACCGACGACACGGCGGGCCGTCTCAACGCATGGTTCGGCACGGACGCCTACGAGGACCGGCCGCTCCAGGTCGCCACGGTCGACGCGGCGGACGCGGCACGGCTGCGAGCACGGCGGACCGTCGACATGACCGGCACCCGCAACTCGCCCTACGTGTACGACCTTTCGCACGGCTACCGGGGAGCCGTCCCGGACCGCAGCCTCACCTACGAGCCCAGCCGCGGTGAACTGGCCGTGCTGGACGCCAGGTTCCACGCGGCGAAGCCCGTCTCCGGCAGCGAGTTCCGCTACTCGATCGCCGACCCCTTCCCGATCGGGCTCGGCTTCCAGGAGCGGATCGACTACCCGGCCGAGCGCACCGACTACGTCTCCACCGGCACCGGACAGACCTGGTCGGAGTCCGCGTACGCCGGGACGGGCACGCTGGAGGAGCGCAGCGGCCTGGTCGCCTACAAGGGCGGCACCCACCGGGTCCTGAACTGGTTCAAGCCCGTCTGGCACCCCTGGCTCGGCACCGGACTCGGCTGGGGCCAGCAACGCGCGGGCGACGTCGTCCAGTTCAACACCCCCGGCTGGGGCGACTCCGGGCCCGACCACACCGGCTTCGGCGACGTGTGGAGCGACGACAGCGGGATGACCCAGTTCACCGAGGTCTACCGGGACGGCGTGCTGCTCGGACGGCGCCAGGGCTCCGCCGGCTACGACTGGGACGCGCCCGCCGACGAGCACACCTACAAGGTCGTCACGGACACGACCCTCGACCCCGAGCGCTGGAAGCTCTCCACCAGGGGCCACACCGAGTGGACCGTCCGCTCGGCGGCCACCCCCGACGACCGCTGGACCTTCCTCCCGCTCCTCAACCTCGGCTACGACATCGACACCGACCTCGCCGGCGACGTGCGCGGCGGCAAGGTCCCGGTCAGCGTGTACGCCGAGTACGTCAAGGGCGCGCCGGACACCGGCCGCATCTCCGGCGGCGGCCTGGAGGCGTCGTACGACGACGGGAAGACCTGGAAGGCGGTACCGCTGACCGGCGGGGGCGGGGCGCGCTGGAGCGGCACGCTGAACGTGCCCCGCGGCACCGCGTTCGTGTCGCTGCGGGCCTCCGCCCACGACGACCGGGGCGGTTCGGTCGGTCAGGAGATCATCCGGGCGGTGGGTGTCCGGTGACCGGTCGCCGGGTGGCGGGCCGCCCGGGGCGGGAGCCCGCCACCCGGTCCCTCCCCTCCGGCCCGCCGCGGACGCCGCGGTCCGGGGAGCGGGCGGCCACCGTCGTGGCGCCCGCGTGAGCAGGCGGCCGCCGGTCCTCTTGGGAGGGAGGAACCGGCGGCCGCCGTCCGTCCGGGCTCACGGGCGGTGCGGCGAGATGCCCCGGATCACCCCGAGGTCCAGCAGGTCCTGCGGGCGGAGCCGGAGCTGACCGGCCGTCGCCCGGATCTCGCCCTCGGGCCGTTTGAGGATCGCGGCCGCCGACTCCGGCGCGATGACCGAGAAGTAACTGTCCGGCGTGGCCCAGGTGTTGCCGGGAGCGGCCAGCGCCAGCGCACCGCCCGAGCCGCCCTCGCCGATCACCAGGGTGGTGACGGGCGTCCTGGCACCGGCGATCGCGGCGAACAGGTCGGCGATCGCCGGGCCCGCGCCCCGCCGCTCGGCGTCCGCGTCGTTCGCGGCGCCCGGGGTGTCCACCAGGGTCAGGACCGGGATGCCGAGCCGGCCCGCCGTCCGCACCAGCCGGGCCGCCGTGCGGTAGCCGGCGGGACGGGTCGGGGTGCCGCGCTGCGCCGCGTACGCGACGGTCCGCCCGTCGTGGGCCCGGCCGAAGCCGCACAGCACGCCGTCGTCGGTGCCGCCGCAGCGGTCCCCGCCGATCGCCGCCCGCCGGGTGAAGTACGCGTCCAGATAGGCCTCGGCGCGCGGGCGTCCGCCGGCCCGGGCACGCCGTACCGCGTCCCAGCCGGTCGCCGGCAGGTCGGCCGCGTCCCCCAGCGCCGCCGGGACGGGCGCCGCCCCGGACGAGCGCCCGGTGAGCAGGTCGAGCCACAGGGCGAGCGCCTCCCGCAGTCCGTCCTTCGGTACGAGCGCGTCGACCGAGCCCGCCGCGACCTGGGCCTCGGCCGTGTACGCGGCCGGATCCGCGCCGGGCGGACGGACCCGGGAGCCGGCGAAGGCGACCTGGGCGCCCGGCAGCGCCAGCGTCACGTCGGCGCCCGCGCCGAGCGTGGCCCAGCCGCCGCCCGTCGTCGGGTCCCGCAGGACCGCGAGCTGCGCGAGCCCCGCGTCCCGGGTGAGCGCCGACTGCCGTGCCACCCGCTGGAGCTGGGTCAGGGCGAGCATGCCCTCCTGCATCCGACTGCCGCCCGTGGCGACGAGCGAGACGACGGGCAGCCGGTGGGTCCTGGCGTAGTCGTGGGCGGCCTCCAGGCGGTCACCGGCGCGCCGGCCGAGGGAACCGCCGAGGAAGCCGAACTCGAAGGCGACGAGGACGGCGGTGACCGGCCCGAGCGGAGCCCGGCCGTCGATCGTGGTGCCGAAGCTCGCCGTCCCGAAGGTCGCCGTCCCGCAGACGACGGACTCCTGCTCGCCGGTGCGGGCCGCCGCGCGCGCCCGCGCGTCACCGTACCCCTCCCACGCGAGCGGGCCGTCGTACGGGAACTCCTCTTCCGGGCAGGGGAGTTCGGCGAAGCTGTCGGTGACCAGGGCGATGGCCTCGCGGGCCGAGATCCGTTCAGTCACGCGGGAGCTCCCGCTTCAGGATCTTGCCCATGTCGTTGCGGGGCAGCGCCGCCAGGAAGCGCACGGTGCGGGGCCGCTTGTGCGGGGCGAGCCGGTTCGCCACATGGCCGGCCAGCTCCTCGGCGGACGGCGGCTCCCGGAGGTCGAGCGGGACGATCCAGGCCGCGACGCGCTCACCGAGGTCGGCGTCGGGCTCCCCGGCCACGGCGGCCTCGCGCACCCCGGGGTGTTCGAGGAGCGCGTTCTCGATCTCACCCGCGCCGATCTTGTAACCGCCGCTCTTGATCAGGTCGGTGGCCTTGCGGCCGACGATACGGACCGAGCCGCCGGGGTCGAGGACCGCCATGTCGCCGGTGCGGAACCAGCCGTCGGCGCTGAACGCGGCGGCGGTGGCGTCGGGCCGGTTCAGATACCCGGTGAAGAGGTTCGGGCCGCGCACCTGGATCTCGCCGACGCTCTCGCCGTCGTACGCCCCGGCCGGGGTGCCGTCGGCCTCGTACCAGGCGATCGTCGTCCCGTCCTCCTCCACGAGCCGCAGACCGACGCCCGGCAGCGGCACCCCGACCGTCCCGGGCCGGACCTCCCCGTCCGCCCGCACGCTCGTGTTCATCAGGGTCTCCGTCATGCCGTACCGCTCGACGACCCCGCGCCCGGTCGCCGCCCTGATCCGCTCGTGGTCGTGGAGGGGCAGCGCGGCGGAACCCGAGACGAGCAGCCGCGCCCGGCCCAGTGCCCCGGCCAGGCCGGGGTGCTCGTCGAACGCCTCGGCGAGCCGGTGGTACATCGTCGGCACCCCGAACAGCATGGTCGCGCCCGCGTCCAGTTCGCGCGCCACGCCCTCGGCGCCGAACCGGCCCAGATGGCGCACGGAGCCGCCGCGCCGCAGCGGGCCCAGGACGCCGATGATCAGTCCGTGCACATGGAACAGCGGCAGGCCGTGCACCAGGACGTCGTCGCCGGTCCACTGCCAGGCGTCGGCCAGCGCGTCCAGCGTCGCGGCGATCGCCCGGCGCGGGATGACCGCGCCCTTGGGCGGACCGGTGGTGCCCGAGGTGTAGACGACCAGGGCGGGGGAGCCGGGGTCGGTGACCGTGCCGGGAGCGGCGGAGCCGGGTGCCGCCGTGCCGCCCGGAGCCTCCTCCTTGGTCCCGGCCGCGAGACCGGGGTCGACGGTGACGTCGACCCGTTCCAGCGCCCCGAGCGGGGCGGGCAGCACGTCCCCCGGGGCCGCGAGCACCAGCGACGGCGCGCTGTCGCCCACGATGTGCCCGAGTTCCGCCTCCCCGGACCTCGGGTTCAGCGGTACGGCCGGCACACCGGCGAGCAGCGCGGCGACGACACCGACGGCCGTCTCCAGGGTCGGCGTTGCCCAGACGGCGACCCTCGCGGCACCGTCGAGCCGTGCGGCCAGCGCTCCCGCGGAGGCGGCCAGTTCCGCGTACGTCAGGGACCGGTCGCCGAAGCGCAGCGCGGACCGGTCCGCGACCGAACCGCTCACCAGGGCCGGGAAGAGGGAGAACACGAGGACTCCTTGCCGAGAGGACACACCGGGAGGGACCTGCCCTTCCTACACGATCGGGCCCGCGGACCGGGCGGCCCGCGGCCCGATCGCGCCGGTGACGTGGAGGCAGAGCGCAGGCGCCGTAAGGATCGTCCGGAAACCGGGAACGATCGTTCGGGAACCGTGGCGTGGACGGACCCGGACACGTAGGGTCGGGCTCGCGTCACAACTTGACGAGTCAACTGCCGGGAGACCTTTGGTGAGTCAGTCCCCGCCGGACCTTCGCGAGACACTCGAACGCCCCGGCCCCGTCCGGGAACGAGTGCGGGGTCCGCACGAGGCCCACCGGGCGAAGAGCGGGAGGCGGCCCTCCCCGCGGCACGTCCTGGACGGCGGGGAGGCGCGGCGATGACGACGCGACCGACCGGTTCCGTCGGACGCCTCATGGCGGCACTGCGTCCGCGCGGCACCCGCTCCGAGATGCGGGCGCTGGCGGTCGACCTCGGCCGGGTACTGGGCAGAAGGATCGATACGCCCGTCGGCGTGCGGGAGTTGGCCGACGCCCTCTGCGCGGAGATGAGCAGGCGCCGGGGCGGCCGTCCGGTGCAGCTGCGCTTCGAGCGTTTCCCGGACGAGATCGAAGTCACCGGTCTGTGGATGGAGTTCAGCGACTTCGACCTCGTCGTCGTCGAGGAGCGCGCCGAGACCGTGCAGCAACTGGTCATCCTCGGGCACGAGTTGTGGCACATGAAGGAAGGCCACCGCGATCACCACGTGGACGGCGCCACGGCCGTCGCGCGGGCGGCCCTCTCGGACCGTTCCGGCTGGCGCGAGGCCGGGGCGCGAGCGCCGTTCCGGCAGGAGGTCGCCCGTTCGGTCGCCGCCCGTGACGGATCGCGTCAGGCGGACGAGGCGCGGGCCGAGGCCTTCGGCCTGCAACTGGCGAGCGTCTTCCGCTCCTGGGTGACCGGCCCCGGCGACGGCGCCGCCGTCGACCCGGTCGGCCGTGCCATCGAGGCCTCCCTCGGGTACCGCAGGCCCCAGGACCCCCGGTCCTCCTAGGCGACCCGGGCGGTCGTCTCGACCACGTCCGCGACCACGCAGCTGACGTTGTCCGGCCCGCCGGCGTCGTTCGCCGCCGCCACCAGTGCACGGACGGCCGCGTCGGGACCCGCGGCGGAGGCGAGGAGCCGCTCTATCCCCTCCTCCGGCACGACGGTGGACAGGCCGTCCGAGCAGAGCAGATAGCGGTCGCCCGCCCGGACCTCGTGGAGCCGCATGTCGGGTACGGGAGCCACGGTGCCCAGCGCCTTGAGCAGGATGGAGCGCTGGGGATGCGTCGTCGCCTCCTCCGGGGTGAGACGGCCCTCGTCGATCATCGACTGGACCACGGTGTGGTCGTGGGTGATCCGGAACAGCCCGCCGTCGCGCAGGACATAGGCCCGGGAGTCCCCGATGTGGACGAGCGCGAGCTGCGAGCCGGTCCACACCAGCGCCGTGAGCGTGCTGCCGGTGCCGTCCCCGTCCTCGTCCCCCGACGTGGCGGTCCCCAGGCCGGCGACGGCCCGGGCCGCGCCCTCCACGGCGTCCTCCAGCAGGTTGAGCACCCCGCCGGCCGGCAGCGGGGCGTCGTCGAGGAACGTCAGGGCCCGGACCGCGGCGGTGCTCGCGGGTGCCCCTCCGGGCCCGCAGCCGTCGGCGACCGCGAGGACGCGGGCGCCCGCGTGGACGCTGTCCTGGTTCGCCTCACGGACCAGACCGATGTCGGAGAGCGCGGAGTGGTGGAGTTCCAGCATGCTGGTGTCCTTCCCTTCGGACGGTGACAGATGGTCCACGAGGAACGCGGCCAGGTCCCGGCGGGCGGCCGTCTCGGCCTCGACCGCGGCCCAGTACGCGCTGATCTCCCGCGCGGCCGGCCCCGGTTCCAGGGCGCACACCGCGCGGATCCGGGCGAGCGGCATGCCGAGCCGCCGCAGCCAGGCCACGAGCCGGGCCTGTTCGAGCTGCTCCGCCGCGTAGTACCGGTAGCCGGTGCCGGGGTCGACCCGGGCGGGGCGCAGCAGGTCCAGTTCGTCGTAGAGCCGGAGCGCCTTGGGCGACAGCCGGGAGGCCCTGGCGAAGGCGCCGATCGTCAGCATGTCCACGTGTACGTCCCGTCGTTCCCGTGCCCGGCTCGCGCCCGGCCCCGCTTCCTCGTTCCTCGTTCCGTCACCGATGCTGGGCCCTCCCCCTTGGTGAGGGTCAAGCGTGGGCCGCACCGGGCGCGAGCCGGGTTGTTAACCTGCGGCGGGTTGCCCAGGGACGGCGTGCCGACGGAGTGCGCCGGAGACCGTGCGCCGGTGCCTGCCCGCACCGGTGCCGTACGAGGATGGAGTCCGTCGTGGCCCGTATAGCGCTCGTCACCTACGACCCGGGCGGGGAGCCCGGCACGGACCGGGACCTGCCCGTGCTGCGGGCGGCCCTGGAGGACGCGGGGGCGGTGGCGGACATCGTGCACTGGGACGATCCCGCGGTCGACTGGGCGGGGTTCGACCTGGCGCTGATCCGGTCGACCTGGGACTACAGCCGACGGGTGCCGGAGTTCGTGGCCTGGGCCGAGCGGTGTGCGGGGCTCACGCGGCTGCTGAACCCGGCGCCGGTCGTGCGGTGGAACACGGACAAGCGGTACCTCGCGGACCTGGCGGAGGCGGGGGTGCCGGTCGTGCCGACCCGGTACGTCGCCCCGGGGGACCCCCTCGAACCGCCCGGCGGCCACGAGTTCGTGGTGAAGCCCACGGCGGGGGCCGGGGCGCGTTACGCCGCCCGGTACACGCCCGGCGAGGCGGACACGGCCCTTCGGCATCTCGCGCGGATGCACGCCGAGGGACTGACCGCGATGGTCCAGCCGTATGTGAAGGACATCGACACCCGGGGCGAGCGGGCGCTCCTGTACTTCGGCGGACGGCTGCTCCACGCCAGCCGCAAGGGAGCCGTCCTGGAGCCGGGCACACCCTACGACGGAGACAGGATGCCGCATCCGCGCCTGGAGGTCTGGGAGCCGACCCGGGCCGAACGGGCGGTGGCGGAGCAGGCGCTGGCGGCGGTGCCGGGCGGCCCGGACGGGGTGCTGTACGCCCGGGTCGACCTCGTCGACGGCGAGGACGGCGAACCCCTGCTGATGGAGCTCGAACTCGTCGAGCCGAACCTCTTCCTGTGGCTCCACCCCGGGTCGCTGCCCGTCGCCGTGGCCCGGATCATCGAGGCCGCCACCGGCTGACGGCCTCATCCCGCCTCCGGCCCCTCGGCCGCGCCCTTGACGCCCACGCGTTGCAGCAGCCCCCAGGTGAACTCCGCCGCGCACGCGTGCGGCACACCCGACGCGTCGGGAGCGGTGAACGCCAGACCCCACCGGGTGGGGGCCGTGCCCTCCAGGGGCCGGGCGGGGGCGAAGGCGCGGGCCGCCTCGTCGACGGTGCAGGACCAGGGAGCCAGATCCTCCAGGGTCTCCAGTACGGGAGCGGGGGCGCCCGGGGCCCGTACCAGCCACTCGTTCCAGACGACCCCGTCCGGGGCGAGCAGGACCTCGAAGCGCAGCCCGGGCCACAGCGGCACGGGCCAGCGCAGGGCCTCGCAGGTCAGATCGCCGATCCGGCGTTCGCGCGCGGACTCGGGGGCGCCGAGGACGGAACGGTAGCGCGAGGCGGCGGACCGGGAGCGCGGCGCGCGCAGCATCGCCTGCCAGCGCCTGTTGGCCTCGCGCATGTCCGCGACGGACACCCCGAGCGAGAGACGGGCGTCCTCGACCAGACCGGGATTGTGGTCGGCCATGCGGCGCAGCAGGACGAGCTGGAAGTCGAGCGCGGTGAACGGGGCGGCGGGGCGTCGGGCCGGCATGGCACCCATGATCCCGCACCGGGCCCTCGGCGGCGGGGGCACGCAAACCATTGCCCGCCCCAGGGGGAATGACTAGCCTGTGTTCGTCATCCCGATCGTCTGTTGAAATTTCGAACAATAGAGAGGGGGCCGGTTGTGGGACGCCTCGTACCTGCCGTGACCCGGGCTCTGGACATACTGGAGCTCTTTCTCGACGGGGACGGGACGCTCTCCGCCCCCGACATCGTGCGCCGCCTCCAGCTGCCGCGCACGACCGTGCACGAACTGGTGACCACGCTGGCGGCCCGGTCGTACATCGTCCAGGTGCCGGGCCAGCCGGGACGCTACCGGCTCGGCGTACGCCCGTACCAGCTCGGCAGCCGCTACGCCGAGCAGCTCGACCTCGCCGCCGAGGGCCAGCAGGTCGCCCGTTCCGTCGCCGAGACCTGCGACGAGACCGTGCACGTGGCGATCCTCGAAGGCACCGACGTCATCTACATCGCCAAGGTCGACTCCACGCACGCCGTGCGCATGGTCTCCGCGGCCGGCCGCCGGCTGCCCGCGCACTGCACCTCCGTCGGCAAGATGCTGCTCGCCTCCCTCTCCGAGCCGGAGCTGACCTCGCGCGTCCCCGACGACGCCGAGCTCGTCGCGATGACCCCGAACAGCATCACCGAGCCGGGCGCCCTGCGCGAGGCCCTCGCCGAGATCCGCCGCCGCGGGATCGCCGTCGAGAGCCGCGAGTCCAACCCGGACGTCAGCTGTGTCGCCGCCCCGGTCCGGGACCGCGCGGGACATGTCGTCGCCGCGCTCTCCATCTCCGTACCGATGATCCGCTGGAGCGACGAGCGGCGCGCCGAGCTGGAGCAGCTCGCGGCGAAGGGTGCGGCCGAGCTGTCCGAGCGGCTCGGCCACCGGAACGCGCGGTGAGCGCCGTCGAGGTCGCGGTCCCCGCGCACGCGGCGCTCGGCGAGGGCCCGACCTGGGACGCCCGGGCCGGACGGCTCCTGTGGGTCGACATCCTCGGCTCCCGGGTCCACACCTACGACCCCGTCTCGGGGCACCGCACGGTGCTGGCCACCGAGCAGCACGTCGGCGCGGCCAAGCCCGCGGCGGGCGGCGGGCTCGTGGTCAACCTCCGTGACGGCGTCGGCCTTTACGGGCCGCCGGGCTCCGCCGGGACCGGGACCGTCGACGGCGGCCGCTCGTTCCGCTGGCTGCACCGGGAGCCCGTGTCCGGCCGGCGCGCCAACGACGCGGCCGTCGCGCCCGACGGCTCCCTGTGGTTCGGCACCATGCGCTACGACGAGGCGACGGGCGGGGGCACCCTCTCGCGGATCACCCCGGACGGCACGGTCCACGCGATCCTCGACGACGTGAGCGTCAGCAACGGCACGGGCTGGAGCCCCGACGGCCGCCGGGTGTACTACATCGACTCGCCGACCCGCCGCGTCGACGTGTTCGACCTCGGGGACGACGGACTCCCCGTCGGCAGGCGCCCGTTCGCCACCGTGGAGGACGGATTCCCCGACGGTCTGACGGTGGACGCGGAGGGCGCGGTCTGGGTGGCCCTGTGGGACGGCGGAGCAGTCCACCGCTTCACCCCGGACGGCAGGCTGGACCGGGTGCTCGCCCTCCCGGTCCGCCGCCCCACCGCCTGCGCGTTCGGCGGCGCCGATCTCACCGACCTCTACATCACCACCGCGCGTACGGGCCTCACGGCACCGCACCCGATGTCCGGCTCCCTGCTGGTCGTCCCCGGCGTGGGCAAGGGCCTGCCGCAGTCGGAGTTCGCCGGCTAGCCGGACACCCCTGGCGGCCTACGCGCCCGCGGGGCCGGGGGAGGGCACCGGCGTCACCGGTACCCCTCCGGCCGCGCGGCCCAGCAGCGTCAGTTCCACCCGGCCCGGTCCCGCGGGTGTCGTCCCGTCGGACAGGACGGCGAGGGCCAGCGTGTTGCGCCCCCGGGTCCGCAGCACCCCGTTGGGCAGGACGAACGTGTGCTGCGGTCCCACGTCGTTGATGTACTGGCCCATGTTCCAGCCGTTCAGGAAGATCTGGACGCGATAGGCGCGGGCCGGGTCGTCGGTGAGGGTGAGCCCGATCGATGCGTCCAGGCCGCTGTCCACGGCGAGCCGGAAGCCGGTGCGGTACCAGGTGACCCCCTGGCGCCGCTCGTTGCGCGGGAAGGCCACGGGCTGCCAGCCGCCGTCCGCGAAGCCGGGCAGATGCCAGCCGTGCCGTTCCCCGTGCAGCCCGCCGGTGTTGAGCGGTCCGCGCACCGGGTCGGGGGCCGCGGCGCCCTGGATGCGCCAGCGGACCGCCGGGGCGGCCCCGGTGAAGGCGGCGGCCGTCAGTCCCCGGGCCGCCTTGTGCGTGTCGTCGGCCCGGCCGTCCTCGTCGTGCTGCATCGGCCGGACCAGGACGGACAGCACATGCGCGCGTCCCTTCCGCGGCCGGACGGGGAAGGTCGCGGTGGCCGTCCAGGTCCCCTTGCGCACGGTCTTCGCGTCCGGCACCGGCATCCTGTGCGTGCCCAGCGGCTCTCCGTCCAGCCAGGCCATCAACAGGCCCTGGGTTCCGGCGACATAGGACAGGGACACGGAGTCCGCGCCGTCCGCGTCCGCGAAGTGCCCCCGGTACCAGACGTCTCCGTAGTGGAAGCCGTAGTCGTCGGCGAACAGCACGGGCTGCCCGTCGGGCACCGCGGTGACGCTGTACGAGGCCGTCCTGTCGGTCACGCGCCAGGCGGTGTCGTCGTGACCGGGGGCCGACTCGGGGTTGCCCTCGGCCCGGCGCCAGCCCGTCAGGGCGGGCAGCCGCACCCGGCCCGCACCGGCCAGCCGCCGGCCGGCCAGCAGACTTCCCGAGGCGGTGACACGGGACGGCAACGCGCCCTGGTTCCAGACGAGTTCACTGATCCCGCGCGGCCCCCACACCTCCAGGTCCGCCGCGTCCGCGGTGTCGCCGGTGAGATGCGCGGTCGTGCCCCGCACGACGGCCGTGCGCAGCAGCGCGGGGCCGCGCACCAGGACCGGACCCGACGGGGTGTCGTGGCGCCACAGCAGCCGGGAGCTCTCGTCGTCGGCGAACAGCAGCAGCAGGGGAGCCGCGGTCCCGCCGCCCTCCACCCGGACCCGGGTGATGCCGCCGAGCACGGTGTCGACGCTCAGGACTCCGTCCGCGTAGCCGTGTGCGGCCTCCCCGTCCAGCACGGTGACCTTCGGCTCGTCCGTCGCCTCCAGACAGGTGCGGGTCGATTCGCCCGCCCGGCCCGTGAACACGGCGACGTCCTGTCGTCCCGCGGCCAGCCACAGCATCGGCTGGGCGGTGGACCAGCTCAGCTTCCGGCGTCCCAGGGCGATCCCCGAGGCGAGCAGCCGCGCGTCGAGACCGGGCACCGGCACCTCGGCCCGCGTCCCGCCGAGCGTGACGGCCGCGACCGCCTCGGACGGCGTGTCGTTGCGCAGCACCAGGAAGCGCGCCTCGGTGTCCGGGTTGACCAGGTGGTACGCCTTGATGCCGGGGCCCGGCTCCGTGGTGTCGCCGGGGGGAGGACCGGCGGGGTCGAGCTTGGCCAGGTCGGGCACCGACTGGAGCAGCCGGCCGATCTGCCGCATCGGGACGAGCTTGTCGGTCGGCTGCCGCGCCTCGTCGATGGCGGCCCCGTAGTCGTACGACGTGTAGACGATCGGCGCGGGCAGCCAGCCCCAGGAGGTCCCGCCGAAGGTCATGTAGACGTTGTGGACGGTGATGCCGTTGGCGAGGTTGGTGAGGTAGAAGCGCCGCTCGTAGGCCGCGTCCCGGGTGCGGCGGGACTCGGCGTACCCGAGGCCGCCGAACTCCGCTCCGCCCCAGGGATCGAACCAGCCGCCGCCGAACTCGGGGATGAACCCCGGGGTGTCCGGGCTGGCGGTGGATCCGCCCTTCGGGCCGCCGGGACCGAAGTACCCCCAGTCCGGCGGGGTCTTGAAGGGCGAGGGGTAGCCGTCGAAGCCGTACAGGTAACGCCCGCGCTCACCGCCCGTGTCGAAGGTGCCGGGGGCCCAATGGCCGTTCCTGCCCTTGTCGTTGTGGAACAGGGGGACGTCGATGCCGTCCGCGCGCACCTTGGCGTACAGGTGCGCCATGTAGTCGCGGCCGGCGGGCTCGGCCACGTGGTTGTCGTACTCGTTCTCCAGCTGGTACAGGAGGACCGTGCCGCCGCCGTCGGTGTACTGGTGCCGGGAGACGATGCGGTCGACGGCGGTCAGCCACTGGTCGGCGTGCCGCAGATAGGCGGGGTCGGAGGTGCGGGCGACCCCGGGGGCGGCCGTCAGCCAGCCGGGGAAGCCGCCCGCGTCGACCTCGGCGTTGATGTACGGGCCGGGGCGCAGGATGACGTACAGCCCGGTCTCGGCGGCGGTCCGCAGGAACAGGCCGAGGTCGCGGACCCCGGTGAAGTCGTGCTGTCCGGGTGCGGGGGAGTGGTAGTTCCAGGCGACGTAGATGCTGACGGTGTTGTAGCCGTGGGCGCGCATCTTCTGGAGGACGTCCCGCCACAGGGACGGGCTCGGCAGCCGGAAGGGGTGGAACTCGCCGGACCAGATCACCAGGCGTCTGCCGTCGACGATCATCGAGTAGCGGTCGAAGCCGACGGTGTGCGGGCGGCCGTCGGCGGAGGGCGGCGCGGGCGCGGGTCCGGTGGGTGCGAGGACCGTCCTTCCGGCCGCGCAGGCCACGTCGCTCCCGCTGCCGCTCAGCGAGAGGCCGAGGGCGGCGGTACCGGCGAGTGCGCTGAAGGTACGTCTGCTCAACACCATGCGGGTTCTCCCGGGGGACGGCGACGGGGGCACCCCCGGTCCGGTCCGAGCCCGGAACCGGGGAAGGTGCGGCCATTGTCCACAGGGGCGGCCCGTTCGGCGGCCGTACGACGGCCCCGGCACGGGGGATTACCCGGTATGGGCGTGATCACCCCACCACGCCCGGGCGTCCCCGCCCGACCCGCCGTGGGCAGGCGGCCCGCGGGGCGGGACGGGTGGGCACGGCCACCGGTGCCGGGTGCCCGGGAACGTGGCTTCGGGGCACCCGGGGTGCCGCGGGGGGCCCTGGTCGTGGGCGGGTCCCCGCGCCCGGCCCGTGGGGAGGCCGGACACGCGGGGGTCCCGCCCGGCCTGTGGGGAGGCCGGCCGCGCGGGGTAGGCGCGCGGCGGTACGAGGAGGCCGGGGGACCGGCCGGCGGTTCCCGCCGTCGCCCGGCGGGCGGACGGGAACGCCGGTGGTCCTAACCGGCCTGGTTGTAGAGCATGGCGCCCACGGCGCCCCAGCCTCCACTGTTGCCCGACTGCTGGGGTGGTGGTGGTTCGGGCTGCGTCCTGCCGCGGACCTGGGCCGCCGTCAGGCCGCCCTGCGCGCCCATGGAGGCCGCGCCCGCCATGCCGGGCACACCGGTCTGGGCGGCGGCCGGCCGCAGACCGGGCGTCTGGGCCGGCGCCTGCATCGCGGCGGGCGGCATCTGGGCGGGCATCACACCGGGGCTCTGCGCCGGGGCGGGCCAGGTGGCGGGCTGCGGGGCGGGGTAGGCCGGGGCCGCCAGAGGCTGCTGGGCGGCGGGATAGACGGGGGCGGGCTGCTGGGCCGGGTAGGGCGAGGCCGGGGCGGGACGCGGCGGCGGGACGGACGGCAGGCTGGGCTGCGGGGCGGCGGCGGCCACCTGCTGGGGGGCCGCGGCGGCGACCGGCTGGGGCGTCTGCACGGGCTGTCCGGGCCAGGCGTTCGCCTGCGCGGCCAGACCCTGCATGCCCCCTCCGTTGGTCGAGCCGACCAGCCGGTCCACCATGGCGGTGCCCGAGCCGTAGCCGGTGCCGGGGGTCAGCTCGGGCACGGGGGCCTCCTGCCGGGACCCGAACAGCACCTGTTCCAGGCCCGCCACCAGACGGCGTACGTCCGTCTGCGGACGGACCACGAGTCTGAGGAATCGGCTGGAGGAGCCGACCTTGTTGCCGCACTCGCGGACCAGGATGCGGTGCTCGGTGAGCAGCCGGTCCCGTACCACCGTGCCCTCGGCGCCGACGGGGAGGCGCACGAACAGGAAGTTGCCCTGCGAGGGGTAGATCGTCAGACCGGGCAGCGCGGAGAGCTGGCGGGCCATGTCCAGCCGGTCCCTGCGGACCATGTGCAGGCTCTCCATGTACTCCTTGCCGTGGTTCTTGAGCATGAACACCACGGTCTCCGCGAAGGAGTTGAGGTTCCACTTCGGCAGCATCGAGCGGACCTTGCCCGCGAGCGAGGGGTTGGCGACCATGTAGCCGAAGCGGATGCCGTGCAGGCCGAAGTTCTTGCCGAGGCTGCGCAGCACGATGACGTTGGGTCTCATCACCGCGTCCTCGACCACGCTGGGCTCCGACTCGGCGTCGGCGAACTCCAGGAACGACTCGTCGATGACGATCAGGTCGAGGTCGGCCATCTCGTCCATGAACTGGATGACCGACTGGCGGGGCAGGAAGCCGCCGTCGGGGTTGTTCGGGTTGCAGATGACGGCGACCTTGGTGCCGCGCTGGCGGATGAACTTGGCGTACGCGGCGAGGTCGAGCGCGAAGCCGGTGGACTCCTGGAGCGGGAACATGTCGACCCGCTTGCCGGTCTCCATCGGCTGGTCGGTCCAGCGGCCGAACGTGGGGACGGGGATGGCGAGGGACTCCCGGACCAGCAGATGGTCGATCCAGGTGATGAGTTCGGTCGAGCCGTTGCCCATCGCGACGCACTGCGGCGGGAGCTGGAGCAGCGAGCACAGCTCGCCGGTGATCGTGTCGGCGCTGCTCGGGTAGTAGGTGATGATCTCGCGGAGCCTGCTCGCGAGTTCGTCGAACATGGCGGGGGTGGGGAAGTAGGGGTTGCAGGGGATGCAGAAGTCAACCGGGCCGGCTCCGTCGCCCTCCCGCGTCAGTGCGGCCATCGACGGGCTGTGCGCCGCGGTGCCGCGAAAGAGCGAGGTGACATTGCCGGCCATGGAACCTCCGTATAGGGCGAGCCCGTTGGGGAGGACGGGCCCCCGTTTTCTGGGTGGCCCGCGCGGGGGAGCACGGGCCGCCCTCTCATACGGATACGGATGTGACGCTGTTCAATCGTTGTGAGGTCGTGCGGACTTCGTGAACCGGCTGTGAGGTTCGGTCACGCGCCGAACGTGTGGACCGTGCTGGTCCGGTAGGTCTGCCCCGGCCGCAGCACCGTCGAGGGGAAGGCGGGGTGGTTCGGGGAGTCCGGGAAGTGCTGGGTCTCCAGGCACAGGGCGTCGCCCTGGCGGTAGATGTGACCGCCGGTGCCGACCAGGGTGCCGTCCAGGAAGTTGCCCGAGTAGAACTGGAGGCCGGGCTCGTTGGACGCGATGCTCAGGGTGCGGCCGGACGAGGGGTCGCGGAGCGTGGCGACGTGCTCGGGTCTCGCCGTGATCCCCTTGTCGAGGACCCAGTTGTGGTCGATGCCCTTGCCGTACAGGAGCTGCTGGTTCGCGACCCGGATGTCGCGGCCGACGGTCTTGGCCCGGCGGAAGTCGAAGGGGGTGCCGGCGACCTGCGCGAGTTCCCCGGTGGGGATCAGGCCCGAGTCGACGGGGGTGTAGCGGGAGGCCGCGATCCGGAGCTCGTGGTCGTAGACCGAGCCGCTGCCCTCGCCGGCGAGGTTCCAGTACACATGGCTGGTGAGGTTGACGACAGTGGCCCTGTCGGTGGTGGCCTCGTAGTCGATGCGCCAGTCGCCGTGCCGGGTCAGGGTGTAGGTGACCTTCGCCCGGAGCGTTCCGGGGTAGCCCATCTCGCCGTCGATGCTGGTGTAGTGCAGGACGAGTCCGACGTCGGATCCGGAGGCGAAGCCCTCGACGTCCCAGACGTGCTTGTCGAAGCCCTTGGCGCCGCCGTGCAGGCTGTTGACGCCGTCGTTGACGGAGAGCTGGTAGCTCGTGCCGTCGAGGGTGAATCGCCCCTTGCCGATGCGGTTGCCGTACCGGCCGATCAGGGCGCCGAAGTACGGGCTGGAGGCCACGTAGGAGGCGAGGTCGCCGAAGCCCAGGGCGACGTTGCGGTACCTTCCGTGCCGGTCGGGGATCTCCAGGGACTGGACGATCCCGCCGTACGACAGGACCTTGAGCCGGGTCCCGCCGTTCTCCAGGGACCACCGGTGGACCTTGGTCCCGTCGGCGAGTCTGCCGAAGAGTTCCCGGACGGGCTTCTTCCCGTCCGAGGCGTGCGCCGTGCCGATGCCGGCCGCGGTTAAGCCCGCTGCCGCCGCTGCGATGACCGTACGTCTGCTCGTTTCCATTTCGCGGCTCCTGCCGAATGGAGGGGGGGGGGGGCGCCGGCGGGGGCGCCGCGCCCGGTAGCACCACCCCAGACGGGGGTGGGGCACCAACAAGCACGACCCGCCCGGCCCGCCCCGCGGCGGATGA
>NZ_JBHXDQ010000025.1:0-30321 GCF_042725875.1 Streptomyces sp. NPDC127038 | reverse complement strand
CGCGTTTACGCCCGCTCCCGCCGGTGCTTTCCCCGTACGTCTGCTTTTTCCCTTTCCGCGGCTCCTCCCCATGGGGGGGGCCCCCCCCCCGGGGGGGGGCCCCGGCTGACTTACGAACCGACCTTGCGCTTGTTCCACACGTCGAAGCCGACCGCGGCCAGCAGGGCCAGGCCCTTGATGACCTGTTGCCAGTCGGTGCCGACGCTGAGGAGGTTCATGCCGTTGTTCAGCACGCCGAGGACCAGACCGCCGATGATCGCGCCGAGGACGGTACCCACACCGCCGCTCATGGACGCGCCACCGATGAACGACGAGGCGATCGCTTCCAGCTCGAAGTTCAGACCGGCCTTCGGAGAGGCCGCGTTCAGGCGGGCGGCTACCACCAGACCCGCCAGGGCCGCGAGCATGCCCATGTTCAGGAAGACGAAGAAGGTGACCTTCTTGTCCTTGACGCCCGACAGCTTCGCCGCCGGGAGGTTGCCGCCGATCGCGTAGATGTGACGGCCGAAGACGGCGTTGCGCATGACATAGCCGTAGCCGACGACCAGCACGCCGAGGATCAGCAGCACGATCGGGGCGCCCTTGTAGCTGGCGAGCAGCATCGTGACCGTGAGCACCGCGGCGACCAGCGCCACCAGCTTGAGCGCGAACAGCTTCGCCGGCAGCACGTCCAGGGTGAACTCCTGCTGGCGCCTGCGGTCGCGCACCTCCTGGAGGACCACGAAGACGATCACCGCGAGGCCGAGCAGCAGGGTGATGTTGTGGTAGTTCGTGGTCGGGCCGACCTCCGGGAGGAAGCCGTTGCCCATCTTCTGGAGGCCGTCGGGGAACGGGCCGAGGGTCTGCCCCTTGAGCAGGATCTCCGTCAGACCGCGGAAGAGCAGCATCCCGGCGAGGGTGACGATGAAGCTCGGTATGCCGAGATAGGCGATCAGGAATCCCTGGACCGAGCCCGCCACGGCGCCCACCACGAGGCACAGCAGCAGGGCGACGGGCCACGCCACACTGTGCTCGACCATCAGCACGGCCGCGAACGCGCCCACGAACGCGGTCAGCGAGCCGACCGACAGGTCGATGTGGCCCGCGATGATCACCAGCATCATGCCGATCGCGAGGATCAGGATGTAGCTGTTCTGGAGGACCAGGTTGGAGACGTTGCGCGGCAGCAGCAGCTGGCCGTCGGTCCAGACCGCGAAGAGGACGACGATCAGGCCGAGCGCGAGCAGCATGCCGTACTGGCGCATGTTCTGGCGCAGGCCGTCGAGCATCACCCGCAGCAGGTTCTCCCCGCCGTCGGCGCTCCCGTCCTTGCCCGGTGGCGCCTCGGCCGGGACGTTGGTCACATCGGTGCTCATCGGGTTACCTCTTTGTCCTTCGTCATCTGACGCATCAGCACTTCCTGGGTGGCCTCGGCCCGCGAGAACTCACCCGTCAGCCGCCCGGCGGCCATGGTGTAGATGCGGTCGCACATGCCGAGCAGTTCGGGCAGCTCGGAGGAGATGAAGATGATCGCCTTGCCCTCGGCGGCCAGCTTGTCGATGACCGTGTAGATCTCGAACTTGGCGCCCACGTCGATACCGCGCGTCGGCTCGTCCAGGATCAGCACGTCGGGACCTGCGAAGATCCACTTGCTGAGGACGACCTTCTGCTGGTTGCCGCCGGACAGCTTGCCCACCGGCTCGAAGACGGTCGGCGCCTTGATGTTCATCGACGTGCGGTAGCCCTCGGCGACCTGCCGCTCCTCGTGCTCGTCGACGATCCCCCGCCGGGCCACCTTGCCGAGAGCGGACAGCGAGATGTTGCGGTTGATCGTGTCGATGAGGTTGAGGCCGTAGTGCTTGCGGTCCTCGGTGACGTACGCGATGCCGTGGCCGACGGCCTCCGCCACGGACTTCGTACGGATCTCCTCGCCGTCCTTGAGGACCGTGCCGCCGGCGTGCCGGCCGTAGGACCGCCCGAAGACGCTCATCGCGAGTTCGGTGCGGCCCGCGCCCATCAGGCCGGCGATGCCGACGATCTCCCCGCGCCGCGCGTGGACCGACACGTCGTCGACGACCTTGCGCTGCTGGTCGATCGGGTGGTGCACGGTCCAGTCGCGGATCTCCAGCGCCGGGGCCGCCCCCTCCTCGGCCTCGTGGGGGGTGCGTTCGGGGAAGCGGTGCTCCAGGTCGCGGCCGACCATGCCGCTGATGATCCGGTCCTCGGTCGTCTCCGGCGCCTTCACGTCGAGGGTCTCGATGGTCCGGCCGTCCCGCAGGATCGTCACCGAGTCGGCGACCTTGCGGATCTCGTTCAGCTTGTGGGAGATGATGATCGAGGTGATGCCCTGCTTCTTCAGCTCCAGGATCAGGTCCAGGAGCTTCTCGCTGTCCTCGTCGTTCAGAGCCGCGGTCGGCTCGTCGAGGATGAGCAGCTTCACCTTCTTCGAGAGCGCCTTGGCGATCTCCACGAGCTGCTGCTTGCCCACCCCGATGTCGGCGACACGGGTCTCGGGGTGATCGCTCAGACCGACCCGGCGCAGCAGCTCGGCCGCGTGCCGCAGGGTCGTGTTCCAGTTGATGAACCCGCGCTTGGCGTGTTCGTTGCCGAGGAAGATGTTCTCCGCGAGGGAGAGGTAGGGCGACAGCGCCAGTTCCTGGTGGATGATGACGATGCCGTGCTGCTCGCTCGCCCGGATGTCCTTGAAGCGGCAGACCTCTCCCTCGAAGAGGATCTCGCCCTCGTAGCTGCCGTGAGGGTGGACGCCGGAGAGCACCTTCATCAGGGTGGACTTGCCGGCGCCGTTCTCACCGCAGATGGCGTGGACCTCGCCCTGCCGGACGGTCAGGGTGACGTCCGACAGCGCCTTGACGCCGGGAAAGGTCTTGACGATCGAGCGCATTTCCAGGACGGGTCCCGCCATGGTCGTGCCTTCCAATCCGTAAGGTTCGACGCTTACTTGAGCTGGTCCGCCGTGTAGTAGCCACCGTCGACGAGGACCGACTGGTAGTTGGACTTGTCGACGCTCACCGGCTGGAGCAGGTAGGCGGGGACGACCTTGGAGCCGTTGTCGTAGGTCGTGGTGTCGTTGGTCTGCGGCTTCTTGCCCTTGAGGACGTCGTCCACCATGGTCGAGGCGATCTTGGCGAGCTGGCGGGTGTCCTTGTAGACGGTCTGCGTCTGCTCGCCCGCGATGATCGACTTCACCGACGCCAGCTCGGCGTCCTGACCGGTGAGGATCGGCAGCGGCTTGCTCTTGGAGCCGTAGTCGTCCGACTTCAGCGACGACAGGATGCCGATGGAGATGCCGTCGTACGGGGAGAGCACCGCGTCGACCTTCTTGCTGGAGTACGACTTGGTGAGGATGTCGTCCATGCGCTTCTGGGCGGTGGCGCCGTCCCAGCGCAGGGTGGTGACCTGGTTGAGCGCGGTCTGGCCGGACTGGACGACGAGCTGCTTCTTGTCGATGTAGGGCTGGAGCACCTTCATCGCGCCGCCGAAGAAGTACTTCGTGTTGTTGTCGTCGTTCGAGCCGGCGAAGAGTTCGAGGTTGAACGGGCCCTTCTTGGAGCCGTCCGCGAGGCCGAGCTTCTGGAGGATGTAGTTGCCCTGGAGCTCGCCGACCTTGGAGTTGTCGAAGGACGCGTAGTAGTCGACGTTCTTCGTGCCGAGGATCAGGCGGTCGTAGGCGATGACCGGGATGTGGGCGTCGGCGGCCTGCTGGAGCACGTTGTTCAGGGACTTGTTGTCGATGGCCGCCACGATCAGCGCCTTGACACCCTGCGTGATGAGGTTCTCGATCTGCGAGACCTGCTGGTCCGGGTCGTCCTCGCCGTAGACCAGCTTGGTCTTGTAGCCCTTGGACTCCAGGTTCTTGACGACGTTGTTGCCGTCGGCGATCCAGCGCTCGGAGGACTTGGTCGGCATCGCGATACCGATCGTCCCGCCCTTGCTGCTGCCCTTGTCCTCCTTGCTGCCGCCGTCGCTGTTCTGGCCGCAGGCGGTCAGGGCGAGGGCGAGGGAGGCGGCTCCGGCTATGGCGGTGAGGGCGGCTCTGCGGTTACGCATGATCATCATCCTTGATGTCTTGGACCGGGCTCGGTCTCGCGGAACTCGGAAGCTCCGTGAGCTCTGAGAGGAAGGCCGAGAAGGTGTGTTGGATTGTGCGCGACTGTGTCTGCTTGTGTGAAGGGGGTTTGTGCGAACGTTATGAGGGAGTGTCGAATCGCGAGAGGGTGCCGGGCAGACGGGAGCCGAGGGGGGCCATGTCGTCACCCGCGCCGTGCCGTGTCAGCAGGTCAAGGGCGAGCCGGCCGCGGCGCACCCGCTCCCGGGCCGTGCTCAGCGTCAGGTCCCGCAGATGGTGTCCGTACGGGTAGATCCCGGGGGTCTTGGACAGCCCGAACTTCAGATACAGCGGTGCGCCGCGCCGGATCAGCTCGGCGACCTCGTACATCCGGATGTACCCGCCGAGATCGTCGGGGGCCTCGATGTACATGTCCATGGGGGCGGCGGAGACCCGCCGGATCTCGGTGAGGTGATCGAGCGTCAGATCGCTGGGCACGTTCAGCGAGTCGGCGCCGAGGCGCTCGTACACGGCGTACGAGGCCGGGTTCACCGGACCGATCAGCGCCGAGACCTTGAACGTCGTGTCGGCCGGCAGGATCCCGGCGACCCGCGCCCGGTGCAGCGTCCACAGCACGCCCTCGTCGGCGACGAGCAGGCACTTGACGCCCAGCTCCACCGCCCTGACGGCGTCCTCGACACAGCCGGCCAGCGCGTCGTGGCCGCGGGCGCGCAGCCCGCCGCCGCGCGAGTCGGAGCGCGTCGAGGCGCCGATGTCCCAGGTGCCGCGCGGTCCGGTGAACAGACAGAGTTCGATGTCGCGTTCACCGGTGGCCTCGACCATCTCGGTGATCTCGGCGTCGGTCAGCATCCAGACACCGCTGCCCTGGCTGATCCGGTGGATCGGCACATCGAGCCGCGAGGCCTCCTTGAGGACCACCGCGAGCGCCTCGGGTCCCTCGACGGAGGGGACCTCGGTGCGCCAGCGGCCGCCTCCGGGGAAGGTGTGCGGCGAGGCGTCCGCGGGGGAGAGGGCGGGCGCGGCCAGGCCGAGCGTGGCCAGGGCCGGCTCGCCGGGTCGACGGGGCGCCGTGGGAAGGGCGTCGGTCACAAGCTGTCCTTCATCGTTCGATATTTCGGTCATGGTTCGCGACCTTCGGCGCACGTGGCCTGGTGCACGCCGGTACGGGGCCGTCAGGAACCCCATACCGGCGTACGGATCGGGTGGTCACGGCTTCAGCAGGACCTTGCCGACCTTCGGATCGCCGGAGCCCACCAGTTCGATGGCCTCCGGGAACGCGGCGAGCGGCAGTTCGTGCGTCACCAGCGGCGACGGGTTCAGCAGACCCGCGCCGAAGACCCGCACGGTGTGCGCCCAGGCGTCCGGCGGCGCCCCGAACACGGTGTGCACCTCCAGCTGCCGTACGACGAGATCGGTCGGGTCGAGACCCTCGGCGCCCGGCGCCGGGATCCCGGTGAGGACCAGGCGTCCGCCGCGCCGCAGCAGGGAGGCGGCGGTGCGCGCGGCGGACGCGGACCCGGCGGTCTCGATGACGACGTCGAAGTCGTCGGGGAGCGGCTGGTCCCGGGTGAGGAAGGCGGTGGCGCCGAACTCCCGTGACAGTGCGGCCCGGTCGGGGCGGGTGCCCACCACGAGCAGCTCGGCAGGGGAGCCCGCCCTCAGGAACTGCACGGCGAACATCCCGAGCGTCCCGGTGCCCACCACGGCCACGCGCTCACCGGGCCGCGCGTTCGCCTTGAGGGCGGCGGCCGCGATGCAGGCGGCCGGCTCCAGCAGGGCGGCGGCCGTCAGATCGGCGTCGTCGGGCAGGACGTGCAGCAGCCGGGCCGGCAGCGTCAGCGTGCCCGCCATCGCCCCGGGAACGGTGAAGCCCGTCTCCTCGTACCCGGCCGTGCACAACGTTGTCTCGCCCGCGTGGCAGCGGTCGCAGACCTGGCAGTTGCGGAAGCCCTCGCCGACGACCTTGCGGCCGACGAGCCCCGCCGGGACGCCGGTGCCGACCTCCTCGACGGTCCCGGACCACTCGTGACCCGGGGTCAGGGGATAGCGGACGTAGCCCTCGGGCCGGTTGCCCTGGTAGACCTCGCGGTCGCTGCCGCAGATGCCGACCGCGTGCACCCGTACGAGCGCCTCGCCCGCCGCGGGGCGGACCGGCTCGTGCGGGACCAGCCGGTGCTCGCCCGGGCCCTCGACGAGGACCGCGGTGCTCACTGCGACCCCTTGGGCTTGCGCTGCTCCCAGCCGTCGGCCCACAGGTCGAAGCGGGCCTGTTGCTGGGGGAACTCGGCCGCCGCGTCGACGTCCAGCTCGACGCCGAGTCCCGGTTCGTGGGACAGCTCGAAGTAGCCGTCCACGACCTGCGGGGCGCCCTTGACGACCTTCTTGATCTCCGCGTCGGCGAAGTCGTTGAAGTGCTCCAGGATCTTGAAGTTCGGCGCGGTGAAGCCGACCTGGAGGGAGGCGGCGGTCAGGACGGGGCCGCCGACGTTGTGCGGGGCGACCAGCATGTAGTGGGTCTCGGCGGTCGCGGCCAGCTTCCGGGTCTCCCAGATGCCGCCGATGTGACCGACGTCGGGCTGGATGATGTCGACGGCCTGGCTCTCGAAGAGCTCGCGGAACTCGATGCGGTCGTGGATGCGCTCGCCGGTGGCGAGGGGCATGTCGACCTTGGCGGCGACCTTCTCCAGCGCCTTGAGGTTCTCCGGCGGCACCGGCTCCTCCAGCCACGCGGGCTTGAAGGGCGCGAGCTCGTGGGCGAGGCGGACGGCGGTGGACGGCGAGAAGCGGCCGTGCATCTCCAGCATCAGCTCGGTCTCGGGCCCGATCGCGTCGCGCACCGCCTCGATGAGCGACACCGAGTACAGCGTGGCCTCGTGGTCGAGCTCGAAGTGCCCGGTGCCGAAGGGGTCGATCTTGAGGGCCTTGTAGCCCCGCGCGACGACCTCCTGGGCGGCCTTGTGGTAGGCCTCCGGGGTGCGTTCGGTGGTGTACCAGCCGTTGGCGTAGGCCTTGACCCGGTCGGTGACCTTGCCGCCCAGGAGCTGCCAGACCGGCACCCCGAGCGCCTTGCCCTTGATGTCCCAGCAGGCCATCTCGATGACCGCGATGCCGGACATCACGATCTCGCCGGCCCGCCCGTAGTCGCCGTACTTCATCCGGCGGACCAGGTCCTCGACCGCGAACGGGTCGGAGCCGAGAATATGGTTGGCCTGCGCCTCGTGCAGATAGCCGATCAGCGCGTCGGTGTGGCCCAGCATGCGGGTCTCGCCGACCCCGGTGACGCCCTCGTCGGTGTGCACCTGGACGTAGGTCAGGTTCCTCCAGGGTGTCCCGACCACGTGTGTGGTGATTCCCGTGATGCGCACGGCAGATGCCCCCTGTGCTTTCAGCTCTGTTCGAAATTTCGTCACACGTTCGAAATGCTGGCGTGACAGTAAGGACGCCGCCCGGGGGGTGTCAATGGGTCGCGCGCATAACGGTTCCGACGCGATGGGCGCAGGATGGCGGGGGATCTTCGGGGGCACCCGGGTCCGACGGGCCGGAATACTTGATTCCGCACAAGATCTTCACAACTGCGCCTAGGAACGTTACCGGCGGTGACCCTAGTCTTCCCGCGTCATGGACTACTGCCACGTGTGCCGCAGGCACCTCAACGGCGCGCTCGCCTGTCCCGGGTGCGGCACCCCGGTCGACGAACTCGGAGCGGACGCCGAGGAGACCGGCGCGCGCCCGCCGGTGGGCGCCGGAGCCGACCCGCGCCACACCGAGGACGGCGACGTCGAGTGGCGTTCCCGGCGCGCCGCGCGCCGGCGCGGTGGCCGCGTCCTGGACGCCGCGGCCGAGGAGGGCGACCCGGACGACCGGGGGGTCCCGGCCGGCGTCAGCCGACGTGACCGCAAGGCCGCCGCGCACCGCCGCAAGCGCCGCCGCACCCTGTTCATAGCCATGGGGTTCGTCCTCGCGGCCGGCGGTCTGAGCCTCGCCGAGCTCGGCGTCGACGCGCCCGGGCTCGGCCCCAGCCCGGCGGCGGCCGAGTCGCCCGACGGTTCGGCCTCACCGGCGGCGTCCGCGCTGCCGAAGAGCTCCGCCTCCGCCTCCCCCGCGGCCGGCCGTACCCCCGGTGCCTCGTCCCCGGCCGCCGGATCCGCCTCCGCCTCCCGCTCCGCGTCCGCGGCGACGGGCGGGAAGAGCGCCGGGAGCGACGGGTCGCCGACCGCGGGCGCCCTGCCCGGCCGTTCGGCCTCGGCCCCGGCGAGCGCCCCCTCGGCGCCCCGCACGACGGCCCCCGCCACCACGTCCCCGGAGACGTCGGCCCCCGCGCCGGCTCCGTCACCCTCGAACAGCTGCAACAAGTTCCTGTGGTGGTGCGCCTAGGCGTCCAGCCCGCCACGGGCTGACCGTGCCGCGGGCGTGCCGCCCGCCGCGGGGCTTGCGGGCGCGCCACCCGCCGCGGGGCGCCCTCAGGCGTCGCCCGTGCCCGGGGTCTCGCCCAGCATGCGGCGCAGCAGGTCGCGCAGGGACAGCCGCTCCTCGTCCGAGAGTTCCGCCAGCGGCTCGCGGGCGAAGTCGAGCGAGTCGCGCAGCCCCCCGGCGATCCGGCGGCCCTCGTCCGTCGCCGCCGCCAGTTTCACCCGGCGGTCCGCCGGGTCGGGGCGCCGCTCCACCAGGCCCCGGGTCTCCAGCCGGTCCACGATCCCCGTGACGTTCGACGGCTCGCACTTCAGCTTCTGGGCCAGTCGGCGCATCGGCAGCGGCTCCAGCGAGAGCAGGCTCAGCAGCCGCGCCTGCGCGCCGGTGAGGGCGTGCTGGGCCGCCGCGTCCTCGTACTCGTCGTGGTAGCGGGCCACGACCGTGCCGATCAACTCGACGACCTCCATGGTCAGGGGGTCGATCCGTGGTCTCTTGTGGGTGGCCATGCTCTCGATCCTAGCGTGTTACTTGACATCATTAAATATTCAGGAGCATGGTTGTTTCAGGTACTGAAGCATTTGATCCGCTCACCGGTCCGCTCGCCGGTCACCGTGAAAGGCGCACCCTCATGTCCGAGACCCCCCAGCTTCCCTCCACCGGCCGCGAGTGGCATCTGGTCAGCCGCCCGGTCGGCTTCCCCCAGCCCTCCGACTTCGCCCTGGTCGAGGCCGAGGTCCGGCAGCCGGGCCCGGGCGAGGTCCTGGTACGGAACGCCTACGTCTCCGTCGACCCGTACATGCGCGGCCGGATGAGCGACGCCAAGTCCTACGCCGCCCCCTTCGAGCTCGGCAAGACCATGCAGGGCGGCGCGGTCGGCGAGGTCGTCGCCTCCAACGCCGAGGGCGTCGAGGTCGGCGACCACGTGCTGCACTTCCTCGGCTGGCGCGAGTACGCCGTCGTGGACGCCAAGCAGGCCGTCAAGGTGGACGCCGCGGCGGCGCCGCTCTCGACGTACCTCGGCGTCCTCGGCATGACCGGCCTCACCGCGTACGCCGGGCTCCTGCGCACCGCCTCCTTCAAGGAGGGCGACTCCGTCTTCGTGTCCGGCGCCGCCGGCGCGGTCGGCAGCCAGGTCGGCCAGATCGCCCGGCTCAAGGGCGCCTCGCGGGTCATCGGCTCCGCCGGGTCCGACGAGAAGGTCAAGCTGCTCGTGGAGGAGTACGGCTTCGACGCGGCCTTCAACTACAAGAACGGCCCGGTCTCCCAGCAGCTGCGCGAGGCCGCGCCCGACGGCGTGGACGTCTACTTCGACAACGTGGGCGGGGACCACCTGGAGGCGGCGATCGGCTCGCTGAACCGGGACGGCCGCATCGCCGTCTGCGGCATGATCTCCGTCTACAACCGCACCGAGCCCGCCCCCGGCCCGCGGAACCTGGCCCGGCTGATCCAGACCCGCGGCCGCATCCAGGGCTTCCTCGTCGGCGACCACTACGACCTCCAGCCGGAGTTCGTCCGGGAGGTCGGCGGCTGGATCCGCTCCGGCGAGCTGAAGTACGCCGAGACGATCGTCGAGGGCATCGAGAACAACGTGGAGGCGTTCTTCGGCGTCCTGCGCGGCGACAACGTCGGAAAGATGATCGTCAAGCTCTGACCCGGACGCCGGGGCGGCGACGCCCGCGCGCACCTCACGGAGGCCGCCTCCCCCATGCCGGGGAGGCGGCCTTCGACATGCAGGGGAGGCGGCCTCCGTCGTCCGTCTCGTGGTCCGGCCGGGCGCCCCGATAGGGTCTCCCCATGCGCGATCTTGGGGTGGGTTTCGGCTATCTGCTGCGCGGCCAGCGATGGGTGGTCCGGCACGGGAAGAGTTTCGGGTTCGGACTGCTGCCGGGGCTCATCACGCTCGTGCTCTACGCGGCGGCGCTCGTCGCCCTCGGTGTGTACGGGGAGGGCTTCGTCACCTGGGCGACGCCGTTCGCGGACGACTGGTCGAGCCCCTGGGCGGGCCTCTTCCGCGGCTTCCTCACCGCCGTCCTGTTCGCGCTCGCCCTCCTGCTCGCCGTCCTCACCTTCACCGCCGTCACCCTGCTGATAGGCCAGCCCTTCTACGAGAGTCTCTCGGAGAAGGTCGACCGCGACGTCTCCCCGGACGGCACGGCCCCCGAGTCGGGGCGGCCGCTCTGGCACGAGCTGTGGATCTCCGCCCGCGACAGCCTCCGTATCCTCGTACGGGCCCTGGTGTGGGGGGTCCTCCTCTTCGCGCTCGGCTTCGTCCCCTTCGTCGGGCAGACCGTCGTCCCCGTGCTCGGCTTCTTCGTCACGGGCTTCTTCCTCACCGAGGAACTCGTCGCCGTCGCCCTCCAGCGCCGCGATGTCGACCTGCGCGAGCGTCTCGCCCTGCTCCGCTCCCGCAAGACCCTGGTCTGGGGCTTCGGCACCCCGCTCGGGCTGGCCTTCCTCGTCCCGTTCGTCGCGGTGTTCCTCATGCCCGGAGCCGTCGCGGGCGCCACCCTGATGGCCCGCGACCTGCTCGGCGAGGAGATCAGCGAGGGCGACACCGACGAGGACCGGGACGGGGACGCCGGCACGGCTTCCGGAGGCACGGCCTCCGACCGGGCGGCGAACGAGGAGCAGGACACCACCCTGTGACCGGGGCGGACCCCGGGAGGCTCAGGCCTCGCCCAGCAGCGTGAGGAAGTCGCGGAACGCGGCCGGCATGTCCACCGACTCCGGGTCCAGCAGCCACTGGTACTGGAGCCCGTCCATCACGGCGACGAGCAGCGGAGCGGCGCGCTCCGGCGTGAGCCCGCTCGGCAGCCGCTCCCCGTACTCCGCGCGCAGCGCCACGGCCATGTTGGCCCGCACCGCCGTGTAGCGCCGGGTGAAGAACTCGCGGGCCGGGTGCCCCTCCGTGACGCTCTCGCCGAGCAGGGCCGAGAAGGTCTGGATGATCCCGGGCCGCATCGCGTTGTACTCGACCAGCGAGACCAGCAGCTCGGCCCGCCAGGGGGTGTCCGGCAGCGCGTCCCACCGGTCCCGGTCCCCGAGCACGGCGACGAGCAGCGCCTCCTTGGTGGGGAAGTGGTGCAGCAGGCCCTGCTGGGTGAGGCCCACCCGCTCGGCGACCGCGGCGAGGCTCGCGCCCCGGTAACCGCGCTCGGCGATCACCTCCAGCGTCGCGCGCACGATCTCGGCGCGCCGCTCCTCGCTCCGGGTCCTGGCCGTCATGGCGTCACCGTACGGCATCTCCCCTTGCGAAGATAACGAGAAGGTGACGAAACCTACCGCCCTACAGGTGCCGGATGCACGATGTGGGGACGACCGACGGCTTTCGACGAGGAGGTGCCGCCATGGCGGAGACTGCGGTGGGGACGGGCAGCGGCCACGGGGACCGGGAGGCGGACGCGGCCCGGGAGGCCGTCGTCGAGGCGGCACTGGGCCGGCTCGACCTGGACGCGAAGGCCCGGCTGCTGTCCGGACGGAACATGTGGACCCTGCCCGCGCTCCCCGGGATCGGGCTGCGCTCCCTCGTCATGTCCGACGGCCCCATCGGCGTCCGCGGCGTCCGCTGGAGCGCCGACGACCCCTCCGTCGCGCTCCCCTCGCCCACCGCGCTCGCCGCGAGCTGGGACCCGGAGCTGGCCCGCCGCGCCGGGGTGCTGCTCGCCCAGGAGGCGCGCCGCAAGGGCGTCCACGTCCTGCTCGCCCCGACCGTCAACCTCCACCGCTCCCCGCTCGGCGGCCGCCACTTCGAGGCCTACAGCGAGGACCCGCTCCTGACCGGCGCGATCGGCGCCGGCTACGTCCGGGGCGTGCAGTCCGGCGGGGTCGCCACCACCGTCAAGCACTTCGTCGCCAACGACGCCGAGACCGACCGCTTCACCGTGGACAACCTGGTCTCCGAACGCGCCCTGCGCGAGCTGTACCTGGCGCCCTTCGAGACCATCGTCGCGACGGCCCGCCCGTGGGGCGTCATGACCGCCTACAACTCCGTCAACGGCACGACGATGAGCGAGCACGGCCGGCTCGTGAACGACGTCCTGCGCGGCGAGTGGGGCTTCGACGGCTTCAACGTCTCCGACTGGAGGGCCGCCCGCGACACCAGGGCCGCGATCGAGGGCGGACTCGACGTCGCCATGCCCGGCCCCAGGACCGTCTACGGGGAACCGCTCGCCGCCGCCGTGCGCGCCGGCGAGGTGGCGGAGGCGACGGTCGACGCGGCCGTCCGCAACGTGCTCCGGCTCGCCGCCCGCGTCGGCGCCCTGGCCGGGGCCGAACCCGTCGTGACCGAGGCGCCGGCGCCCGTGGACGGACAGGCGCTGGCCCGCGAGGTGGCCCGCCGGGGCTTCGTCCTCGTCCGCAACGAAGGCGCCCTGCCGCTCCCCGAGGGGCACCGGATCGCCCTCGTCGGCGCCGCCGCCCGTGACGCCCGGGTGCTCGGCGGTGGCTCCGCGACCGTCTTCCCCGCCTCCATCGTCTCGCCCCTCGACGGTCTCACCGCCGCGCTCCCCGAGGGCAGCGTGACCTACGCCCTCGGCGCCGACCTCGCCGTCGAACTGCCCGTCGCCGACAAGGGGTTCGAGCTGCGCGCGATCTGCCGCGACGCCGCCGGCGAGATCCTCGCCACCGCCTCCGCCCCCAACGGCCAGATCCAGTGGATCGGCGACGACCTGCCCGAAGGGGTCACGCACGAGAACCTGGCCACCGTCGAACTCACCGGCACCTTCACCCCGCGCGAGTCCGGCCCGCACACCTTCGGCATCAAGGGCCCCGGCGCGTTCACCCTCACCGTCGACGGCACGACGTACTTCGACGGCGTCCAGGGCACCGCCGAGGACCGCCCCTTCGTGACCTTCTTCGGTGCCCCGGTGGCCCGCGGCCGGGCCGAACTCGCCTCGGGCGAACCGGTGGCGGTCTCCCTCGACCACACCGTCGTGTTCCCCGAGGACGCCCCGGTGAAGGTCCTCGGCTTCACGCTCGCCCACCAGGAGCCCGTGCGCGACGCGGACGAACTGATCGCCGAGGCGGTCGCCGCGGCCCGCGCCGCCGACACCGCCGTCGTCGTGGTCGCCACCACCGACCGCGTCGAGTCCGAGGGCTTCGACCGCGCGGACCTCGGGCTCCCCGGCCGCCAGGACGACCTGGTCCACGCCGTCGCCGCCGCCAACCCGAACACCGTCGTGGTCGTCAACTCCGGCTCCCCGGTGGAACTCCCGTGGCGCGACGAGGTCGCCGCCGTCCTCCTGAGCTGGTTCCCGGGACAGGAGGGCGGCGCGGCCCTCGCCGACGTCCTCACCGGCGCCCACGAACCGGGCGGCCGGCTCCCCACCACCTGGGGCCCCCTCGCGGACGCCCCGGTCACCCAGGTGCGTCCCGAGGGCGGTGAACTCCCGTACACCGAGGACGTCTTCATCGGCTACCGCGCCTGGGAGAAGGAGGGCATTACCCCCTCGTACGCCTTCGGGCACGGCCTCGGCTACACCGACTGGGACTACGAGTCCATCGAGGTCCGGGGCACGACGGTCACCGTCCGGGTCCGCAACCGCGGTGAGCGGGCCGGGCGCGAGGTCGTCCAGGTCTACCTCGCCCCCGCCGAACCGGGCACCGAGCGGCCCCTCCGCGCGCTCGCCGGATTCGCCGGTGTCGAGGCCGCGCCCGGCGAGAGTGCCGAGGCCGTCGTGGAACTCCCGCGCCGCGCTTTCGAGCTCTGGGACACCGCCACGAACACATGGGCGTTTGTGAAGGGTTCGTACGAGATTCAGGCAGGCCGTTCCCTCGCGGACCCTCGCCTGCGCACGATCATCGAGGCGTGAACCACACGCCCGCCTTCGGCCGGCCCCGGCCCGGAACCTGACCTCCGGACCGGGGCCCGCCGTTTGCCCCGGTCCGGACACGATCTAGGAGCGTACGGAGAACCCGTACACCGTCTCCGAGCGGTACACCCCGCCCGGTCGCAGCTCCGTGCTCGGGAAGTCCGGGCGGTTCGGGGAGTCGGGGAAGTGCTGGGTCTCCAGGGCGACGCCGTCGTTCGGGGCGAAGGGGGCGCCCAGATGGTCGGCGGTGTAGAGCTGGAGACCCGGTTCGGTGGTCGCGACCGTCAGCACCCGGCCGGACGCCGGGTCGTACAGCTCGGCGACCTCCACCGCGGCGGCCGTGAGCCCCTTGTCGAGGACGTAGTTGTGGTCGTAGCCCGCGCCGGTTTCGCGGGGCTCGCGGAAGTCGAAGCGGGTGCCCTCGACCGGGTCGAGCTCCCCGGTCGGGATCAGGTTCCCGTCGACCCGAGTCAACCGCGAGGCGTCGAGCCGCAGTTCGTGCCCGAGCGCGCTGCCGGAGCCGCCGAGGTTCCAGTACGTGTGGTTCGTCAGGTTCACCACGGTCGGCGCGTCGGTGACCGCCTCGTAGGCGATCCGCAGCGCGCCCCGCTCGTCGAGCGTGTACGTCGCCGAGACCTCCAGACGGCCCGGGAAGCCCTCCTCGCCGTCCGGGCTGACCCGGGAGAGCCTGACCCCGTGTTCGAGCGGCTCCGCGTCCCACACGCGCTTGTCGAAGCCGCCGTCGCCGCCGTGCAGCGAGTTGGGCCCGTTGTTCGCCTCCAGGCGGTACGTCACCCCGTCCAGCGGGAAGGCCGCGCCCCCGATGCGGTTCGCGTACCGCCCGACCAGCGCGCCGAGGTACGGCTCCGGATGGGCCGTGTACCCCTCCAGGTCCGGGAAGCCCAGGGTCACGTCCACGGCCAGCCCGTCCCGGTCCGGCACCTCGGCCGACTGCACGATCCCGCCGTACGTGAGCACACGCACCCGGACCCCGGCGCGCTCCAGCGTCCAGCGGTGGACCCGGGTGCCGTCGGAAAGTGTGCCGAAAAGTTCACTCATGGGAGAAACCCTAGGTGACCGGGTTGCGTGCCGTGACCGTGCGGTAGGCGATCTCCGCGAGTCGGGCCTGGCCGTCCCTGCTCGGGTGGAACCAGTCCCAGTGGCTCAGCTGGCCGGTGCCGAAGCGGTAGTCGAAGACCGCGTTCCCGTCGGAGCGGCAGCGCCGGTCCTTCGCGCACACCTCGCGCAGCACCTGGTTGTACTCCTTCACCCGGTCCTGCACCTGCCCGCGCCGCAGGGTCGCCGCCGCGTTCAGCGAGTCGGCGTCACCGAGCATCGAGGGGCAGATGCCCAGCTTCCACACCTGCTTGCCCAGCGGGCTGCCGCGCCCCTCGGACCAGAGCCGCTTGAGGTCCGGCACGCTCGACACGTACACCTGCGTCCTGGGCAGGGCCCGGCGCAGCGTGTCCATCGCCTCCTGGAACTCGGCGCGGAACTCGGCGACCGGCGTCATCGCCGCGGCCGAGGAGCGGCAGGCGTCGTTGGCGCCCGCCATCACCGTGACCAGCTCCGGCCTGCGCGCCGCCGCCTGTTCCATCTGACCGGGCAGATCGGCCATCCGCGCGCCGGTCACCGCGTAGTTCCAGCTGCGCTCGGCCGCGCCGGTCGGGCCGAGCAGCCGGACGGCGAGGCTGTCGACCCGGGGATCGCTGCCGGTCGCCCACGACACCTCGGGGCAGTCGGACAGCACGCTGCACGCGTCGAAACCCCGGGTGATCGAGTCGCCGACCGCCGCCATGGAGTCCGGACTGCGGTCCCAGACCGGCGTGGGCTTCGCCGACGGCCGCGGCATCGCGGTCCCGCCGGGCGCCGAGGAGTCGCAGGCGGCGGTGCCCAGGAGGGCCGCCGCCGCGGCGACGGCGAGGACGGCCCGCGAACGGTGGCTGCGATTCCGCATCCCCTGGTCTCCTCGTTCGTTGTACAGGGTTGGTCGGCATCCGCTCCGCGCGGCAGGTCGCACCACGTCGTACACGGCCGGTCGCGCCCCGTTCCCGGGGTACGGCCGACTCCACCCGGGAGGCGGACCCGGACCCCCGGCAGGGGAGTCCGGACACGTCCCGCCGGGTGAAACCTCGGCGGTTCACGGCGCTTGGACCGACGGTACGTCACACTCCTTGCGCCGCCGCAGGGTAGCCTCGCCACGTGGCCGCCCTGCCACTGCCGTTCCGCTAAGTTACAAGATGTCTCGCTCTGTCCGGAGGCCCCAGTGACGACACGTGGAGTTCTCTACGTGCACTCCGCGCCCCGCGCGTTGTGTCCGCATGTCGAGTGGGCGGTCGCGGGGGTGCTCGGCACACGCGTCAACCTCGACTGGATCCGGCAGCCCGCCGCGCCGGGCACCTGGAGATCCGAGTTCTCCTGGAAGGGCGAGGTGGGCACCGCCTCCAAGCTCGCCTCCGCGCTGCGCGGCTGGCACCTGCTGCGCTTCGAGGTCACCGCCGAGCCCTGCCCCACCGCCGAGGGCGAGCGCTACAGCTGCACCCCCGAGCTCGGCATCTTCCACGCGGTCACCGGCATCCACGGCGACATCCTCATCCCCGAGGACCGGCTGCGGGCCGCGCTGCTGCGCTCCCAGCGCGGCGAGAGCGACCTGGAGGCCGACCTCGCCAAGCTCCTCGGCAAGCCCTGGGACGACGAACTGGAGCCCTTCCGCTACGCCGGAGAGGGCGCCCCGGTCCGCTGGCTGCACCAGGTGGTCTGACGCCCCACCGGTGACGCTCCGTCAAGGACGCCCGAACCCGCCCGAGAACGAACGCCGTGTGGCCCGTACCCCTTGACCAGGGGTACGGGCCACAGCCGTACGGGACGGGAACCGGCGTCAGACGGAACGGAACGCCAGGACCACGTTGTGCCCGCCGAAGCCGAACGAGTCGTTCAGCGCGGCGATACGGCCCTCGACGGGCAGCTTGCGGGCCTCGCCACGGACGATGTCCGCGGCGGCCTCGGCCTCGGGGTCGAGGTTCTCGACGTTGATGGTCGGCGGGGCGAGCCGGTGGTACAGGGCGAGCACGGCCGCGACCGACTCGACACCGCCGGCACCACCGAGGAGGTGACCGGTCATCGACTTGGTGGCGGAGACCGCGAAGTGGTCGGCGTGGTCGCCGAACACCTTGCGCAGCGCCTTCAGCTCGGCCACGTCACCCGCGGGCGTCGAGGTGGCGTGCGCGTTCACGTGCACGATCTCGGCCGGGTCCAGGTCCGTGTTGTCGAGCAGGCTCTGGAGGGCGTGCGCGATGCCGCGGCCCTCCGGCTCCGGCTGCACGATGTCGTGGCTGTCGGCCGAGATGCCCTGGCCGACCGCCTCCGCGTAGACGCGGGCGCCACGCTTGGCGGCGTGCTCGGCGGACTCCAGGACGACGACACCGGCACCCTCGCCGAGGACGAAGCCGTCACGGGCGACGTCGTAGGGGCGCGAGGCACCCTCGGGGTCGTCGTTGTTCTTGGACATCGCCATCATGTTGCCGAACGCGGCGATGGGAAGCGGGTGGATGGCCGCCTCGGTGCCACCGGCGACGACGACGTCGGCGCGGCCCGTGCGGATCATCTCGATGGCGTAGCCGATGGCCTCGGCGCCGGAGGCGCAGGCGGAGACCGGGGTGTGCACACCGGCGCGGGCGCCCACGGCGAGACCCACGTTGGCGGACGGGCCGTTCGGCATCAGCATCGGGACGGTGTGCGGGGAGACCCGGCGTACGCCCTTCTCCTTCAGCACGTCGTACTGGTCGAGCAGGGTCGTGACACCACCGATGCCGGAGGCGATGACCGTGCCCAGCCGGTCGGGGTCGACACTCGGGTCCTCGCCCGCCTTGTCGGTGAAACCGGCGTCGGCCCAGGCCTCCTTGGCCGCGATCAGCGCGAACTGCGCCGAGCGGTCCAGACGGCGGGCCTGCGGGCGGGGGATGACCTCGCCCGGCTCCACGGCGATCTGCGCCGCGATACGGACGGCCTGGTCGGCGGCCCACTCCTGCTCGAGGGGGCGGACGCCGGAGCGTCCGGCGATCAGGCCCTCCCAGGTAGAGGCTGCGTCGCCACCCAGCGGTGTGGTTGCGCCGATACCGGTGACGACCACGGTGCGATTGGTCGGGCTCACGGGAATTCTTTCTCCAACGGATACGAGGATTCAGCGGCGCCACCGCCGGGTGGCGGGGCATCAGCCAGGGCGAACCGGGGCACGCGGCCCCGGTCACCCGGACGGTCGGCCCAGGTGACCGGAAGGTCAGGCCTGGTGCTCGAGGATGTAGGCGGTCGCGTCGCCGACGGTCTTGAGGTTCTTGACGTCGTCGTCCGGGATCTTGACGTCGAAGCGCTCTTCGGCGGCGACGACGACCTCGACCATGGACAGCGAGTCGACGTCCAGGTCGTCGGTGAAGGACTTGTCCAGCTGGACGTCCTCGGTGGGGATCCCGGCGATCTCGTTGACGATCTCGGCGAGACCTTCGACGATCTCTTCCTGAGTGGCGGCCATGTCAGGCGCTCCTTCGGTGTGTTTCCAGAGGGGTGGCGATTTTCCGTACGGACCGGATGATCCGGTACGGAGTGCCTAGGGGAGGGTAACGACCGTCGCGGCGTACACGAGACCCGCCCCGAAGCCGATGACGAGCGCGGTGTCGCCGCTCTTCGCCTCACCGGTCGCCAGGAGCCGCTCCATCGCGAGCGGGATCGAGGCGGCCGAGGTGTTGCCGGTGGTGCGCACGTCACGCGCGACCGTGACGTGTCCCGGCAGTTTCAGCGTCTTCACCATCGAGTCGATGATCCGCTCGTTGGCCTGGTGGGGAATGAAGACATCCAGGTCGTCCGAGCTGATCCCGGCCGCGTCCAGCGCCTGCTGTGCGACCTTCGCCATCTCGAACACGGCCCAGCGGAACACCGCCTGGCCCTCCTGCGTGATGGCAGGGAACTTGATCTCGCCCTTGGAGTCGAGCGGAAGCTGCGAGACGTCGCCGACCTTGAAGCGGTCCCACGGCACGGTCTGCTTGATCGTGCCGGCCTTGTCGCCCTCGCTGCCCCAGACGGTGGGGCCGATGTGCGGCTCCTCGGAGGGGCCCACGACGACCGCGCCCGCGCCGTCGCCGAACAGGAAGGCCGTCGCGCGGTCCTCCAGGTCGGTCAGGTCGGACAGCCGCTCCACGCCGATGACGAGGACGTACTCCGCCGAACCCTCGACGATCATGCCCTTGGCGAGGGTCAGGCCGTAGCCGAAGCCCGCGCAGCCGGCCGAGATGTCGAAGGCCGCGGCCTTGTTCGTGCCGAGCTTGTCGGCGATCTCGGTGGCGATGGCCGGGGTCTGGGCGAAGTGCGACACGGTGGAGACCACCACGGCGCCGATCTGGTCGGCGTCGATCCCGGCGTCGGCGATGGCCTTGCCGGACGCCTCGATCGACATCGCGGCGACGGTCTCCTCGTCGGAGGCCCAGTGCCGGGTCTCGATGCCCGAACGCGAACGGATCCACTCGTCGGACGAGTCGATCGTCTCCAGGATCACCTCGTTGGGCACCACCCGGACGGGACGGTAGCCGCCGACGCCGAGGATGCGCGCGAACGGAGCGCCCTTGGGTGCCTTGATCTTCGACATGCTCTCGGGCTCCTCAGGCGGCGCCGTGCTCGGCGATGAGCTCGCGAGCCGCGTCCAGGTCGTCGGGGGTCTTCAGGGCCAGCGTCGGGACGCCGGGCAGGGCGCGCTTGGCCAGACCGGTCAGCGTGCCGCCGGGGCACACCTCGATCAGCGCGGTCGCGCCGAGCTCCTGGAAGGTCTCCATGCACAGGTCCCAGCGGACCGGGTTGGCGACCTGGCCGACCAGCCGCGCGACGACGTCAGCGCCGGAGGCCACGACCCGGCCGTCACGGTTCGAGACGTACGTGAACCGGGGGTCGGCCGGCGTCAGGGCCTCGGCGGCCTCGGCAAGCGCCTCGACCGCGGGGGCCATGTGGTGCGTGTGGAACGCGCCCGCCACCTTCAGGGCCACCACGCGACGGACACCCTCGGGCTTGTCGGCCTCCAGCGCGGCGAGCTGCTCCAGCGTCCCCGCGGCCACGATCTGGCCGGCGCCGTTCACGTTCGCCGGGGTGAGACCCAGCTTCTCCAGGTGCTTGACCGTCGTGTCCGGGTCCCCGCCGAGCAGCGCCGACATACCGGTCTGCGTGACGGCGGCGGCGTCGGCCATCGCGAGGCCGCGCTTGCGTACGAGCGTCAGCGCCTCGGTGTCGCCGAGCACTCCCGCGAACGCGGCGGCGGTGATCTCGCCGACGCTGTGACCCGCGACGGCACCGGGGGTGACGTCACCGAGGGCCTCGGCGGACAGGAGCCCGGCCGCGACCAGGAGGGGCTGCGCGACGGCCGTGTCACGGATCGCGTCCGCGTCGGCCTGCGTGCCGTAGTGGGCAAGGTCCAGCCCGATGGCGTCCGACCACGCGGCGAGGCGTTCGGCGGCACCGGGGAGGTCGAGCCAAGGAGTCAGGAAGCCGGGCGTCTGAGCGCCCTGGCCGGGAGCGACGAGTACGAGCACTCTCACACTCTCTCTTGTGGACGGCCACGGCCGCCCGTGGGGACAGGGACGAAGAACACGAGGGGGAATTGTAGGTCCCCGACAAAAGCCTATGTTTGTGGATCTCCATCGGCCAGACGCCCCAGGATCAGCGCGATCCGCAGCGTGAACGCCGACCGAACATCGGAGGGCGACCATCCGGTGACGTCAGTCACACGTCGCAGCCGGTAGCGCACGGTGTTGGGATGGACGAAGAGCATCCGGGCCGCGCCTTCGAGGCTGCTCGCCTGCTCCAGATAGACGCTGAGCGTCTCCAGCAGCGCCGAGCCCGCCTCCTCCAGCGGTCTGTAGATCTCCTCCACCAACTGCTCACGGGCAGCCGGGTCTCCGGCGATCGCGCGCTCCGGCAGCAGATCGTCCGCCAGAACCGGGCGCGGGGCGTCCTGCCAGGCGAAACACGCCTTGAGTCCGGCCGCCGCGGCCTGCGCGGACCGGGTCGCGGCCAGCAGATCGGGCACGATCGGCCCGGCGACGACCGATCCGGCGGCGTACGGGCCGATCAGCGACTTGGCGACCGCGAGCGGGTTGTCGCTGCCGCCCGCGATGACGACCAGCCGGTCCCCGAGCACCCCCGTCAGCACCTGGAGCTTGGCGTGCCGCGCCGCCCGCCGGATCGCCTCGACCGTCAGCTCGCTGTCACCGTCGGGCGCCGTGCCCAGCACCACGCAGACATGTTCGGGCGAGTTCCAGCCGAGCGCGGCGGCCCGGGAGACGGCGCCCTCGTCGGCCTCACCGGAGAGCACCGCGTTCACCACGAGGGACTCCAGACGGGCGTCCCAGGCGCCGCGCGCCTCCGCCGCCTGCGCGTACACCTGGGCGGTGGCGAAGGCGATCTCTCGGGCGTAGACCAGCAGCGCCTCGCGCAGCACGGACTCGTCGCCGGGGGCCGCCACCTCGTCGATGGCCGATTCCATGACCTCGATTGTCGTCCGCACCATCTCCACCGTCTGGCGCAGCGTGATGGCCCTGGTCAGCTCGCGTGGCGCGGTGCCGAAGACATCGGTGGAGATGGCCTGCGGAGCGTCCGGATGACGGAACCACTCGGTGAAGGCCGCGATACCGGCCTGGGCCACAAGACCGATCCACGACCGGTTCTCCGGTGGCATGGCCCGGTACCACGGCAGCGTCTCGTCCATCCGCGTGATCGCCTGGGCGGCGAGACTGCCGGCCGACTTCTCCAGCCGCTTGAGGGTCGCGGTGTGCGAGTCGACGTCGTGCGCAGTGCGCTCGGTGTTGCTGGCTTCGGGTTCGGGCACGGGACAAGACTGCCTTATCCGGACGCAGCCGTGCGGCGGCGGGTCGCATGTAAGAGAGGCCGCTTCGCGGGGCCGGGCCAGGGCCTGTCGTTTGGATCACGCGGCGGGGCGCGGGGCAGGGCAACGTGTCTTGGTGCCACCTGATCCAAACGACAGGCCCTACCGTGGAGAGGTGATGGACGTCCGCCGCGCCGACGAGCGCTACCGCGGAGGGGACCCGGCGGCCGGGATCTCCTCGCTCCACGCCTTTTCCTTCGGCCCGCACTACGACCCCGACAACCTCCGCTTCGGCGCGGTGATCGCCTGCAACGAGGAGCGGCTGGCACCCGGCGCGGGTTTCGACGAGCACCCGCACAGTCACACCGAGATCATCACCTGGGTGGTGGAGGGCGAGCTCACCCACCGCGACTCGGCCGGGAACGAGTCGGTGCTGCGCCACGGTGACGTGCAGCGGCTGAGCTCCGCCGGAGGTGTCCGTCACGTCGAGCGCAACGACGGCGAACTCCCCCTCGTCTTCGTGCAGATGTGGCTGGCGCCGGTCGAGCCCGGCGGCGATCCCGCGTACGAGACCGTCCGCGGCATCGCCGACTCCACCCCGTACGCCGTTCCCGAGGCGGGGGCCATGCTGCATGTGCGCCGGCTGACGGCGGGCGAGCGCACGGCCGTCCCCGACGCGCCCTGGGTCTACGTCCATGTCGTGCGCGGCGAGGTCCGGCTGGACGGCGTGGAGCTGGGGGAGGGGGACGCGGCCCGGCTCACCGGGGCGAAGGACCTGGAACTGGTCGCGGGGGCACCGGCGGAGCTGCTGGTGTGGGAGATGGCCGTCGGCTGAGACCGGGGCGCGCCGGGACCCGGCGGCCTGCGCCGCGGCCGTGCTGCGGCGGGCAAGGGCCGGTCTCAGGAGGCGAGTTCGGCCAGCACCGCGTCCGTGAACGGCGTCCACGCCTCGATCGCCCAGGGCCCGAAGTTCCGGTCGGTCAGCGCGACGCAGGCGGCGCCCGCGACCGGGTCGACCCACAGGAACGTACCGGCCTGACCGAAGTGGCCGAAGGTGCCGGGCGAGGACGAACTCCCCGTCCAGTGCGGGGACTTGGAGTCGCGGATCTCGAAGCCGAGCCCCCAGTCGTTGGGGTTCTGGTGGCCGTAGCCGGGCAGCACGCCCTTGGTCCCGGGGTACTGCACGGTCATGGCCTCCGCGACCGTGCGCGGGTCGAGCAGCCGCGGTGCCTGGAGCTCGGCGGCGAAGCGGACGAGGTCGTCCACCGTCGAGACGCCGTCCTTCGCCGGTGAACCGTCCAGCGTCGTCCCGGTCATGCCGAGCGGTTCGAGGACCGCCTGGCGCAGATACTCCGCGAAGGGCATGTCCGCCGCCTTGGCGATGTGGTCCCCGAGCACCTCGAACCCGGCGTTGGAGTACAGCCGCCGCTGCCCGGGCGTGAACGTCGCCCGGTGCTCGTCGAAGGCGAGGCCGGAGGTGTGCGCGAGCAGGTGCCTGACCGTCGAACCCTCGGGCCCGGCGGGTTCGTCGAGCTCGATCGCCCCCTCCTCGTACGCGACGAGCGCGGCGTACGCGGCGAGCGGCTTGGTGACGGAGGCCAGCGCGAACCGGTGCCCGCCCGGCCCGTGGGAGCCGGCCACGGTGCCGTCCGCGCGGACGACCGCGGCCGCCGCGGTGGGAACGGGCCAGTTCGAGATCAGCGCCAGGCTCTGCAAGGACATGACCCGAGCCTAAGCCGGTGGGAGGGACAGCCGCATCGAGGGGTCGTTCTTGCGAACGAAGCCGAGGGCCCTGTAGAGCGGCTCGGCCTCGGCGGACGCGTTGAGGTCGACCTGGGGGACCCCGCGCTCGCGGAACCAGTCGAGCAGGGCCTCCATGCCGGCGCGGGCGTAACCGCGGTGCCTGGCGTCCGGATCGGTGGCGACGCTGAAGACGTGGCCGACCGCGCCGAGCGGATTGCCCGCCCGCCCGATCCGATAGTCGATCGTCCCGGCGACGAGGGCCGCGAGGGCTCCGGGCCGGTCCGGGTGGTCGATCACGAAGGCGGCGAAGGAGCCCTCGGTGTCGGCGAGCCTCTCCCGGACGGTGGGCAGCGACTCGGCGTGCCAGGAACTGGGGGAATCGGCGTCGAAGACCGCGTGGATCATCACTTGGCGCAGGCGCAGCACTTCCGGCGCGTCCTCGGGCGTGGCACGGCGTACGAGACTCATGATCGGCACGGTAACCACCGCCTCCCGGTCATGTCCCGGCCTTTTCGGCGGGTTCGGCTTGCCTGGAGTGCGCTCGAAGGTTTTAGCGTGGGGGCATGACGGTGATGGAGACCACAGCCGAGGCCACCGGGACCGACACCTGCGCCGAGCCTCCCGAGCGCGAGGCGCGGCGCCCCGACGGCCGGGACAACTACACGATCAGCGAGGTCGTCGCCTTCACCGGCCTCAGCGCGCACACCCTGCGCTGGTACGAGCGCATCGGGCTCATGCCGCACATCGACCGCTCGCACACCGGCCAGCGCCGCTACAGCAACCGCGACCTGGACTGGCTGGGCCTGGTCGGCAAGCTCCGGCTCACCGGGATGCCGGTCGCCGACATGGTCCGCTACGCGGAGATGGTGCGGGCAGGCGACCACACGTACATGGACCGCTACGAACTCCTGGAGGCCACCCGCCGGGACGTCAGGGCCCGGATCGCCGAGCTCCAGGACACCCTCGCGGTGCTCGACCGGAAGATCGGCTTCTACGGGGACGCGAGCCGCGCGCTCGCCTCGGAACGGTCCTGACGGCTCACGCGCGCGGAAGGCCGGCACCCCGGGGGTGCCGGCCTTCCCTCGTTCGTCACAGCTGGGCGAGCAGTTCCGCCTTCTTGACGGAGAACTCCTCGTCCGTGAGGAGCCCGGCCTCGTGGAGCTCCCCGAGATGCCGGATGCGGTCGGCGATGTCGGCCGGGTCGCGGTGCGGGGCCGGGAGCGCGCCCGTCGGAGCGGGGCTCGCGGAGCGCGTGGCGGCCAGCACGGCCGCGGCGAACGGCAGCGACTCGTGGACGGGCCCGTACCCGAGCCCGAAGACGACCGCCGCCGGGTCCTGGTCCGCCTGCGCGGGATGCGCCGGCGCGGGGTCCCGCCGCAGCAGCCGCAGATGGCCCTCGAACACCTCGGGGGAGCGCCATTCGACCCCGCACAGCGCGGAGACCGGGAAGGTCTGGTCGCCGGCCTTCCACTTCGCCGAGGACGCACCCGTCCAGAACCACCGGAAGGACACCGTCTTGCCGTCGAAGGACGCCTTCCCGTCGTAGGCCTTGAAGACCAGCGGGCCCTCGGGCGGCTTCACGAGGAAGCGCTCGGCGGGTTCGTCGTCCGCCGTGAGCCGGCCGCGCAGCTCGTCCGCGTAGTACTCCGCGAGCGTCTCGCGGTCGGCCGGCAGCACCAGCCGGTACGGGTCGCACCCCTCCTTGAGCTGTCCCGCGGCCGCCTCCATCAGCGGATCGGCGCCCGGCCTCGGCACCGCACGCAGAACGACCGTGCCTCGCTTCCCGGGCGTCAGCGTCACCGCCGCGATCGCCTCCAGGGGGATACGGCGTTCACCGAGCGCCTGGAACAGCTTCGGTGTGCGGATCCCCCGTTCGAAGCGGATGAGCACGGAGTCGGACTCGAACTCCCAGGCGGCATGAAAACCGGCCAGTACGTCACCCATGCGGGCCATCGTATGCGGCACGCAAGCCTCCGTCGCCTCTCTGGGCGGACCGCAGTTTTTCGTCCTCTACGCGCGTCAGGCCGACGCACCGGCGGACAAACCCGTCCGACAGGCGTCGTCGTCGCGCGCGCAGCTGACATCGCGGTACGCGCCGATCCCGATCTCCGCGAAGTTGCGGAGACTCTCCGTGCCCGGCTGGAAGTAACCGGCGTGGCCCTTCGCCCCCTCGGCGGACAGCACACGGGCCCCGAACCCCTTCGACACCGGGTCCGCCCCGTGCCCGAGACCGCCGACCTCCAGGTGCGGCACGTCCTGGATCCAGTCGTCCGCGTCGCGCATGGCCCAGACCCGGGCGCTGGTGTGCAGGTTCGCCGCCTTCGCCGCCCGCATGCCGGGGCTGCCCGCCACGGCTATGTCGGAGACCCGCGAGGGCAGTGAGGAAGCGGCCACCCCGCACAGCACCGAGCCGTAGCTGTGGCAGTACAGCGCCACCTGCGAGCGGCCCGGCAGGGCCCGAACCAGGGCGTTCAGCCGTACCGCGCCCTCCTCGGCCCGCATGGCGGTGGCCGAGTCGATGCCCAGTCCGCTGGGAGCCGTGTAGTCGGCCCACGCGATCACGGCCGTACGCGCGGCCGGGTCCGCCGAGCGCTCCTCCTTGTACAGGGCGCCCGCCATGCCCACGGGCGCCGAGTACTCCTTGTACGTGCGCTGGAAGGTGAGCAGGTCGGTGTCGACACCGGGGACCACGACCGAGACGCGCTGCGCCTTGTCGAGGTCGCCGAAGACCTCCGCGACCCGGCCCGAGCCGTTGGGGTCGAAGGCGAGGATCTTGCGGCCCTTGTCGAGCAGCGCTTCGTAGCGGTGCATCCGGCGGCCCGCGTCGTACTGGCCCGCCGAGGAGAGCCGGTCGTCGTGCATGCGCCGGCGTTCCACCGTGCGCTCGTGCTTGAGCGCGACCCGGTTCGCCGCGTAGCGCAGGGTGACCGGCGCTCCGTTCATGTTGCCGACCGCGAGCGGATAGCGGTGGGCGAGCTCCGAACGCTGGTGTCCGTCGAGCGTGCCGAAGAACTGGGCCAGCAGGCCCGGATCGGAGGCGGGATCGGGCAGCTTGTGCCCGGCCACGCTGCCGTGCGCCCACGCGGAGCGGGACGCCTGGAGCGCCGAGGCGGCCCGGTGGCTGTGGATCGCGGTCCAGCCACTGGTGGCCAGCATCACGAAGACCACGGCCAGCGCGAGCAGTGCGCGCCAGACGTTGAGTTGGGGGGTGGTGTCGAAGGAAGTCACTGAGAGGACACCCTAGGAGAAGTGGAGAGCCTCCCGTTAAACGAGTGACGGGGATCACGTTTCTGGTGGGGTAATTGGGGCAAACCGGGTTCAGTTTGAGTTAAATGGTCACGCTCTGTACCGACATTTCTGACACGCGTGTGCGATATGTGACGCTGTGCATGGGGGTGTTGTGATTCCCCGGGCCCCCGGTGGAACGCATCGCGCGCACACCCCCCGTTCAACGGGCGCGGACGGGCGCGAGGTTCCGTACGGGGGCGCGATGACCCTCCGAGGTGACGCGACGGTGACGTAATGTGACGAGACGTCACCAGCCGTCACCGTGGCGCGGGGCCCCACTTCTCCGCCAACGCGGGCCCCAACTGGTCGAGATAGGACACGGTCAGTTCGCGGATCGCCCCGACGCTGATGTCCTCGCCCGCACCCCACAGCCGTCCCGTGACCCGCATCACGCCGCCGAACACGGCGACCGCGATGCGCGGGCGCGGGTCCGCGTCCACGTCGAGGCCCTCGCGTTCGGCGATGAGCCGGGCGATCTCCTCCTCGATCTCCTCCGAGCGGCGCAGGTGCACCGCGAGCAGGGCCGGGGTCGACTCGATCAACTGGTAGGTGCGCATGTGCAGTTCGATCGGCACCACCTCCTCGATCGCCTCGCCGATGGTGTCCCAGCTCTCCAGGACCGCACGGCGCAGGGCCTCCAACGGGGCCTCGTGGGCGGGTCGTTCGCGCACGGCGGCGAGGAAATGCGACTCGCTGAGCCGCTGGAGGAACAGGGCCGCGTCCTCCTTGCCGGCGAAGTAGCGGAAGAAGGTGCGCTGGGAGACCTCGACGGCCTCGGCGATCTCGTCGACGGTGGTCCGCTCGTACCCCTGCGAGGTGAACAGTTCGAGGGCGGCCCGCAGCAGCGCGTCCCGGGTGCGCTGCTTCTTGCGTTCCCGCAGCCCGGGCCGCGGCGCGTGCGCCGGGGGGACCGTGTCCGTCATGGTGCCGTGTTCTCCCCTTCGCCAACAGTTCGCCCTGTTCAGCCTATCTGTGAGTGACGTGACAGTTACCGACTTGTGAATCCGTTTGTCAATTGTCAGTGGCTGTCACTAGCCTCCGGCGCATGACTAGTCAGACCACCATCGAGACGACGGGACAGGGGGGCGAGGCAGCCGCCGCTCCGGCGGACGGCGCGCCCGCCCGGGGCCTGCGCGGGCACCCCTGGTTCACCCTCATCACCGTCGCCGTCGGGGTCATGATGGTGGCCCTGGACGGCACCATCGTGGCCATCGCCAACCCGGCCATCGCCAAGGACCTCGGCGCGACCTTCGCCGACGTCCAGTGGATCACCAACGCCTACTTCCTCGCCCTCGCGGTCTCCCTGATCACCGCGGGCAAGCTCGGCGACCGCTTCGGCCACCGGCAGACGTTCCTGATCGGCGTGACCGGCTTCGCCGCCGCGTCCGGGGCGATCGGCCTGTCGCACAGCATCGCCTTCGTGGTCACCTTCCGTGTCTTCCAGGGCGTCTTCGGCGCGCTGCTGATGCCGGCCGCGCTCGGCCTGCTCCGTGCGACCTTCCCGGCCGAGAAGCTGAACATGGCCATCGGCATCTGGGGCATGGTCATCGGCGCCTCCACCGCGGGCGGCCCGATCCTCGGCGGTCTGCTCGTCCAGCACGTCAGCTGGCAGTCGGTGTTCTTCATCAACGTGCCGGTCGGCCTGATCGCCCTCACGCTCGGCCTGCTGATCCTGCTCGACCACCGCGCCGAGAACGCCCCGCGCTCCTTCGACATCCTCGGCATCGTGCTGCTGTCCGGCGCGATGTTCTGCCTGGTGTGGGCCCTGATCAAGGCCCCGTCCTGGGGCTGGGGCGACGGCAGGACCTGGCTCTTCATCGGGCTGTCCGCCCTCGGCTTCGCGCTGTTCTCCGTCTGGGAGACCCGCGTGAAGGAACCGCTGATCCCGCTCGGCCTCTTCCGCTCCGTCCCGCTCTCGGCGGGCGTGGTGCTGATGGTGCTCATGGCCATCGCCTTCATGGGCGGCCTGTTCTTCGTGACGTTCTACCTCCAGAACGTGCACGGCATGAGCCCGGTCGACGCCGGTCTGCACCTGCTCCCGCTCACCGGCATGATGATCGTCGGCTCCCCGCTCGCGGGTCTGGCCATCACCAAGCTCGGCCCGCGCATCCCGCTCGCCAGCGGCATGGCCGCCACCGCGATCGCCATGTACGGCATGTCGACGCTGAAGGCCGACACCTCCAGCGGTCTGATGTCCATCTGGTTCGCCCTCCTCGGCTTCGGCCTCGCGCCGGTCATGGTCGGCGCCACCGAGGTCATCGTCGGCAACGCCCCGATGGAGCTCTCCGGCGTCGCCGGCGGTCTCCAGCAGGCCGCGATGCAGATCGGCGGCAGCCTCGGCACGGCCGTCCTCGGCGCCGTGATGGCCTCCAAGGTCGACAGCGACCTCGGCGGCAACTGGACCGCCGCCAAGCTGCCGCCGCTCACCCCGGCCCAGCTCGACCAGGCCTCCGAGGCGGTCCGGGTCGGCGCGGCACCGGTCACCAAGGAGACCCCGGCCGCCATCGCCGCGCAGATCACCGACGTCGCCCACGAGACGTTCATCTCCGGCATGAGCCTCGCCTGCCTCGTCGCCGCGGGCGTCGCCGTGGTGGCCGTCTTCGTCGCCCTGCTCACCAAGCGCGGCGAGAACGCGGAGGCGGGCGCGGGAGTCGGCCACATCTGACCCCGCGTCCCGCCCCCGGCAGACCCGCCCGGACACGGGCGGGTCTGCCGGCGTGAATCGGGGGTACCCGGTCCTTCGACCCGAACCGACCGACAGGTCACGGGAGTTCAGGAGTTGACGATGGCGGGCTTCGGAAACGGTACGCGCAGGTACCCCCGTTCACGTGGCCGTACAGGATCACGGACCGGGCCGGACAGCGCGACCCTGGGGATCATCGGCGTGGTGTGCGCGGTGGCCGGCTTCTTCACGCTGGGCATCGTGCTCGGACCGGCCGCGATGGTCTGCGGATGGCTCTCCATGGGCCGCCGCTGGACCGGATCGGGCCCCGTGCCGGCGCTGGTGGCCCTGGCACTGGGAGCGATCGACACCCTCCTGGCGGTCGTCTGGCTGGCGGGCGGCGCGGGCAACGGCCTGCTCTGACACCGACGCCGGCACCGCGACCGGGCACGACCCGGCATCCGTGGGCCCTCGCGCCGCTCCGAGC